>CALDOK010000271.1 GCA_937912125.1 uncultured Pseudomonadota bacterium
GTCTCCGCACATGGCCTCCTCGCAGTTCACGAGGGGATCGCAGGCGAGACAGAGCAGGAGCGGAAGGAACATGGAGGTGCGCATGCGCCCTATGGTAGCGCGATCCAGGCGCCCTGGGCTCACCCCGGACCCAGCTCCAGGTCCAGCCAAGCCGTGGTGTCGCAGGAGTAGCTGCCGTTGTCCCCCGCCACCAGCTGCAGCTCCCCCGGCCGCACGGTCAGCGGTCCGAACGGCACGGCGTCCTGGTAGCCGCGCACGATCTCGCTGGTCCACAGAGTCGTGCCGTCCTGCTGGACGGAGAAGATGGCCCCGTCGTCGCAGACCGTGCTGCGGTTCCAGTCCTGCAGGCCCACCCCACCCCGCAGCGAGCCGTAGCCAGTGGGCACGGTGAGGGTCACCACGCTGGGCGCATGGGCGAACAGGCCCGTGCAGTGGTGCTGGCCGTTGACCACGAAGCCCGGTCCCCAGTATCCGGTGCCGTCCACCACCAGGCTGCCCCAGCCCACGGTCCCGCTGGGGGCCAGCTCCGCGGCCCGCAGCACCCCCGCTTCGGCCTCGGGACAGCTGTCCACCTCCTCTCCAGCCAGGGCGCTCAGCCGAGTGTGCAGAAAGAGCAGGAGGTTGGCCTGGCGGCACTCGAAGCGCGGGCCGTAGCCCAGGTAGTCGTCCCAGACCGGCTCCCGGATGAGGTCGGCGGACTGCCGCACCAGGAGGCTCACCACCTCCCAGCGCAGGGGACCGTCCAGGGCCTGGTCGATGACCGCCTGCAGATCCAGGCCCATGGCGATGGCGCGCTTCAGCACGGGATCCTCGTACTCGGCACCGGTGACGCAGTTGGCCGACCAGGGGGAGGTGGCCCAGGGCTGCCAGGGGTCCACCACCAGCGCCGTGTCGAAGTAGGAGGGGTAGCCGAGCTCGGCGTCGAAGTCCCAGGGCAGCAGCTTCCACGAGCCGTGGTCGTCGTAGAGGTAGAAGTTGTTCCCATCGGCCGAGAAGGCGTCCAGGCTGCCCATGACCGAGCGGGTCACCGACACGCGCATGAACTGCTCCAGGTCCAGGGCCGCCAGCAGCGCCTCGTCGCCGCCGGACTCGATCACCTGCACGAGATCCACCAGATCCTGGCCGTCGCCGCCCGTCGAGGTCTGGGGCTCGTACCAGGTGAGCATGGTGTCGGCCGTGGGATTCAACCCCAGGCCATAGTAGTGCTCGTTGGTGGAGTACAGGTGCCCGTCGTCGTGGCCGTACCAGCGCTCCACGTAGCGATCGTCGATGGGCTCCATCACCACGAAGAAGCCCACGGCGGCGCCGTTGACGGCGACCTGGGCCCAGCCCGTGCGGGCGGCGGGCAGCCCCATGCCGCGCATCACCTCGGTGCCCACGCGCTCGTTGAGGAAGCCGGCGTCCTGGGAGGAGTTGTCCAGCTTGAGCTCGTCCAGCCCGCGCCAGCTCTGCCCCGGGGTCAGCCGGTCGAAGCTCAGCTTCAAGGAGGGCTTGCCCGCCACCAGGCTGCCCGCCCCGAAGGCCCGGACCGCCACCCCGTCCACAGCCTCGCCCTGCCACTCGAAGCTCGCCGGATGCCAGTTCTTGGCCCAGGGGTCCCCCGAGATGTCGGCCCAGGACGCCGCGTCCATGGTGAGGACGATGCTGTGGACCTCCCCCGGATCGAAGACAGCGTCGGTGGGATCGGGAGCGTCGGGGATCTGCTCGGCGCCAGCGGTGTCGCGGGCAGGCAGCGACGAGTCGTCAGGCGCTGAGCCGCTGTCCGGGTCGCCCGGCAGCACCACACCCCGGGGTGTGCAGGCGAGCATCAGCAGCAGCAGGACGTGACCCATGGTGGCACCTGACCCGGAACCTATCGGCATGACCGAGCGATGGCTCCCGCTGCGGTCCTCTGGCTCACCCCGGCCAGCAGCGCAGATCCGTCTCCAGCCAGGCCCAAGCGCCGGCGGCGTTGCGGGCGGTGACCACCACCTGCCAGCTGCCGGCGTGGGGTGGGGTCCAGTGGATCACGCCGTCGACGGTCCTGGCCCCGGGCAGCCCGAAGGCCTCCACCAGGGGCGTCCCCAGGATGGGCTGCCAGGCCATGGGCTGGCCCACGGTGCAGCCAGGGCGCGCGTGGGGAAGCGCCGTGGGGGGCGCCAGCCCCAGATCCTGCACAGGCACGGCCGCCACGGCCTCCACCAGGTCCTCGAGGACGCCCGCGCTGAACACGAAGCGGGACTCGGCGGAGAGATCGAGCTCGGCCCGGGCCTCCTCCAGGGCGGCGGCGCCCTCGCCACCCGCCAGGCGCTCGTGGAGAGCCGCCATGGCCCACAGCCCCGCGAGGCCTTCGTGGCGCAGCTTGTCGGTGGGAAGGACCAGCTCGTCCACCAGCTCGCTGTCCAGGCCGCTGTGGTGCAGGCGGGAGCCAGCGGTGGTCAGCCAGGCCAGCAGCTCGAGCAGCTCACCGCCCCCGTCAGCCGGATCGGAGGCCAGGTCCTCCACGGCGGCGACCAGCCGTGGATGGGCCGGCATGGTCAGGCCGTTGCCGTCGAAGGCCTCCATGAGCAGAGCCAGCAGCAGGGCGTCCTGGCTCTGGCTTCGCCCCAGGCCGTAGCCGAGCTGGGTCTCCTGGGTGGAGGCGCTGACCCTGCCACGCAGATCGGTCTCGGGGTCGGGGACATCGAGCCAGGCCGCCAGGGCGCCGATGTTCAGCCGGGACAGGGAGCCCTGGATCATGGGGTTCACGCCGACGCCCTGCACGGCCCCCGCCAGATCGGACCCGCGCCCGTCGTAGCTGTCCAGGTGTACCCGACCCTGGAGCAGGTCCCAGGCGTCGTTGGCCCAGTAGTTGTCCCAGATGGTGGGGTCGCGGCCGATGAGGGACCGCACATCCTCGAGATCCGCCGCCTGCATGGCCTCGGCGAAGGTGCCCGGGCCGGTCCACATGACGCGGATGGAGGGGTCCAGAGCCTGCAATGCCTCGAGGTAGGCAGGGGCGCCCTCCCAGTCCGCCAGGCGCTCGTCGCTGTAGACCGTGGGCACGAACCACAGGCCCATGCCCGGATGCTCGGCCCGCAGGTCGGCCAGCAGGCGGTCGGCGAAGGTGGCGTGCAGCCCGCCCAGCTCACCATCCACCACGACATCGACCTCGAGCTCGATGTCGTCCGCCAGCAGCGCCACGCCGCCCACGCCCAGCTCCGCGAAGCCCTGCAGCTTGTCCCGCAGCAGCGCGTAGTCGTCCTCGTCGCTGGGGTCCAGATCGATGAAGGGGCTGACGCCCACCACCAGCTCGACCTCCAGCGCCCTGGCCGTGGCCGCCAGCACCGTGAAGGCGTCCAGCTCGACCTGAGGGTAGGGCTCCCGCCACCGATCCCGGTGGTAGGGGTCGTCCTTGGGGGCGTAGACGTACAGGTCCATGCCCCCGCGGCGCAGGGTCACCATGGCCGCCTGCCGCTCCCGCCAGGACCAGGGCTGACCGTAGAAGCCCTCGATGACCCCAGAGCCAGTGTGGAGCTCGCCCGCCGGCTCGATGGTGCCGAGATCCAGGCTCGGGATCTCGAGGTCCTCGTCCCGACTGGTCAGGGTCAGGGCCGCGAGCACCGTGTCCTCGCCCCCCAGCACCCGCAGCTCCACGCAGCCGGCACAGCGGCCGCCCAGGTTCAGGGGCTGGCTCGGGTCGCCCCAGGCCAGCTCGACGGCGGCCCCGAGGCCACAGCCAGGGAGCAGCGCCACCGACAGATCGGGCTCCTCCCCCTCCCAGCGGGCCTCGATGGCGTCCAGGCTCAAGGACCGGCCCAGCCAGGGCTGAAGGTCCAGCGCGAGCACTGCAGCTTCCTCTGCGGGAGGCTGCCAGCCGTTGCTGGCCAGATCGTCGCGCAGGGTCGAGGCGCCTGCGTCCGCCTCCCGGGGCCAGTCGTGGTCCTCGGCGGGGCGCGTGCCGCTGGCGCGGATGCGCAGCCACGGGACGAGATCCACGGGATCGCCCGCGCCTGATGCGCAGGGTGCGGCCGTGTCGTCGAACCCGGACGGTCCGCAAGCGGGCAGGGCAAACAAGCTCGAGGCGAGCACCTGGATGATGTCCGTTCGTCTCCTCACGCACACCTCCGCACCGGCGCTGCTGCCAGAGAGATCACATGGAAAGCCGCTGAGCGCAAGTGGAGATAGGGCACAGACAACCACCCGTCACACAGGCTCACCATGACGCCAGCGCCCACCTCCACCGCGCTCAGCACCCTCCTGGCCACCCTGCTCCTGCTCGCCGCGGGCTGCGGTGACAAAGAGGGCACGGACTGCACAGCGGCCCCGGACGACACCGACGCGGACACCGATGCCGACGCGGACACCGACACCGACACCGACGCGGACGGGGACGCCGACGCCGACGCCGACACCGACGCCGATGCCGACCCCGATCTCTGCGGCGGCTACTCCGGCATCCGCGGGGTGGGCAGCGCCTGGAGCTGGGAGTACACCGGCGCCATCAGCGGGTACCAGAACTCCAGGGTCAGCAGCATCAACGGGGCCACGGTGGAGATGGTGGTGGACTCCCAGATCACCTCGGGCGACTACACCACCACCTACGACATGCGCACCAGCTACCGCTGCGACACCCAGGGGCTCTGGTACACCCGCAACGTGGCCGACTACCACACGGTGGGCCCGAGCTACGACTACGCGGGCACCACCACCTCCACCTACAGCGGCTACCTGGTGACCCCGGCGAACCCCACAGTGGGCGACAGCTGGAACAACAACGTCAGCGGCACGACCCTGGACGGCGCCAGCGGCGAGACCACCACCTACACCTTCGCCACCTCGGGCCGGATCACCGCCGAGGAGACCGTCACGGTGCCCGCCGGCACCTACACGGCCCTGCGCACCACCCTGACCACCGACGGGAACGTCTCCACCTCGTGGATCGCCCCCGCCGTGGGCGGGGTCAAGGCCGACAGCACGGTGCTCACCAGCTACACGCCCTGATCCGGGCCGCGCCTACCCCACCTGCAGGCACACCTTGCCGAAGTGCATGCCGCTGGCAAGGTGCTCGAAGGCCGCCCGCGCTTGGGTGAAGGGGAACACCCGGTCCACCGCCGGCCGCAGCTGGTGGGCCGCGATGGCCCGGTTCATGGCCTCGAAGCCCTGGCGGTGCCCCACCAGGATGCCCTGCACCCGCACCTGCTTCATCAGCACGGGCAGCACGCTCAGGGGCTCGCGCACTCCGGCCAGCACGCCGATCAGCGACACCGTACCCCCCGGTCGCACGGCCTCCAGGGACTGGGCCAGGGTGCCCGCCCCGCCCACCTCGACCACGTGATCCACCCCCCCCGTGAGCTGGCGCACGGCCGTGCCCCAGCGCGGATCTTCGTCGTAACGAACGACAGCCTCGGCCCCCAGGGCCAGCAGGCGCTCGGCCTTGGCGGCGGAGCTGGTGGTGGCGATGACCCGGGCGCCCAGCAGGCGCGCCAGCTGCAGGGCGAAGACCGACACGCCGCCGCTACCCAGGGTGAGCACCACGTCGCCGGCCTTGACCCCGCCATAGGTGACCAGGGCCGACCAGGCGGTGAGCGCGGCGCAGGGCAGCGTGGCCGCCTCGACGTCGCTCAGGTGGTCGGGCACAGGCACCAGCTCCTGCTCCCCCAGCACCACCTGCTCGCTGAGCATCCCTGACACCACCCCGCCCCGGGTCAGGCGCACGGCGCTGGGATCGGGCTCGCCAGCGATCCAGGTGGGGGCGAAGGTGGCGCAGACCCGATCGCCCAGGGCCACCCGGGACACGCCCGCACCCAGCTCGACCACCTCGCCCACGCCGTCGCTCAAGGGCACGAAGGGCAAGGGCAGGCGCGGATCGTAGTGGCCCCGCACCATCAGCTGGTCCCGGTAGTTGAGGCAGCAGGCCCGCACCTGCAGCCGCACCTGCCCGGGGCCCACGGCGGGCACGGGGGCCTCGACCAGGCGGAGGTTGTCGAGACCGAAGCTGTCCTGGACCTCGTAGCGACGCATGGGGCACTCCAGCTCACATGGGGAGAGGCACCTATCCCCGCGGGCATTGCTGCTACAATCCACAGGCACCTCGAGCTCCGGAGGCGCCCGTGCCCTCGTTCCTGTGCCTCTTCCTGCTGGCGGCCTGCGCCCTGCCCGAGGGCCGCAACGCATACGACTGCAGCGACGGAGCGGACAACGACGATGACGGCCTGTTCGACTGCGACGACGACGGCTGCACCGGGTCACCCGACTGCGCGGGCGGTGACACAGGGCCCGAGGAGGACACGGACACGGACTCGGACTCGGACTCGGACACGGACTCGGACACGGATGCCGACGCCGACACCGACGTGGACTGGTTCTCCACCGACTACTGGGGCTGGAACCTGCTGCTGGGCTCCCAGGACGGCGCCATCGTGCCCGTGACCATCTCCGGCCTCGAGCAGCCCCCCATCATGGAGATCGTGCTGATGGAGGAGGAGTACTTCACCGAGGGCGAGGTCGGGCATGTCTGCTCGCTGTTCTACGAGCTGGAGAGCAACCCGGGCTCCGCCTGGTCCCAGGCCTGGCTGGACTGGGAGCTGACCCTCATCCCCACCACCACAGACTGCACCGATCTGGACCCAGCGCTGTGGGGCCAGGACCCTCACGCGGTGATCAGCGTGGCCTTCGAGGTCACGGTGGGCCCCCTGGACCCGGGCCTCGAGGCCTCCATCGTCGGCTGGTTCACCGACTGGGAGAACGACTGGCAGCCCTACGTCTTCGGCTCGAACCAGTACGTCGATGGCAGCCTGGCCAACGGCTACCAGACCGCCTACGGCTGGGCCCTCGAGGTCGATGAGGACATGAACCTGGTCAGCCCCGAGAGCTTCGGTGTGATGCTCGGCACCGAGCAGCTGGCCACGGGCAGCGACGGCTACTACGAGATCCGCTCGGCCTATGTCTACCGGCTGGGCTGGGGCCTGCGCTCGGCCGAGCCCGAAGACCAGGTGTGGTAGCTCCAGTGGGGGCGGTGCCCACCGTGCTCGACGCCGCCCCCTACAACACCGCCCAGTCGAACCCGAACGCGATGGGCTCGTGGTCGGACAGGGGCTCGCCCAGCGCGTCGACGAAGTGCTCCTGGACCTCCCAGCTGGTGGGCTCGAGCTCGAGCGCGTCACCGCTGCGGAACCAGGCGCGATCGATGCGCCCGGGGTCTTCGCAGCCGATGGCGTCGCAGGCGTCCTGGAGGCCGAAGCCGGTGTAGAGGTCGATGCAGGGCTGATCTTCGGGGTCGTCGCCGTGCAGGTTGAAGTCGCCCAGGAAGAGCACCGCGCGGCCGGCGCTGTGTTCGTCCATGGCCGCCAACACTTCCTGGACCTGACCCAGCCGCACAGCGTTGTCCTCGTCGCCACCGCCAGCTTCGTGGTGGGTGTTGTACAGGTCCAACGTGCCGGCGCCCAGCCGCAGGCGCAGCAGCTGGAAGCCCTTGCTGGCCAGGCAGTCACCCGAGTGGTCGAGGGTGCCGTAGCACTCGCTGTAGTGCCGAGGCAGGTAGAGAACCTCGACGTGCTCGGCCAGCACGGCCAGCCCCGAGCCGTAGGCCCGCCCATCCAGCACCTCGTCGAACCAACGCTGGGTGACATGGTCGCTGGCGGCCGCCAGGACCTCGTGGTTGGACTCGATGAAGTCCTCTTGCAGGGCGGCGATGTCGTAGGCCGCCAGCAAGGGCGCGATGTCCTGCTGCCGGGCGGTGGTGTCGTCGCCCGTGATCTCCGGCGGCAGGCCGTGGACGTTGTAGCTCAGGGCCAGCAGGCTGCCGCTGCCAGGCAGCGGCGGGCCCGAGTCCTGCGCCTGCGGGGGACAGCCCGCCAGCCCGAGGAACACCAGCGACAGGGCAGCCCCGCGCAGCATGACGCTACTTGGTCAGCAACACGGTGGTGGTGTACAGGATGCCGGAGCCGCTGTCGTTGACGATGCTGCCGTCGCCCTGCACCGTGGCCGTGCCGCCCGAGGCCCAGTCGGCGCCCAGGTAGTCGGCCACCCAGATCTGCAGCTCGGTGCCTTCTTCGAGGCCGAAGTCCTGCTGGATGGAGAAGGCCGCGGGGGGATCGAAGGAGCCGTTGAAGGGACCCAGGAACCAGGCCGCCACCAGCTCACCATCGACGCTGGAGGTGTCGGGATAGAGGTCCGGCCGCACGTAGGCGCCCTTGATGAGGTAGTCGGTGATGCCCAGGGGCAGGGTGAGGGCGCGAGTGTCCACCGCCACGAAGAGGTTGCCGCCCATGTTGACCGTGGCCGTGCCGCCGTCGGCGATCTCGGTCTCGTGATCCCACTCGAGGGCGTAGTAGGGGCTGGCCATGACGTTGTCCATGGCGCTCTCGACGTCGAAGAAGAACAAGCCCTGAGCGATGTCTTCGCTGAGCTCGACGTGAATGCCGTAGCGATCGGTGGGCAGGTTGGAGAACAGGAAGCTGCCGTCGCCGCCCAGCTGCTGGGTCATGCAGAAGCTGCTGCACAGCTGCACCTCACCGGCGCCCGCCGAGCCGTCCTCGAGCAGCACGGTGCCCGCGAAGGTGCCGCTGGCGTCGGTGTCGGTGTCGCTGTCCGAGTCGGCGTCGGTGTCCGAGTCCGTGTCGGTGTCGGTGTCGGTGTCGCCTTCGGGGCCCGTGTCGTCCGGCTTGTCGCCGCAGGCGAGCATGGGCAGGGCGAAGGCCAGGACGATGAGCGTGGACAGCTTGGGCAGGGTGGTGAGCGTCATAGGTGTCTCCATCTTGGGCGCGACCGTTGGTCCAGAGGGCGTGGTGCTGCGGCGACCTGCCGCGTTCGTAGTGAGCGGCACCGCCACGGGCCGCCCACAATCGGACCATGGGACTATAGCCCGCTGGGGCACGGCTGGATCGCCGAGCCCGTACCCAAGCTCACGGGGCCCCACCCTGTCGCTGGGCACACCGGGTTGACACCCTCTTCGGAGCCGGGCTAACCCACCGCGCCCCACGGAGATCCACCATGCCCGTGCTCATCCCCGAGGTCCGCGAGGCCACCCTGGGCCAGGCGCTCGGTGCCGCCGCCGCTCAGCTCCCAGACCAGCCCGCCTTGCTCGGGGCCGAACGCCAGCTGAGCTGGAGCGAGCTGGATCGGGAGGTCAACCAGCTGGCCTGGCTGCTGCGCAGCGTGGGCGTGCAGCCCGGCGATCCCGTGGGCATCCTGACCGAGAAGCGCCCGGAGGTGGTCATCACCTTCCTGGCCTGCGCTCGCATCGGCGCCGTGCTCTGCCCGGTCAACTTCAAGCTGCACCAGGACCGCCTGCTGGACCAGCTCCAGACTGTGGGCATGCGCACCCTGCTGGCCGACGCCAAGTTCGACAGCCTGCTCACCCACCTGGCCCCGGCCCTGCCCGACCCCCGCCGCATCGTGTACGTGGGCGAGCCCGGCGCCATCGGCCAGACCCGCTACGACGAGCTGGCCGAGCAGCCCACCGAGCCGCCGCCCTTCGAGGCCACCCCCGACACGGTCTGCTACCTGAACTACACCTCGGGCACCACGGGCCGCCCCAAGGGCGCCATCACCACCCACCGCCAGATCCTCATGAACGCCCTGTCCGGGGTCGAGGGCTTCGGCTTCGACGCCAGCGACGTCTTCCTGGGCATGTTCTCCGTCTTCTCCCACCCCCACGAGCTGTTCCACCGCAGCCTGCTGGTGGGCGGCGCCTTCGTGGTGTGGGACACCCTGAGCCCCCGCGTGGTCTGCCAGATCATCGAAAAATTCGGTGTCACCTGGATGATGGCCGTGCCCAGCTTCTACGAGATGATGCTGGACCACGGTGGGCCCGGCAAGCACGAGCTGTCCTCCCTGCGGGTGCTCGAGGCCGGCGGGGCGTGGGTGCCTGCCGAGACCATCCACCAGATGGAGCGCTGCTACGGCGCCACCTTCATGCCCGTGTGGGGCAGCACCGAGACCACCGGCGTGGCCCTGGCCATGGCCCCGGGCAAGCCCCGCAAGCCCGGCGCCACCGGCAGCCCCGCCCCCTACTACGAGATCCGCGTGGTGGACGACGACGGCCAGGACGTGCCCACCGGCCAGACCGGCGAGATGTGGGTCCGCGGCCCCGCGGTCACCACCGGCTATCGGAACCGCCCCGAGGAGAGCGCCAAGCACTTCACCGGCGGCTGGTACCATACCCAGGACCTGGTCAGGCAGGACGAGGACGGCTGGATTCACTTCGCCGGGCGCATCAGCGAGATGATGAAGATCGGCGGCATCCGCGTGTACCCCCTCGAGCTCGAGCAGGTGATCGGCCAGCACCCCGAGGTGCGTGAGGTGGTGGTGGTGCGCCATGTGGAGCGCCTGCGGGGCGAGGTGGCCAGGGCCGTGGTGGCCACCGAGCCAGGCAGCACGCTGAATGCCCGCGGCCTGCAGAAGTTCTGCCGCGAGCGCCTGGCCGTATACCAGGTGCCCCGGGTCATCGAGTTCTGGGCGGCCATCCCCCACCTGCCCAACGGCAAGGTGGACAAGCAGGCCATCATGGCCGTAGACGCCGATCCGCGCCGCGACGAGCGCTCCTAGCCCATGCCCTCACAGCGGGATCCCAAGCTGCTGCTCAAGGACCTGGGCGGGCTGGCCCTGTACTACCCGGGCGCCTGGGCCATGAACCATATGCCCCGACGGGGCCTGACCGCCGCGGCCCGCGTCGGCGCCTCGGCGGTGCGGCGCATGGAGCTGCACGACCCCGCCGTGGCCCGTGAGGAGCTGCAGCGCCTGTTCGGCGATCGCCCCATGCCAGCCAGCGACAAGGTGATCTTGAAGGAGGCCCTGCGCCTGGCCATGTTCAACGAGCTCGAGGTGCTGCGCTACCCCTGGCTGGACCCCAGCACCATCGACACGGTCTGCGAGCTCGAGGGTCGCGAGCACCTGGACGCCGCCCTGTCCCGCGGCAAGGGTGCCATCATCCTGATCGGCCACTTCGGCGCAAACCAGATGATCATGCCGGCCTTGGGTCACGTCGGCTACACCATGAACCAGCTGAGCGCTCCCCCCACGGTCTGGGCCGACATCCTGCGCGACACGCGCACCACACCCATGTGGGAGAAGGTGCTCGAGCGTCGTTGGCAGCTCGAGCAGCGCCTTCCGGTGCGGCACATCAACGTGTTCGAGTTCTTGCGTCCTGCCTACCAATGCCTCGAGCGCAACGAAGTGCTCGGCCTGGCCTTCGACGGCGGCGGCGGCACCCGGTGGACCCAGGTCAAGCTGGTGGATCGCCTGGCCAATGTCTCCACCCAGCCCGCTCAGCTGTGGCGGGCCACCGGGGCGGCTCTGCTCCCCACCGTGGTGGTGCGACAGACCGGCACCGTGCGCCACCGGGTGATCATCGAGCCCCCGCTGGCGTGGCAGGAGCGGCGCGACAAGGCCGAGGCGCTGCAGGTCAACATGCAGGCCTTCGTGGATCGTTTCGGCGCCTGGGTGGCCCGCTACCCAGACCACTACCTGCACTTCATGCTCATGCGCCGCCGCGTGCGCGGCACCGATGTGGTGCCCTTCTTCCCGGACTACCCTCCGGCCGAAGACGCCCTGAGCAGCGAGGACGCCGCTCAGAGGCTCAAGGACGCCGGCGACCGATCCTGAGAGTTCCCGCAACCACCGGCCAAGCCAGGGCTATCCCTGAACCTCGGCCGCGTAGCTCCGGACGAAGCGCTCCTGGCTCGCGTTCTCGATGGCCCGCGGGGAGCGCGCCCGGCGCACGGCGGCGATGGCCAGATCGGCTCCCATGCCCTGATCTACCAGGTAGCAGGCGGCCGCGGTGCCCGATCGGCCCAGCCCGCCCACGCAGTGCACCAGCACCCGCCCCCCCGCGTGGACGGCCTGCCGCATCCATGCCACCAGGCCTTGCATCTGCGGGATGGAGGGTACCGCCTGATCCAGCACCGGCAGGCTGAAGTGCTGCAGCCCCGCCGCCTCGAAGGCCGCGCCCAGGCCGTCCACGCCGTAGCGCCCGTACTCCTCGTGGGAGAGCATGCTGACCACATGGGTGATGCGGCCAGCCCGGATGGTCTCGAGGTCCACCGTCAGGTCCCGCCCGTAGTCGCGCCGACCCGGCAGCAGGGTGAGCGCCAGCCCCCCCGCGCCGTGGCTGGCTTCGGGCAGCCCGTCCAGGCGCAGGGGACCGATGCGACCCAGCCTCGCCGCGATGCGCTCGCCGCAGCGCGCCCCCGTGTACAGGGCCCAGCGCTTCTGCCAGACATTGCACTCGTCGAAGGCCAGGGTGTGCATGGCGTAGCGCATCATGCCGATGGTGGCCTGGACCGGGTCCCGGTCGCTGCCCACAAGCTCGGCGGTGAAGGACCGCAGGATGCGCACGGTGTCCCAAGCCCGCTGCAGGCCCGGGTCTTCGAAGCTGGCCTCGGGCAGGGGCCGGCCCAGGTCTTCCACCCGCAGCAGCCGGTCGCTCAAGGTCAAGGCTTCCCGCAGCTGCTCCGGGCCGTCCACCTGCGTGAAGATGTAGAGCAGGTCGTTCTCGAGCTTGATCAAGTCCTTGAGCACGTGGCCGCGGTGGGTGTGGAAGAAGTCGATGAGCCAGACGTTGCCCTGGGCGTCCAGGATGATGTTGGCGCCGTTGAGATCGCCGTGCACATAGGAGAAGAAGACCGAGTCGCCCGGGTTGCGCGGCAGCTCGGCCAGCTGCCGCTCGTAGAAGTGGCAGACGTTGGGGAACTCCGGGCCCACCTCGAGCTGCAGGGTGCGGCCCAGGGCCGGCCCTCCCAGCAGCTCCTCCACCCGCTGCCGCACATGGGGCGCCAGCTCGGGGCGGAACCAGTAGTAGTCGAGCAGATCACACTTCTCGCGGCTGCGGGCGGCGTAGAAGCGCCCCAGCTGCTCCCCGAAGACAGTGTGCAGGACCCGGCGCACCTCGTCCATGGGCATCCCCGCCATGAAGCGCGCCTGGAAGGTGCTCGAGAAGCCGCCCCCCATGGAGGCGTAGCGGTACTTCAGGGCGCCCCGCTCGGCGTAGTCGGCGAAGTCGGCGATGCGGGGTGCGTTGTTGCCCAGCACAGCCTCCACGCGCTCGAAGGAGGCGCGCTCCCGGCCGATGTCCTGCAGGGGGCCGATCTTCACCACATGAGGGACCTGCTCGTGGCCGTGTACGTCCACGCTCTGGCTGCCCATGACCACGTTGCCCGAGAACCCTCCGTCCAGCGGATGCAGGCGCACCCGCCGGGCATCCCGGAACAGGTACCGCATCAGGCGCAGATCCGGCGCGCTCAGGGTGCGGTCACCGTCCACCTCGACCACCGGCCGGCCCGGGGGCCCCAGCTCGTCGGTGCGGAGCAGCTCATCCGAGCCGCCGCCCAGGTACTCGATGAACTCGCCCAGGGAGGCGTAGACCTGCACCCCCAGCAGCCGCTCGAGCTGGTCCAGGGCGATGAAGTGGTTGGCCCGCGAAGAGCTGGCGGTCAACGCCGAGCAGACCGCCAGGTGGAAGCTGGGGTACCGGGTACGCAGCTCGTAGGCCAGGAAGGTGATCTTGGCCTCGGTCCACACCCCCACCAGCCCCACCTTGATGGCCCGCCCAGCGTAGGGCTCGAGGGCCTGGGCCAGCGCGGTGTCCTGGAAGTCGTTCAGGGTCAAGGAGTCCACCACCTGGGCATGCCGGGACAGCTCCCCCCAGCCGTCGAACACGAAGCGAGCGCCGTGGCTACCGGCCAAGCAGTGCTCGCCGAAGCGCTGCAGGTGAGGCGCCTGCTTGGGGTCCGAGACCTCGTGCCAGTCCCTGAGGTGCAGGATGCCCAGGGCGTCCGCGGGCTGCTGGCAGGCCCAGCCCATCAAGCGCGCCACCGGCCCTCGTGGAGGGTCGGCGCCCAGCAGTCTGCAGGCCTCCTCGGAGCCCACGTGCAGCAGGTTGGGCATCGGATCATAGCGGCCGATGGGCTGCACGAAGTCGTTCTGCAGGCACTGGGTGATCAGGAGCCTGTCGGCGAGTGCGGGTGAGGGATCGGTGTGCTTCATGGTGCGGAAGCATAGCGCTGGGCTCCCGAGCCAGGCCAGGGATAGTCCATGTCCATGCCCCTGCCGGCCCCCACCATCGGCCCCTTCCCCCTCGACCGGGTGACCCCTGGCGACTGCCGCGAGCTCATCGACCGGCTGCCAGACGCCAGCGTGGACGTGGTGGTCACCAGCCCGCCCTACTGGGGCCAGCGGCTCAGCCACGGCGTCGGTGTGGAAGACGATCCCCGGGCCTACCTGGCAGCCATGGCCGACATCTTCGGCGCGCTGCTGCCCAAGCTGCACCCCCAGGGCCTGCTGTGGATCAACCTGGGCGACGCGTACAACACCCCCGTGAACTGGCGCGTCGAGGATCGCCGCTACAGCACCCTGGGGCCCGAGGGCGAGGGCCTGGACCCCGCCAACTCCGCCTACACCAAGCCCAGGGCCCGGCGCCGGGCCTTCACCGACCCCGACCAGCGCTGGCTCAGCTACGGCAGCCTGCTGGCCCTGCCCCACCGCCTGGTCACCGCCCTGTGCGACCGAGGCTGGCTGTACCGGGGCGAGGTGATCTGGCGCAAGCGCAACGCCATGCCCGAGGGGCGCTGCCGCCGGCCCCACCGCCAGCACGAGCCCATCCACCTGCTGGCCCGCGGCGAGGGCCACCGCTTCCGGGTCTCGCCTCCCGTGCCGAGCGTCTGGGAGTTCCCCAGCGACCGGGTGCCAGGCCGAGCCCACTTCTCCCGCTTCCCCATCGAGCTGCCCCGGCGCTGCATCGAGGCGCTGGGCCAGACCGGGCCCGAGGTGCTGGTGCTCGACCCCTTCGCCGGCTCAGGCACCACCGGGCTGGCCGCCCTGGCCCATGGCTGCCGCTTCGTGGGCTTCGAGATCGATCCCCTGCAAGCCGAGGCGGCCAACGAGCGGCTCGCCAAGGCCCACCAGGCCTGAAGGAGACCTCCCATTGTTTCCCTTCACCGTCGCCGTGCTCGCGGACACCCACGTGCGCAGCACCCCCGAGGACCCCCAGGCCTGCTTCCCCTCGGACGCCCACATGAACGCCCGCGCCCAGCGGGTGGTGGACCTGGCCCGCGCCCGACAACCGGCCTTCGCCATCCACCTGGGGGACGTCACCCACACCCTGCCCGCCCTCGAGGTCCACGAGCCCACCCAGCGCCAGGCGCGGGAGCTGCTGCAGGGCCTGGGCTGCGCGCTGTACGTGGCGCCGGGCAACCACGACGTCGGCGACAAGCCTCGCTCCCGCGCCGCCGTGGCCCGCACCGACCGCGCCGCCCACGCGCTGTTCGAGGACATCTGGGGCCCCCCGTGGCGGGCGGTCGACCACGGCGGCTGCCGCTTCGTGGTGCTGGACAGCCCGGTGATGGACACGGACGGGGAGCTCGAGGCCCGGCAGTGGGCCTGGCTGGAGCGCACCCTGGCCCAGGCCGAGCGCAGCTTCGTCTTCCTGCACTACCCGCCCTTCCTGCTGCACCCCGACGAGCCCGCCCACTACGACAACCTCAACCCTCCGGCCCGCGCCCGCCTGCTGGCCCTGCTGGCAGAGCATCGGGTCGAGGCCGTCTTCGCCGGGCATGTGCACAACTTCTTCCACCACCGCCACCAGCACACGGAGCACTGGCTGCTTCCCTCCACCGCCTTCGTGCGTCCCGAGTACAGCGAGCTCTTCCCGGTGGCGCCGGTGGTGGAGAACGGCAGGGACGACCCCCACAAGCTCGGCTTCGCCCTGCTGCACATCGACCCCGTGGGCCATCGGGTGGAGTGGGTCTGCCCGGAGCGGGTGGCCGGGGAGCGGCCCCTCCCTCCCAGCACCAGCCCCGTGGGCGTCTGGCTGCGGGGCGGCTGGGCCCGCAGCGTGGACCTGCCCGCCGGCGATCTGGACCCCTTCGACCGCAAGCAGGCCCGCAACGACTGGGCGGAGCTGGCTCTGCTGGACCTGGGCCTGCGGCGCCTGCGGGTCCACCTGGCCGATCTGGACGATCCAGAGCTGGGCCCCCGGCTCCAGCACCTGCACAGCCGGGGCTTCGAGCTCCACGTCAGCAGCGCGGGCGCACCCAGCGCCGAGCAGCGAGCCACGGTGCTGGCCCACCAGGGTTCCATCGCCTGCTGGGAGATCGTGCTACCTCCAGCCCTGCCGGCTGGGTTGCTGCAGGCGCTGGCGGACGTGCCCGTGCCCGTGGCCATCAGCGTGATCGACCCCGGCGCGCCGGGGCCCGGAGGCTACCACTCCCACTTCCCCGAGCAGGGCTTCGATCTGGAAGGCGTGGCGCTCGAGGGCCTGGGTTCGCCGCCCAGCAGCGTGCGCTGGATCGCCTTCCGCATTCCCCACGACGTGGCTCCATGGGGGGCCATCCACCGGGCACACGACCTGGCCGCCGCCCGGGGTCGTGAGGCCCTGTGCCATGTGGAGCTGCCCCGAGGCGACGAGCTGCACCCTCCCACCGACCTCCACGCCGCCAGCCGCCGGGTGGCCGAAGCGCTGCTGGCGGCCGCCGCCCTGCCCTCCACGCGGGTCACCCTGGACGGCCTGCTGGACAAGGACCGCGGCTACCACCCCCGCCCAGGCTTGCTGGACCGGCGCTGCGCCCCCCACCCGGCGGCGGGGGTGCTCCGCAGCCTGGGCCGGCTGCTGGCGAGCGCATCCGCCGTTCGCGAGCAGGCCCCGGGCCGCTTCGCCATCGACGACGCACAGCTGTGGCTCGAGCCCTCCGGGCCCGGGCCCTGGTGGTCCCTCGAGGACGACGCCCCGCGGAACGAAGCGCCGCCAGGGCCGGCGACCCGCAGAACATAGGGGAGCCGTTCACTGCTCCCGCCGCCGCCTATCGGGTCTCCACCCAGCGGGAGGGGATGAACCCCTCCCCTACGTAGAGCGCAGCGCACACCATCCGTGCATCACCCTGCGGGAGGGGATGAACCCCTCCCCTACGTAGAGCGCAGCGCACACCATCCGTGCA
>CALDOK010000272.1 GCA_937912125.1 uncultured Pseudomonadota bacterium
CCAGGTGGCTCAGCTCACCGCCGCCGAGTGGCTGGGTGGAGGGCGGCGCTAGCACCGGGATCAACTGGGCAGAGGATCGAGCGTCACTCCAGTGAGGCGCGTGTAGGCCTCCGGCCTGGCGACGGCCTGATGCTCGCGAGGTCGGACAAGCAGCGTCTGCTGGTGGAGCGGTCTGTCCCTGGCTTCTTCGATCGCTCGCCGCACATCCCCTGCCGTCCAGCACTTGGCGGTCCTGGGCGCCACCGCTGGCAGCAGGCGGAAGCCCGCGGTGGAGATGACGAGCTGGCGGCCCAGCCAGAGGCTGCGATCGTGCGGCAGGCGCGGCCCGCTCGACTCCAACACTTCGTTGATCTCGAGCTCTACCCGCTGCTTGACGCAGCCGCGAAGCAGGTCCAGGAGCGCCGACGCGCCCTGTTCGCGGAGGCCCCTGGTGGACTCCGCCCAGGTGTCGAACTCGAGCCCGCGCTCACGGGCACTCTTCCAAGACCGGAAGGCGTCTCGGCTGACGGGCTCCACGAAGAAGCGGATGAACAGCTCGGGGACCTCGCTCCGGGCGGTGAGGCTGGCCAAGAGGTAGCCGAGCTGCAGCGCGCGTGTCCGCAGGTGAAGCTCCGCCGCATCTTCCCACTCGACTGGGTGCAGCTGGAGCAGGTAACGATCAACGATTGACACGACGTCGTGTTGCATGGCACCGAGCTCTTCGAGCCGTGCCATCAGCGCTCCAGCTTCTCGGAACTCCTCCACGCGACGCTCCGAGAGCAGGTGCTCACGGTAGAAAGTCCCGACGTCCAGCCGGAGCAGCTCCTCGAGGGAGACGCCTGCCCTACTAGCGCCGACCTCCGCCTGCCGGACCAACGTCGTGAAGTCGAGGACGGTGTCGAAGGACTCCGGGAGACGTCGCCTCCAGCTGTCGCGGAGGCCCGCCGGCGTCATGGCCTCGCTGGAAGCGGGAGGTCGGATGACAAGGATTCGGCGCTCCTCCGCCAGGCAGCGCAGCTCGGACAGCACCAACGCGGCCCCCGCGGCGAGACGCTGATCCTCTCGGGTGGGTGGCTCGATCGAGACTGTGAACATCAGATCCTCGACAGCGTGGGGTTGCGCGCCGCGCTGTCGCGGTCCGAGGGGATGAGGGGATCCAGCGGACGGCCCCCTCGCGTCTTGACGCGGCGACAGCTGGAGCGCCCACCATCACGGGAGACGTAGTTGATCGCGACGTCCTCGTCCTTCAGGTCACCCTTCTCGATGAGCTGTAGGACGCGCTGGAGGATGTGCTCAGAGTGTGTCTCCAGCACCAGTCTGGGGCCTCCAGTGTGAGCGCCAGGCGTCCCGATGTCTGCCGATGCCACGAGCTCCGCGATGAGCCTCGCCTGGGCGGTGGGGTGCAGGTTCGCCTCTGGCTCCTCTACGATCGCGCAGCGACCCGCCGTCGTAGACACTAGCATCGGGATCACCTGTGCTATTCCAAGGCCGACATCCGCGATGCTGTGGGAAGAACCGTCCCGTTCCAGGACCCGGAGCTCGATGAGCCCGGTTGGCTGATGCAGGCCGCCGGTGTGGCTGTAGAGCGGAGCCACCTGGAGCCGCATGCCGAACATCCGATCCAAAGCGTCGCTCACCTTCGCAGCCGTCTCCGCGTCCGAAGCCAAGCGTCGAATCACGTCGGATCCCACGGCCTCACCACGCTCCGGGTGGGCGGGGTAGCTCCGCGCCGGGACGAGCCGGTGCGCGGCGATGTAGACCACGCTCTCCGTGAAGGAGCTGAGTGCACGATGCGATGCGCCGACCATTTCGTCGAGCTCGCCGTGGGCTCTGTCAAATCTATGGACCATCGGGGATAGCGTGACCGGTGAATTGGCTGCAGGAGAATGTGCCAGTTGGTTCCTAAGCTCTCTCATGACCTCCTGCGAGTTGGCTTGGCGCCTAAAGGCCCGAGTGTGATCCGCTGCCTCGGCTGGTAGGAACGGGAGCTGTCTGAGGCACAGCAGCGTCGTTTCACATAGAATGGTCTCTTCCAGAATCCTCGCCCGGGACCACTCTCGGCCCTCATCCGTCGCGGCGTCCAGCACCCTCGCGAGCGAGATCGCGGCGCCGACGCGGTCAAGAAGCCTCCTCTGTTCAGCCGCATCTTCATCTTCATACCCACCGAGTAGAGCCGCGAGCGACTCGCGCCCCTGCACCTCGTCGTCGAGCTCGGCCCGTCGGAAGCGGGCGTCCAGCGACCAGAGACCCGCCATGAGGTGGCGCCAGCCCGCCTCGGGCACGTCTATCTCCGCCTGGACCCCCAGGCCGCGCGCCAGGGTCAGCAGGTCTTCCCGGGCAGCATGCGCGCTCAGGATATCCGAGAAGGTGCTCCTGGTGAGCAGCTCGGGTCGTCCTTTCAGCTGCAACGGCCCGCCTGAGCGGAGGCGCCGCCCGTCACGGACGAAGCGCTGGCTCACCTTCCCGGCTGCCGAGCGCCAGCCGACCTCGACCCCATCCAGGGACAGCGCCTCCCGCCCGCGCCACTGCAGCGTCCAGTCCAGGGCCTCCTCCCAGCGGAACGTCTCCTGGTCAAGCTCGGTGGAGAACGCCCAGGAGAGCCGCATCCAGTCCTCACCTTCGTGGAGCGCGTCCCAGGGACGCCCCAGGCCGAACCATGGCCCGTGGGCGGCCCAGTCGACGGGGGCCGATCGCCCGCGGTTCAGCAGCTGAAGCTGGGAGAGCAGCGCCAAGCTCCGCACGAGGGTCGACTTGCCGGAGCTGTTCTCTCCATAGACCAGGGTGATCGGCGCCAGGTGGAGCCTCCCGCGCCCGCTGGGGCCGCGCCCGAAACCGCGCAGACCCTCGACATCGAGCCCCACCAGCCTCATGGTGTCTCCCGCTCGAAGAAGGGTGTGACCCGGACCTCCACCGCGTCGGGGTGGTGGTTGTTCCGGAACAGCGCGTGGAAGGTCTGAAGGCGGCGGACCTTTTCGGCCGCGGCCGCTGCCTTAGCCGAGCCAACGACGAGGCGCGCGGCGTCGCGTGCCGCACGCGCCTCCGTGACCTGCAGCACGAGGTGGCTACCCGCGTTGGCGACCAGAGAGTCGTGGAAGTCGCCCGGCTCCTGCGATGACAGCATGATGGAGGCCCCGAAGGCGCGCGCCTCCTTCATCAACAGCTCCACCGGCTTGAGGTTGGCCACGCGGTGGGCCTCGTCGATCACCACCGCGACGCGGAGCCCCTCACTGTGACCCTGTCGCAGCAGCGCATAGTAGACGCTCTGGAGGATGAGAGCTCCGACCGCCTTCTTGTCGGTCTCGGCGGGGAGCTTCGTGAGCCTGATGACCGTCGTCGTCTTGAGCAGCTCGTCGATGGAGCCGCGCGCGCCGTCGAACACCCCCAGGTCGAAGAGCGCCTGGATCCGGTTGAGCAGCGTGACGTCGCTCGTCGCCACGAGGTGCTCACGGAGGTCCCGGAAGGCGGGAAACCGGCCGCCCTGGACGGGTTCGTGGGACTCCATCGGGATCCCGGCGGCCTCGTAGGTCGCCCGGATCGCCTCGATGAGGTGCGCCCGTTGCTGCGCCCCGAGCCCGAACACCTGCTCCAGCAGGCCGGCGACGGCGTAGGTGTGGACCATTGGGGTCAACATCCCCGTCAGGGGGTCCGCGGTGAGGGCCAGTGGGTTGATCGGCAGCCCGCCGAGTGCGTCGTAGAACCCTGCCCCGATGCGCTGTCGGAACGCTGGGCTCACGTAGTCGTCTTTGAAGTCGAGGATCAGCAGCGACACGCCCTGGTCAGCGAGGCTGGAGGTCAGGCTCTTGAGGGCCTGGGTCTTGCCCGAGCCAGATCCGCCGACAATCATCATGTGTGCGTTGGTGAGCGGTCGCGTCCCGCTGAACGGATCCCACAGCACCGGCTCCAGTCGACCAGGCGTCAGCCCCAGCTGAACAACAGGCCTCAGCGGCTCCTGCCTCTCGCTCAGCATTGGCTGGGGCGTGTCGACTGTCTGCGGCTCGACCGAAGGATCGCGTTCAGATCCCCGCTCGGTTCCTCGCGTTGTATCCGCCTTCGGGAGCGGATCCGCTGAGAGCCCTCGAGATACAGCTGTCGTATCGCCCGGCTCACCAGCCGCGGTGTGCTGGACTGGATCAGATGTGGCCGGTTCGGGAGTGGGGTCCACTCTGTCGGGGTCATCAACCTCGTCGACAATGTCTGGTCGGTGGGCTCTCTCGGGCCGCAGTACGCGCCAGTGAAGTGGTTCTGTCTGGCCGTCAAGTTCCGCTCCGGTCGCCGGATCGATCAGAGCGACGACGTCCGAGCCATGCTCCGACTCTCCGCTCTCCGGCGGGCAAGCCCACAGGGCCACTTGCACCTGGAGTGGCCGCTCTCCCGCGAGCCACCTGTCCAGGTGCTCCAGGGCGGGCATCCATGTGTGAGCCACGCGGAAGGCGCCCGCGCCGAGCCAGCAGAGCGCCCGCAGGCCCTCCTGCACGGCGAGCACCTCCTCGTTCGGGGATGCACCCGTGCACGCCCCGATCCGGGCTCGCATCCGCCGCGCCTGGAGCGACAGGCTGGCCCTCCCCGCAGGGGAACCTGCCAGGAGGGCCTGCTGGCTGGCCTTGAGCTCGACGAACTCGAGAGCACTGAGCCCCGTGATTGTCCCGTGCTCATCAACGTCGGCGACGAGGCGGAGGAGGTCGGTCCTGCTGGCGTCTCCGTAGATGCCCCTTAGGCGCTGTGCGAGCGCGTGTCCGGCGCGGCCGTCGAGGCTGATCACCAGGACCGTCCAGTCGTCCGCGTCGACCATGAACGCCCGGGCCTTGCTCACCCGCTCGAGCAGCCGTACGCCCCCACGCCCTTGCAGGAGCTGAAGCGGGGCGTCACGTCCGTCATCGAGGAAGTAACGACAGCCCCTCTGGATAGCGGCGAAGTCCTTGACGGGGTTTGGCATCAGGTCTTGGAGACCAGGCCTGCCCGCGGGGATACTCAGAGTCTCGGCCGCCGCGGAGACGGCTCGTTCCGCGATCGCGTCTGCCAGGTCACGGTCTAAGACAACGGCGACCGTGTCCGGCCCAAACAGTGAATAGGCCAGGAGGTCATCGGCGCGTTCCTGTGGCAGCGGCCAGCCACCGCGGGCGACGATCCCCGAGACCAACGCCTTGGCGGGCTCATTGAGGGCGTCCATCGTGTAGTAGATGTCGGTGTCTGCGCTCATGTGGAGCCTCCGGGCGAGCTGGCGCCAGCCCTGTACGCCGCGCTGGTCGGGAGACTCGACTCGCAGGATCCCTCCGCTGACCCGGTCCACCTTGTACTGAGAACGGGCGTTTGAGAGTGGGCCATCGGGAATTATCGCCGGGCTGCGCCGACCCGGACGAACCTCGAGGCGGCCGTGCGCGAGAGTGGGGCTGGGTACCTCATCCCTCGTCTGTAGGAAGCTGCCGAGCCGGACGCGCAAAGACAGGTCGCTCCCCGCGCCTACTCCGAGGTGGTCGCGTGTGTTCTCTTTGAGCAAGTCCAGCACCGACTTGAGCCCAAGCTCCGATGGCAGCCAGGCCTCATCCGAGAACCGCAGGGACACCAGCGAGACGTCGAGGTGGAGGAAGGGGGCCGCGTCAGAGGCGTCGCCACGGCGTTGGTGCTCCGCGCTCTCTACCAGAAGGTCAATGCACTTGGCTGCGATCTGGGGGGACGGCAGGTCGGCGAGCTCAATGTTGACCGCGCCTGTGAGACCCGGGCGCCCGTGAGACAGCAGCGCCCAGACGCTGTCGAAGAGCCAGCTGGCGCACTGCTCGATTGATGCGTCTGCTGGGCTCACGCGCTGCCCTGCGGAGTAGACCAGGGGGTTGGGGGTGCTCCCGAGGACCCCGGGCGCCGTGTGCCCGGCCACCCTGAAAGCGCTCTGGATGACCATCGTGGGATCGCCGGTGTCCAGGCGGAGTAGCCAGGTGCCCAGCGCGATCGGGTGCAGCGGGAGGAGTTGCAGCCGCTTGGGCTCGCCGGTGATACCGTCGTAGGCCACCACGGTGTCCATGACGAGGAGCTGGTGCAGGAGGTCGGGCTCTGCTCGGACGCGCTCGTAGCCTTCTGCGGTGATGATGGCCGAGATCGTGTCGTGTGCGGTCAGGCACGCCTCGACCTGCTCTCGAAGGCGCGCGCAAGCCACCAGCGGCAGCCGCCGCAGGACGGCGAGGCCAACGGCCTCGGTGGGTGCAGGTTGTCCTTCCTCCGCTGCGTCCTCGGTCGTGGCCGCCACCAGCGCGCCTGCAGCCTGGACGAGCAACAGGCGGGCTTCTTTGTAGCGTTCGACCGCCTCCGTGAGCCCGGCGACGCCACTCAACTCCTGGAGGCGTCCGAGGACATCGCGACAGGAATGGCGCCTTGGCTCAACAGTCGCCTGTCCGACGGTGTTATCGATCAGGCGCTCCACCTGCGCCCCCCCTGTGACCTCCACCACTGGAGCGCCCGCGGGGATCATGTCTCCGCAGGCCCCCTCTACGAAACGCCACGAGGGCCAGTCCCAGCCCTCTTCCGTCGCGGTGAGCCGCATCGTGGGATCGTCCGGTCGGCACACCCGCAGCACGAGGGGCGACTCCAGCATCGTCTCAACAGCGTGTTCGGGCGCAGTGATCGGGTGGTCGGACTCCTCGTGGGGAGGCCAGCTTGACAGCGCGTCCATCCGGTCTTGTTCGACCTGCAGCGTCCCATCAGGGTGGAGCTTGGCGATGAGCACCTGGGACTCAGCTAGTGTGAGCTCTGGAGGTGGGGCTGGGGGCCCGGGTGGGGTACCTCCAGGGCCGGGGGGGGGCGGTGGACGCGGCGGCTGCTCCTGCTCGCGACGGGGTACCACGCCCTCACCGCGGAGCAGGCGGTCGATGAGGCCCTTACTGAGCCCCATCAGATCGTGTGAGTCGCACTCCGTGATGCGGCGAGCCTGCGTCGCAATCCTCGAGACCCAGCGGAGCTCCTCCCTGGCGCCGTGGACGCCTGCAGGGATGACCTGGGCTCGTCGGATTGCCTCCGCGGCTGCTTCAATCCACTCCTTGTCGTCGCTCTCTATGACCTCTCTGAGCTTCTTCTGCGCTTGCTCGACTCTGTTTGTCGCCTTCAGTCCGATCAGCCGCTCGAGCTGGTTGCACCAGTTCGCCTTGGGGTGCAGTGTACGCTCGGCCGGGAATAGCGACGCGGGCAAGAGCCCGAGAAGCGGGAGCGCTTCCAGATGTCGCCCGTCGCGGGACTCCGCGACGTACGCCTGGAGGTCGGAGAAGCTCACCCTCTCCAGGAGCTCTCGAACCACCCGAGGGCATGATCCCTGGATGCAGTTGTGCATGATCGGAAGGTCGTTGCGCCCGTACTCGTCGACTGCAGCTTGAAATAGGTGCCACGACGTGAGCTCGGCCAGCATCGAGAGGCCGCTCGCGCCCGCCACGTCAACCTCGCAGAGGTAGATGAGTGGCCAGGGCTCATCCTGACAGCGTGCGCTGGTCGCGGCCGCGGCCGCCTCTTCTGGAGGGAGGACCTGGATCGAGCCGGTAGAGAGCGAGGAGGCCTCCTCGACGTTTGAGCCCACGAGGGCGCTCGCCGTCGGCTCACCGAGGCGTTCCAAAGCGCGGCTTAGGGCGCTGACCGTCGCCTTGAGTCCACGCGCGCCGGCTGTCTCCGTAGGCAAGACCGCGCTTCGAATACCGAGCTTTCGCTCGGTCCGTATTTCCTCGAGGACACGAACCAGTGCGCTCTCGATGAGACGCTCTGCTGCGTTGGGCGGGGTCATCGTCCACCTCCATCCACCATCACCACGTTGTCGGCTTCACGGCGCCCGAGTCCGTGTTCAATCACGCGTTGCTTGTTGAGGACTCCCGCGATCCTGACGGCCTGCTCCGGTGCCTGTGGGGGATGCGCGAAGCGTCTCGAGTCCCGATCGCCTAAGCAGAGCGCGAACGTGTCCCAGGCCCGGTCGTGGAACACTTCCCACGAGATCTCTTCGCCTGGGTCGACAAGCGCATGCACGAGCACACGCAGCTGAGAGGCACCGGGGCTCACATAGCGCTTCGCGCCCCCCTGCGCGTTCTCGGGGAGGAACCACCCAGCGGTCGCTCCCAGCGCCAGCGCGGCAGATGACGGGGAGTGGTTGTTGTTTTTGGAGAGCCTCATGGCCTCTGGGTTCATGTCGTCCTCTCGCTCCGGGGCGAGAGCTTCCTCTTGAAGGCGGCTAAGAGAGCGCGCCATCGTGAACCGAGCAGCGCGCACGACTCGCCGCGCGTCTGCTGACACGAGGCCTCTCGTCGCCACCAGCAACGCGCTCCTCTCGCGTGCGCGGGTACCGTCTCTGCACCAGGTCAAGACCCGGGTGCTGAAGAACAGACAGATCAGCTCGGTCAGGGCCATTAGCGTCTCTGCTTTTGGCTGCTGACCCTCTTCACTGGTCGTCCAGCTGATCAGGCGCCGGACCGCGTCATGGAGTCGATCAGCGTCTCCCGACCAGTGTCGGCCGCTCGGGACGGGGAGCCGGATCGTGGTCACGCCCGGGCGCTCATCTTGGAGGTCGAGCAACTTCAGCAGGGAAGTGTGTGGGTCGTCCGCCCTCCTCACGATTTCCACCAGGTCCTCGATGACCGACCCT
>CALDOK010000273.1 GCA_937912125.1 uncultured Pseudomonadota bacterium
GGGGGACGTTGTGCCGCGACGCCCACGGCGTCATCTGCGCGAACGGCCCCGGGAAAGACCCGCGCTGAGCTTCCCGGGGGGGGACGTTGTGCCGCGACGCCCACGGGGTCGTCTGCACGAACGGCCCCGGGAAAGTGGGGTGCCGAGCTGTTGGGGGACGTTGTGCCGCGACGCCAACGGCGTCGTCTGCACGAACGGCCCCGGCAAAGACCGCCGAAGGCCGGTCTTTGCCTATTTGGGAGTTGTGATGGCGATCGTAGTCTTAGCCGTGAGCGTGATGCTCGGCCCCGAGTCGCTGAGGGTACCCTGCACGTGGGTGGCGGTGTTGGTGCCGTTGACCAGATGATCGACGGTGATCTCGGACCCGCGTGCGTTGAGGTTGCCCTTCTGGGTGATGGGCATGCGCAGGGTGATCGCGCCGGTGGTGGCGGTGGCGCGACTGGACGTTGTGATCTCGGCCGTGGAGTCGAGCTCGACCTCGATGTCGCCCACGTTGGTGCTCAGGTCGAAGGAGGAGAGCACGCCATCGACGTAGATGCCGCCGTTGCGGGTGGTCGCCTTGACGGTGCCGGTGCAGCCGACCACCTGGACCCAGCCGTCGCCGCCCGTGACGTTGACCTTGGCTTCGCGGGGCAGGTTGACGGTGAGGGGGGTGTGGATGGCCTCGATGCCGGCATACTTGCCGGGAACGGAGGTGCTGACCTTGCCCTGGGAGTTGCTGGCGTAGGTGCGGATGCCGATGCGGTCGCCCAGGCTCTGCATGGCAGACTCCTTGGTGCCCTCGACCGTGAAGTTGACCCGCGCCTGGATCCCCGGGGAGTCGGTGCAGCGCACCGAGATGTTGCCCTTGGTGTGCGTGATGTAGACCGGCGTACCGGGCACGTAGTTGTCGGCGTCCTGGCCCACCTGGCCGTCGTAGGACATGGACTGCTCGCCGCCCTTGCTGTCGTCGCCCAGGTCGAAGTCGCCGATGTCGATGTCCAGGAGGCCGCCGCCCTCTTGGGCGATGGCCGGGGCGCTGGAGTGGCTCCAGGCTGCCAGGGCGACGACGCCGAGGCTGGCGAGGAGAGCGGCGCGGCGGATGGACGGGCGGGTGAGGACCTTCATGGTTTGCTCCGAGAGCTGTACTGCCGTTGACGGGACGGGTCCGGACCTATCTGGCTTTGCGCCGCGGACGCAAGGGTCCGGACGAAAGCCTGACAACGCCCGATACACGTCGCGGGCAGCGCGCGCTGCTCAGAGCCCCCGGGAGGGGCAGGCTCTTCCCTGGCGCTGGATCAGTCCCGGCGGCGGCGCCTGGGCGGACGACCCTTGCCGCTCGAGCGGCGGCGGCCGCCGCCCTCGCGGGATCCTTCCCTGGAGTCCTTGCGTGTGTCGCCGTCGCGTTCCCTGGGCCTGTCGTCGCCCTTCTGCTGGGGCTCGAAGGTCTCGCCGGCGGCTTCGGCCTGGCGGCGGCGCTCGGTGGCGAAGAAGCTGCGCAGGGCCACGGCCATGAGCAGGTCGCCCTGGGGGTGCTCCTTGAGGGCGCGCACGGTGCCCAGGTAGCCCTCGAACGCGCAGGAGCCCATGGCCTCACGCAGGATGCCGACCTGGGCCGTGAGGCGCAGCTTGGCGGCCTCTTCCTGGTTGGGGACCTGCAGCACCTCGAACTGGATGTCGTACTGGCGCTCCAGCACCAAGCGGGTGCTGAGGTCCATGCCGCCGGCGATGGCGATGGACACGCCGGTCTTGCCGATGCGGCCGGTGCGGCCGGAGCGGTGCAGGTAGACCGCGGGATCGTCAGGCAGCGAGTAGTGGAACACGTGGGACAGATCGCTGATGTCGATGCCCCGGGCGGCGACGTCGGTGGCCACCAGGAACTGGATCTTGCCCTTCTTGAGCTTCTTCATGGCCTTTTCGCGGGCTGCCTGGGACAGCTCGCCCGAGATGTACTCGGCGTCGAGGCCCTGGCGGCTCAGGAAGTTGGCTACGGTGGAGGTGTCTTCCCGCGTGTTTGCGAAGATCAGCGCTGCGGTGGGCTGCTCGCGGTCGAGCACCGCCAGCAGGGAGCGGATCTTGTGTACGTTGATGTCGGTCTCGTACAGGACGTGGCGGATGCCCTCGACCCGATCGGTGTCGGTGGAGAGGATCAGGCTGACGGGGTCCTTGAGCCACTTGCGGACCAGGGACTTGATCTTCTCGGCCACGGTGGCGCTGAACAGGAGCACCTGGGGCTTGGGGTCCCTGGGGAGCTTGCTCATGATCTTGGTGACGTCTTCGAGGAAGCCCATGGAGAGCATCTCGTCGGCCTCGTCCAAGCACACGATGTTGGCGTGGGAGAGATCCAGGGTGCCGCGCCGCAGGTGGTCGATGATGCGCCCGGGGGTGCCCACGACGATCTCGACGCCGGCTTCCAGCGCGTCGGCCTGGGGGCCGATGGCCACGCCGCCGTAGAGGGTGCAGATGCGCAGGTCCTTGTACTTGGCGATGGCGGCGATCTCTTCGGCCACCTGGAGCGCGAGCTCGCGGGTGGGGGTGAGGACCACGGCGTTGACCTTGCGGCTGCCGGCTTCGGAGCGGGCGATGATGGGCAGGCCGAAGGCGGCGGTCTTGCCGGTGCCGGTCTTGGCGCGAACCAGCAGATCCTTGCCAGCGAGGCCGGGCTCGATGGTGGCGGCCTGCACCGGGGTAGCGCGCTCGTAGCCGAGCTCGGCCAGGCCCTTGAGGATGTCGGCCCCGAGGGGGAAGTCTTGGAAGGTGCGGTCGGACATGTAGTCCGCGATGCGCGTGGCCTTGGCGTCGTCGGTGGGGTCTTCCTCCGACTCGGTCTCAGCCTCGGGCTCGGTCTGCGCGGACGCCTCGGTGGAGGGCTCCGGCGTGGCAGCTGAGGCTTCTTCGGCCTCGGCGGGCTGCTCGGTCACAGGCTCGGTCTCGATGGGATCGGCCTGGGGGTTGGAGTTCGCGTCGTGGGCCTCGGAGGTGGGCTGCTCGCTGGCAGCCTGGACTTCCTGTCCGGGCTCTTGTTGGTCGTTCTGGTCGTTTACCACGGATAATTCTCCGGCTTCATGAAGGGGCGGAGCCTATCCCCGGCCCCCCATGGCGTCCACCGGGGGGCCCGATGATGGCTTGGAAGCACCGCAGTCAGACGCAGGCGAACCAAGCTGCGGGCGGGGAGGCCTGGACCCGTTACATTGCCGCCTTTTCCTCCTCTGAGGTCGTTCCGATGCCGAGTAGCCCTGTGCCAGACTTCGCCCGTGCGCTGATCGGGCTGGTGCGCTCGTGCCGACGTGTCCTCCTCACCGGGCCCAAGGATGTGGATGGCGACAGCCTCGGCGCTTGCCTGGCGCTGGCCACGGCCCTGGAGCGCCTCTCCGATGCCCAGGTGGTGGTGGCTGCCGATGTCGGCTGGCGCTACCGGGATCTCCCCAGGGCGGGGGACTGCGTGCCCGACGCAGAGGTGAGGGGGCCCTTCGATCTGGCCGTGGTGCTCGACGGCGACCGCCGGCGCCTCTCCAGCGACATCGCCGCCGTGTTCGCCTCGGCTAGCCATCAGGCGGTCATCGATCACCATCGCTCCACAGAGGGGCAGGGCTACGACCTGGCCTTGGTCGATGCCACCTCCGCCAGCACCGCCGAGCTCGTTCACGCGGTGCTCGCGGCCTGGCAGGTGCCCTTGGATGCCGACCTGGCCTGCCTGCTGCTCACGGGCGTCGCGTACGACACCGGCGGCTTCCGCCACACCAACACCACCCCTCAGACCCTGCGCCTGGTCGCCGATCTGGTCGAAGCGGGTGCCGACTACAGCCCGGTGGTGGTGCGCACCGCCAGCGAGCGTCGCAAGGCGGGCCTGCTGCTGCTGGGGCACACCCTGCACGGCGCCAGCTTCCACGCGGACGATCGTGTGGTGGTGGGCGTGGTGCGCCGCGCCAAGCTGGCCGAGGTGGGCGCCGAGCCTGGCGATCTGGACTTCATCGTCGACCAGCTGCTGTACGTGCAGGGGGTCGATGTGGCCATCCTGGCCGTCGAGCGCGGTACAGACGCTCAGCCCCGGGTCAAGCTCTCCCTGCGGTCCCGCGGCGGCACCAACGTCTGCGCGATCGCAGCCGCGCTGGATCCCTGCGGCGGCGGACACCAGCGGGCGGCAGGAGTGGTGCTCGAGGGCCAGCTCGACGCGGTCCTCGCCCAGCGGGTGCTGCCCATGATCCAGCAGGCGCTGGACAGCCTCCCTCCTGCCCGCTGATCCCGTGTCTGTGGTCGGACCCGAGCCGGGGGAGAGCCTCGACACCCTCGTGGGCAGCTGGAGTGTGCTTCAGCTGCTGCGCGGGCACCGCTTCTCGGCCGATGACATGCTCTGCGCCTGGGCGGCCCGTCGGGCGCGGCCTGCTGCGCTGAACCTGCTCGACCTGGGGGCAGGCATCGGGTCGGTGGGCCTGATGACCCTGTGGCACATGCCACCTCAGGCCCGGCTGGTGATGGTGGAGGTCCAGCAGGTCAGCCACGAGCTCGCGGTCCGCAGCTTGGCGCTCAACGGCCTCGCCCAGCGGGTCGAGGCGCGGCTGGGCGACCTGCGGGACCCTGCGTCGGTGCCCGAGCGCGGCGCGTACGACCTGATCACCTGCTCACCCCCCTACATCCCCGAAGGCCACGGCGTGGCCTCGCCGGTGCCCCAGCGGGCAGGAGCCCGCATCGAGCTGCGGGGAGATGTGTTCGACTACCTGCTCACGGCCAAGCGGGCGCTGGCCCCCGGGGGGCGGGTGGCGCTGGTGCACGCGGCTTCGGATCTCCGCCCGCGGCTGGCCATCGAGCAGGCCGGCTTGGCCCTCGAGTGGTGGTGCGAGGTGTTCTTCCGCTTGGGCCGGCCGGCATCGCTGGCGCTGTACGTTGCGGGCCACGCGGGCGAGCTGGAGACCGAACCAACCCCGCGCCCGCCGGTTGTGTTGCGGGACCACGAAGGGCGCTGGTCGGAGGTCTACCTGGAGCTGCGCAGGGAGCTTGGGTACTCCGACCAGGGCGGGTGACCAGGGCGGCCGCGCCTGGTCGTTCCTGGGTACAGGGGAGCGCTGCGGGCGGGGCTGGGAAGCCCTAGTCCTGCTGACCGGCCACCAGGGCGTTGGTCTCGCGCAGGCGCCGTGCCAGGGTGCGCAGGAGCTTCCAGAGGATCTGGTTGCCCAGCTCGGGCTCGCGACGGCAGAACTCGAGCACCTGGGCCTGGCCGATGGTGATCAAGGAGCCGAAGGCCACGCCGGTGACCGTGGCGGACCGGGGCTGCTGATCGGCCAGGGCGATCTCGCCGAAGTGCTCACCCGGGCCCAGCCGCGCCAGCTCGATGCCGTCGCGTGAGACCGAGACCTCGCCCTGGACCACCACGTACATGGTGTTTCCGGGAGCGGACTGGCTGAGGATCACCTGGCCCGGCGTGAAGAAGAGCTCGTCACAGATCCGGCTGACCCGCAGGCGCGCGTGGAAGGGCAGATCCCGGAAGAGGAAGAGGTCTTCCATGATCTGCGCGCGGGCGATGGCGGCGCCGGCCTGGGGGCTGGCTTCGGGCTCGAGCAGGATGTGGGTGACGTTGTCGGGGGCGTTGTTGTCCAGCGCCTGTCGCAGCATCGCCTCGGCCGCTTCGCGGATGTCCGGCATGGACCCCAGGCGGGCCAGGGTCTCGTCGCTGACCACGTCGGACAGGCCGTCGGTGTTCAGCAGGATGCGGTCGCCCGGGAGCATCTCGATGGCGAGCAGGTCGGGCTGGACGGTGGGGTGCAGGCCGATGGCGCGGGTGATGACGTTGCGGTAGCGGCTGCGCTGGGCTTCCTCGAGGGTCATCTGGCCCGAACGCACCAGCTCGTTGACCATGGAGTGGTCTTCGGAGAGTTGGCGGACCTCGCCGTCGCGCAGCAGGTAGGCGCGGGAGTCGCCCACGTGGGCCACGAAGGCCCAGCCGCCGCCCACTGCGGTGACCACCACCGTGGTGGTCATGCCGCGCAGGTTGCGGGCCTCGGCCGCCTCGAAGACCCTGCGGCTGGCCTGCTGGCAGGTCTCGTCCAGGGCCTCGAGGGCGTAGTTGCGGTTGGCCAGGGTGGGGTTCTCGGCGTAGTGCAGCACGGCTTCCTGGAGCATGGCTGCGGCCTGGGCGAAGGTCTCGACGGTGATGGCGCTGGCCACCTCGCCGGCGGCGCGACCGCCGACCCCGTCCGCCACCACGAACACTCCGTGCTCGGGATCGCGGAGGTAGGCATCCTCGTTGTGCGGGCGGCTGCAGCCGACATCGGTGCACGCGTGGAAGTAGCTCATGGCTCACCAGGGAGGGGGGCTGGTTCTAGAGGATCGTGACCGGGAAGGAGCGCTCGAAGAGCGGCTGCTCCTGACGTTCATCGAAGATGCTAACCCGCAGGAGGGCCGGACCGGGGGCCTTCTTCACGACGATCGTCGCTTCGTGCTCCAGCAGGAGCTCGCCGCGAGCGGGCAGGCGGGTGTCCTCGACCAGCGCGAAGGGGGGCTCTTCCTGCACTCGGCGCACCAGCGCGTCCTCGCTGGGGTCGTGCATGGGCTCGCCGGCAGCGTCGACCACGGCGGCGCGTACGATGTAGGTCTTGCCGGGGTGGCCGGTGGGGAAGGCGTGGCCCGTGCCCGTGCTCTGGAGGCGGATGCGGAAGGCGAAGGGGGCGCCGCGGGTGATCTCCGGGCTGTCGAGCTCGAGCAGAATGGACACCGCCTGCGAGGTCTCGACGGCCATGGCGTGGCCAGCGTGGGCGGCGAAGCGTCCGGTGGTCACCGGCCCCGCCTGGGGCGCCATGTGGCAGTCCTGGCAGCCCACGCCCGCCTCGCGGAAGGGGGAGCGATACCACTCTCCGTAGGTGTCGTACCAGGCGGTCTCGGACTCGGGCCAGGACAGCTGGTGGCAAGCGGCGCACAGGGTGGGAGAGCCCAGGTCGGCGCTTGCCGCGACCGGATGGGGGGCCGCGCCGTCTCCCCGGGGTCCGACCACCTGGCCTTGCCGGAGGTGGCAGGCCGCACAGGTGACGCCTTCGCGCTGCAGGCTGGGGCTCCAGTCCGGGTTGGTGGCATGCTGGGGGGCGTCGGGGAGTCCCTCGGCGTGGTGGATCACCCGCTGGGGGTGCTGGGCGGCGAAGGGGAGGTGGCAGGCCTGGCACTCCTCGGGCTGGCTGGCGTCCCGGACGGCCTGGCGGTAGCGCTCGCCCTGCCAGGCCTGGGCGTGGGCGCTCGCTTTCCAGGATGCGACGATGGAGCCGTGGCACGCGGCGCAGCCTTGGGCGGTGGGGTTGGCCAGGCCCTCGGGCAGCCCGATGCTCGCCATGGGGAGCCCCTCGGGGAACATCGGCCCCTGGTGGACCGCGTCGGGGCTGGGTGTGGGTGGGGCGACGGGCTCCTGGGCGACCGGGGTGGGCTCTGGCGCCGGTGGTGGATCTTCGGCCTGGTGGCCCTTGCGGCCTGCCCAGGCGCCTGCGATGAGCACGCCGGCGGCGATGGTCAGGGGCCAGCGGAGGGGAAGCATGGTGATACCTCGGGGGAGCATGTCAGTAGTCGATGACGGTGGGATCGTCGCCGGAGGTCGCGAGGGCCAGGGCCACACGAGCACCCTGTGGGCCGTGGACTTGGGTGTACAGGGAGTGGAAGCCCAGGACCCTGCGCACGTAGTCGCGGGTCTCGCTCACGGGGATCATCTCCACGAAGTCGTCCACGGGGATGCCCTGTTCCTGGGCGTCCAGCCAGGCCGCCACCGCCTGGGGACCGGCGTTGTAGGCGGCCACCGCCAAGGGCGTGGAGCCGTGGAAGCGCTCGATGAGGCGCCGCAGGTACCAGCTGCCGAAGTGGATGTTGGTGCCGGGGTCCATCAGGTCCCGTGGGGAGTAGCGCTCCACGCCCAGGTCACGGGCCACTCCGGCGCCGGTGACCGGCAGGATCTGCATCAGGCCCTGGGCGTCGGCGCTGGAGACCGCCCACGACTTGTAGTGGCTCTCCTGGCGCATCACCCCCAGCACCAGCAGCGGGTCGACGTCGTGCTGGCGTCCGGAGCCCCAGACATGCTCCGGGAAGGCGGCGGGGTAGGCGAGGGCCAGGGCTTGGATGCGCTGCTCCTCGTCGTCGGCGTACTTGTCCATGCCCATGCCGAAGCGGGACACGAGGTGCCAGGCGCGGCAGTACATGAACAGCTGCCGCCACTCGCCCAGGCCCATGTCGATGCCGCGCACCTGGGCGGCCCTGCTGCCGCGGCCTCGCTTTCCTTGCTCGATCTCGTCGTAGACCTTGGCCGCCAGTTCCCCCGCCAGGTCGTAGGCGCCCACCTCGGACAGCAGGTAGGCGTCTTGCAGCTCGGGCCAGAGCGCCTTGTAGCGGGTGGCGAAGCGTCCGAAGGCGGCCCTGGCCTGGGCTGCGTCGTAGTAGGGCCCCTCCACCACCGTGGGGGGAGGGATCTCGCCCGGGGCCCCAGGGAGATCGGACCCTCGTGCGCCAGCGCCGCCCAGGGGTGGCGGCGGGATGGGGTCGGGGGCGGGGAGGGGGCCGCTCCAGGCCAGGGCCTGGCTGTCGAAGCTCCTGGGGGGGGGCAGCGTGAGCGCGCGGGCTGGGGGGGGCTGG
>CALDOK010000274.1 GCA_937912125.1 uncultured Pseudomonadota bacterium
AGCCAAGCGCTGGCCATGGCATTCCACAACCTGGATGGGCCGCCACCCCCGATCCTTCTTCCCCCTGGCGATAGAGCTGCGCTCGTTCTGGGCTCTGCCATGACGGCGAGGCGCGAAGCCATCACCGCCGCCATCGAGGCCGCCTTGACGACTGCCCACCCACTCTGGATCGTTCCACTCCGAGGCCTGGTCTACCTGGGCCATGGACTACGACGGGACGTGGGCGCGGGGCTGGGAGAGCGATCGGACGCCGCGCGTGCTGCCTGGGCTGGAGGCTTCCCCGACGGCCGCAGCAGCCCGACCACAGGTAGCCTGCCCTGCCGGCTCTCCCGCCCGCTGCGCATCGTGGGCGGCCGTCGCTACCCCGTCGGGCGCCTGGCCTGGCCCGATCCTCCAGGCACACCCTGGCTCCAGGCGGGCGGCCTGTCCCTACCCGAGCGCCTGCTCCCCATCTTCCGACTCGACCCGTGAGGCCCACCCCGTGACCACCGAACGAAGCATCGAGCGCAGCTTCCCCATCGTGCAGCTGAACCCGCTGTCGGTGCGGGAGCGGAACGCCTTCAAGCCCGTCTACAAGATGCACAAGTGGTTCGCCCGGCGCTCCAGCAGCATCTTCCGGGCCATCCTGCTCGGGGCGGCACTGCCGGCCGAGCAGGACGGGCAACCACTGGACCTGATGGCCGAGTTCTATCTGGGCCATGGAGACGATCCTCGCCTGCGGCGCGCCGATGGCCAGCCCCTGCGCGTCCTGGACCCCTTCATGGGTGGTGGAACCACGGTGGTGGAGGCCCTGCGGCTTGGCTTCGACGTCACGGGCGCTGACTACAATCCGGTGGCATGGTTCATCGTTCGCGGCGAAACTGCCAAGGTGGACCTTGGCGCGCTGGAGGACGCCTACCAGAGGGTGGCCGACAAGGTGCGGGACGAACTGCTGGACCTGTACCGCACCCGCTGTCCGTTGACGGCAAAGGATGCCGACATCATCTACGGTTTCTGGGTCAAACAAGGGATCTGTGTTGGTCCCTCGTGCCGAGGTGTGACGGATCTGTTCAAGAGCTACGTCGTCGGTCGAATCCAGGGTGACCTCGGAGTGTACTACTACCCCGACATACGGTGCCAGAGCTGTGACGGTACGTTTGACTGGGAGATCGAGCGATGCACGATCACCGCGGGAGGACCCCAACTGCAGGGAGCCAAGGCCTGCGGAAAGGCACGACCGGAGACCGCGACGTACGCCTTCGGCCCACTCGATGAGGGTGTGGCTTGCCCCCATTGCAGAGCCAGGTTCCACAAGGGCTGGCTCCCAGCCAAAGCGAAGCGCAAGAAGAAGAAGATCCTCGTACAAGCGCTGGTGGACCCGTCCACCGGTGACTTCTTCGAGGTGCGGGGGGTGATCCCAGACCTGGTCAAGGCGCCAGCAAGCGGGCACAGTTTTCAGCCCACTTCTGCGCCGGTCAAGGGTGGCAAGTTCATCTGCTCGCAGTGTGGGCGCACACAGAGTATCGTCGAGTCAGCCCGCGCCAATGGCGGGCCCCTCGCCTTCCGATACTATGGCTTCTACGCCCACACACCCCATCGAGACGACGATCCCGTCGGAGCCGACCGCTGTGGGCTTCCGACGAACAACGACAAGTGGTTCGGTGCCGCGACCAAGGAAGATCTGGCCCGGGTCGACGAAGCGCGGGCCGAACTGGAGCGGACCCGCGACCGGCTGCCGCTCCCTACGCAGGAGATCATCGACGGCTACAACACCAACCGGCTGGTCATCCATCAATACCGCCACTGGACCGACCTCTACGGCCCCCGCCAGCTCCTGGCCCTGGGCAAGCTGCTGCGCGCCATCGGGGATGAACCGGAGACTGTGCTACGCGACGCGCTGCTGGGGGCGTTTCAAAGTCATCTGGACAACGCATCATTCTTGACCGGATACGACTACTCAAGAAACATGGTCCGGAATGTGACAGCAGCGCATGATTTCAGAAACCCTACCTCTGTCGCTGAAAACAACACATGGGGGGTGAAAGGAGCTGGGCGTGCACCGTTCAGCAACTGTGTTGAGAAGTACCTGAAAGGCCTCAGCTACCGACTTGGCACAGATCTCCCAATCACTGCCGGCTATCAGCCAGTCACTGATGTTCTCCCCGACACATGGTCTTCAACACTGCTGAACACCTCCGCCACCGACCTACATGCCACGCCCTCCCAGAGCATCGACCTCGTCATCACCGACCCCCCTTACGCCGGCTCGGTCCAGTATGCCGAGATGTCCGACTGGTCCTATGTCTGGCTCCACCAGGTGCTTAAAGTCCACTACCCAGACGAGTTCGGCTCGGAGATCACGCTCAAATCCCAGGAGATCATCGAGGACAACGCATC
>CALDOK010000275.1 GCA_937912125.1 uncultured Pseudomonadota bacterium
GCATAGAGCGCGCCCAGCGGGTCGGCGGCTGCCGAGGGGCGCTGCTCGCGCTTGCTCGCTTCAGCGCTTCGGGGAGTCGGGGCCCGTTGAGGCCTTTCCATCCCGGTATGCTCTGCCCTTCCAGCGCACCTCGATGGCCAGCATGGAGCGGATGACGATCCAGAGCAACACGAGGTTGCCCAGGGGCTGGGTCAGGGCGTAGACCCCCGACCGGCCATCGGCCCGCTCCTGGCGCCAGCGAAAGCCCATGATGAGCAGGCAGACCCCGCAGCACCAGGCGACCAGGTAGCCATCGAGCAGCGTCCAGCCCAGGCCGAGCTGAGCGACGATGACGGCAATGACGATGACGTAGGGGAGCAGGCTGCCGATGATGGTGAACAGCGCCAGCCCCAGCGCCACCAGCGGGCGACGCCCCATGCCCTCGTAGAAGTTCTTGGTGTAGCCTTCGACGATCTCGGCGAGGCTCCGGTACAGCCTGGCCCGGAAGGCCCAGGGGGCATGAAGCAGCATGAGCCGGTGGGCCTGCTTGGAGAATACCTGCGCAAGGCGCACGTCCTCGAGCACCTCGCCCTGGACAGCGCGATGCCCGCCGATCCCTTCATAGGCCTCGCGGCGCACCAGGATGAGCTGACCGTTGGCGAAGGCGTCCGGGTGGGATGGATCATTGACCGCATCCAGGTTGGTGGCGCCGCGCACGAACCAGCCGACCACTGGCACCACCACCAGCTCCCAGAACGACTCCAGGCGCCAGGAGCCGAAGAGGCTGAGGAGATCGAGCCGCTCCACCTCCGCTTGGGCCAGGGTGGAGTGCAGCGCCTTGGGATGAAGCTCGACGTCGGCGTCCAGGAAGAGCAGGTAGGGTCGGTCGGCATCGGCGGAGGCCTGCACGAGCGCCCAGCTCTTGCCGGCCCAGTGCGCGGGAGGCGGGCGACCCTGGCGCAGGGTGAAGCGGGTGTCGCCAGCCGCGGCTCGTTCGGCGATCTCGCTGGTGCCATCGTCCGAGCCGTCATCGAGGACGATGAGCTCGAGGTCCACCCCCTCACTCGCCAGGACCGCGCTGACACAGCTGGCGATGTTGGCGGCCTCGTTGCGCGCCGGCACGCAGACCAGCACAGGAGGGACCCGCTGCTGACCATCCCGCTGCACCAGCACCCAGCGCCGCCCCCAGCCACTGGCGCTGGCCAACAGCAGGGACCACAGGACCGTGAGCAGGCCCAGGTAGCCAGCGGCCAAGAGGTTGCTCAGGGCGGGATCGTTCCAGGAGATCACGCGGTCTCGAGCCCCCCGTCGACGAGCTTGTAGGTGCCTTTTTCGCAACGCCCAGGGATACGGGAGAGCACCTGCGCGGGGTTGGGCAGGACCACCAGATCGGGGGGCACGGCGCGCCCAGAGGCCACCTTGATCCCGCTCCCGATGATGCTCCGAGGCCCGACGCAGACCCCGGCCAAGCCCAGGGGAGCCCGGTGCAGGGCCTGGCCAGCCCGCACACGGACGCCCTGAGAGTAGTTGATGTCCATCAGCGTGGCCCCATGCTTGAGGGCCGCATCGCGCCCCAGCACGCCGAGCTGCATCTGCCCAGCGCAGGCACAGCCGGGATCCAGGAGGCAGAACCGAACCATGGCTTGGCGTTGCACCATGGCCTGCTTGCCCAGGACGCTGAAGTCCACCACCGACAGCTCCTCGACCTTGGCGCCATCGGCGAGGATGCAGCCGCGGACAACGGCGTTGGCCCCGACCTCGACCCCGTCCCCAAGCCAGCATCCCTCGAGCACGGCCGAGGGATGGACCCTGCAGCCCTTGCCCCGCCGCCCGAGCTGGGCGCCGATGCGGTAGGGGTTGAGGCTCCGGGCGCCGAGCCAGGCGCGCCCGATATTCCAGATGACATGCGGCAGCGCGGGCCCCACCAGCCCACGCCACAGGAAGGGCCCGAGGCCCAGCAGGTTGGCCCACAGCAGCTGCAGCCAGTGGCTCGCCGGAAACAGCAAGGCATCCGAGACCGGAACCTGGATCAGGTCGGCTCCAAACTGGGTGTGATGCACGGGCATGTCGAGCAGCCGCTCCTGGGCGGGCAGCTCCACGGTGGGCAGCTCCGCCAGCGCGGCGGCATCCAGCTGGTCCATGCCGGGAGGCAGGTAGGCCGCAAGCACTCCCCTGCGTCCGAGCTCGGCCTCGAGCAGAAAGCGCGCGAGCTCCCCACCAGGTCGAACCTGGATGGGTTCGCCCTTCAGCCTGCCGAGCTCGAGGATGGCCTTGACCGTGGCATGCAGGACCGCGACGTCGTTGGCCAGGAAGACGCGCTCGGCTCCAGGCTGGTCGGGCCCAGGCCGGACCCCTGCGGCGATGAACGAGCGCTCCTGGCGTTCGCCGATGGTCCGACCGAGGAAGAGTGCATCCCCGGGCGTGCAGCCCAGGCCCTCCACCGTGCCGGCGGTGGGCAGCACCACTCCCGTGGGTTCGCGCTTCGCAGAGGACCTGGCCATGGCTCCTTCCAGCGGCTCCGCCGACGAGGTCTACGCCGGGCAGGGCCCTCTAACCGCTCCGTCGCCACGAGCAGCGCGCTGAGGAGCCTCAATCCGCGGTGGAAGGGCACAAGACGTGGACGCGCAGGGCGTCGCTGCTGTCGAGCACCGGGACGCTGTGGTGCAATGCCCGGACGCCAAGATCGTGACGGTCTGGCCGCGCCATCGGGTCGATGTGGACCACCAGGTAGCCCACCCCCTCCCGGCACGCGGCCTGCTCGACCTGCGCCCGGTAGGCCACATCATCCTCGCCCGCCCCCCGGACGATGGCCTCCCATACCCGCATGGAGGCTGCGTTGTTGGGGAAGTTCAGCCCAGCGGTGATGGGTTTTTGGTGGGCGGTCTGCTCGTAGAGGTAGCGGCGCCCTCCCACCACCGGGAAGTTCATCACGGCCCCGGGAGGAGCCTGGGCCAGCGTCCACAAGGGCGCCGCGAGCTGAGTGGAGCTCGTGGCTGGGAGCCCGTGCACCGGTGCCAGCAGGCGCAGCTCGGCGAAGACCAGCGCACCCAGCGCGAAGGCCACCAAGCCCGGTCGCCGCCCCAGGGCGGAGAAGCCTCGGGCCGCGAGCAATGCAGCGGCCAGGGAGGGCAACATCGCCAGCCGGAAGATCAAGCTGAGGTCGGAGAAACCCGGTAGGCGCTCCAAGAGCAGGTAGGGCAAGGGGATCGCCCGATCGCCGGGGAGCAGCAGCGGCTGGCCGCCACGAACCAACACCGGGCCGAGGGAGAGCACCAGGCCCACGATGCCGGCGAGCACGAGCCAGCCCGTGGCGGACCGGGTGGAGCGCCGCCACAGCGCCAAGGCCCCGCCCAGGATCAAAGTCCAGCCCAGGTAGGTGCAGTGTACGAAGTCCTCGCTGTAGCGAGACAGGAGGCGGAAGTCCGGCGATCGAAAACCACCGGGCATGATGAACCCGAGGGGATCCGCCGCCCCTGTCATGCGCCGCACCAGCGCGAGCTCGGCGGCACCCTTGATGCCGATGAGGTTGTCCACCCCGGTCGTGGCGTGGTGCTGCACCCAGGCCAATGGCAAGGCCGCAGCGGCGCCGAGCACGAGCACGGGGACCAGGCGGAGGCTGCGCTGCCTGAGCCCCAGAGTCCCCTCACCTACCAGCGTCAGCGCCCCCAGAGCCAGGAGCGCACACAGGCCGAGGTACCAAGACGACCACAGCGCCACAGCCAGGGCGGCCCCAGCCAGGACCACGCGCTTCGCGCCGCCCTGCCGCAGCGCGCCGAGACCAGCCAAGACGGCCACGGGCAGCCAGCCCCCCGCCACCGCCTCGCTGGTGCCGTTGTGCGCGGCCGAGACCAGCACAGGCGCCGCGAGGAAGCCGAAGCCCGCGACCCAAGCGCCCGCCCCGGGGGCGCTCCTTGGCCACAGCGCCTCAGCCAGCCTGTGGGCGGCCCAGCCCGAGAAGACCAGGTGGCTCAGCACGAGGAGGTTGTAGGCGGGCACCAACCCCAGCAGGGGCACCAGGATGGTGCCCAGGACAGCGTTGACGGGGTCCGCCACGGCCAGGCTCCCCCCAGAGGGGAAGCCGAGCAGCTCCGTCGCCAGGGGCGAGGTCCCCTCGAGGACGCTCCGCTGAAAAAACCACAGGGACCACAGGCTGTTCCACAGGTCCGAGCGCTCCGCCCCCACCGCCACTGCGGCGGGGTGCAGCACCACAGGCCAGGTGAGGCAGAGGGCTGCGACACCGTAGACCAGCAAGAGTATGGAGAGAGGTGACTTCCGGGTCATCAGGCTGTCCCCGCGCCGGCGCGTCAAGGCGGGTGGCCGTGGCGGGAAGGCTATCCCACGCGCTGCCCCAGGGCCCTGAACCCGCTCGGCTTTTCCTTTGCTGTGGAAAACCATCAGGGGACAGCCCAACGGCTCGCGAACATGCGCTAAAAAGCCTGTGTCCGTCCCATTTCCACCGTTGTTCCACCTGTATTGGTGTGTTCAAATTCTGATCACAGCGCTACACGCGAGCCGCAGCACGGACCCACGGCGTCTTTCCTCCCCTCCTTCCCCTGACTTTTCCATAGGCTCAGAGGGAAAGTCCGCCTGATCCCTCCAGGGCAACGGGAGCTGAACCATGCGCGGCGCTCCCCAGGAGGGTAGAATTCATCCCCCGCTACCTTGGAGCCTGCCATGCACCGCACCCTGCTTCCCTCTCTCGCCCTCACGCTCCTCATCGGCTGCGGTGACAAGAACGCCCCCGTCGAAGCCGCCGCCGCCCCAGCGGCCTCCGGGCCGCAGATCCCCGCGGACGCCGCCAGCAAGAAGTTCGCCGAGAAGCTCCTGAACCTCACCATCACCAACTGGGCCCCCGAGGATTCCGGCGATGTGGAGTTCGAGTACACCAGCCTCACCTTCGCCGCCAACAACACCTGGCAAGCTGCCGCCTACGTCGCCATCCAGGACGAGCGCGTGGACTGCAAGGAGCTCGGCACCTGGACTATGGACGCCGCCGACTCCGCCACCACGGCCAACATGACCTGGAACCTCGAGAAGACCACCTGCCCAGGCCGCGAGGCGGGCCGCGAGCTTCGGCTCCAGCTCAGCATCCTCGCCGACGGCGCCTTCAAGACGAAGATGCGCTAGCCTGCTCGATGGCTTCCGCGCTGCGCACGCCATCCACGGCGGCGCTGATGATGCCGCCCCCCCAGCCCATGCCCTCGCCCACCGGGTAGGCGCCCGCCAGGCCCAGGGCTTGGCGTTGCTCGTCTCTGGCGAAGCGCACCGGTGATGCGGTCCTGGTCTCGGGTGCGATGAGCACGGCGTCGGAGCCAGCGAAGCCGGGGAGCTCACGATCGAAGGCTCGCAGCGCCGCGATCATGGCCTGCAGCACCGGGCGCGGGAGCAGCTCGGCCAGGTGGGTCGGGACGACACCCCGCGGGTGACTCGTGCGGGGCAGATCCACCGAGGCCCGGCCTGCGAGCAGATCGCTGACACGCTGGGCGGGAGCGGCGAAGCCCCCTCCCCCCAGCTCCCAGGCGCGCTGTTCGATGGCATCCCGGAAGCGCAGCCCCGCCAGAGCGTCATCCGCTCCGTAGTCCGCCTGATCCACGGGCACGACCACCGCGGCGTTGGACCAGCGGGAGGCCCGCTGGCTCGAGCTCATGCCGTTTACCACCACATGGCCCTGCCGTTCACTGGCGGGGATGACCAGCCCCCCCGGACACATGCAGAAGGTGTAGCCCTTGCGCTGGCCGCGCCGGTCCGGGGCGACAAGGCGGTAGCTCGCCGCGGGCAGCTGATCGAAGGCCGCGCCATGGCGGGCTCGGTCCACCATCTCCCGGGGGTGTTCGATGCGCGCTCCGAGTGCGAAAGGGCGCACCTGCGCCACCATCCCGGCGGCCAAGAAGGCCTCGATGCTGTCCCGCGCCGCCTGCCCTGTCGCGAGGACCACGGGTGAACCCAGGATCTCCTCTCCATCGCCGAGGCGTACACCCACGCAGCGCCCTGCGTGGACCAGCAGCGCCTCCACCCGAGCACCGAAGCGCAGCTCCGCGCCCAGCTCGAGGAGCTGCTCCCTGAAGCGCACCAGCACCCGGCGCAGCCGGTCGGTGCCGATGTGGGGGTGGGCGTCCACCAAAATCCCGGGGTCGGCCCCAGCCTTCACCAGCCGGGACAGCACGTAGCCGACCCGCCCATCCTTGAGCCGCGTATAGATCTTTCCGTCGCTGAACGTGCCAGCCCCACCTTCACCATAGACGACGTTGCTCTCGGGATCGAGCTCACCGTGGGTCCAGTAGCGCGCCACCTGGGTGCGCCGCTCGTGCACAGGCTGCCCGCGCTCCAGCAGCAGCGGTCGGGCACCCGCCTCGGCCAAGCGCATGGCCGCGAACAGGCCCGCAGGGCCGGCCCCTACCACGATGGGGCGTGGACCGTTCGTCCAGGATCGCGCCCGGATGGACCAGGCCCCGGGCAGGGCCGCGCGCTGGGCGTCCCGCGGGGTGAAGGCGCGCACGCCGGGAACGCCACGGGCCAGCACGGCGTCCTCCAAGCCCGGCGTCAACTCCACGCGGAGGTTCCCAAGCAGCGTGGGGGGACGACTGCGCGCATCCAGGGACACGCGCAGCAGCGTAGCCTCCACCACCGAGTGGTGAGGCAGCCCCAGCTTCGCCGAGACCAGGGGAGGAAGGACGCTGTCCCGGCTCGGAAGCCGGACTCCGGAGATCAGCAGGGCCAGGGCTTCCTCCGTGGGCGCGGCGGGTGTTCTTCCTAGCGCCTCCCGGAGGCCTATGCCATGCGTGACTATGGCTGGAGTTACTAGCTTGGCAAGCCCCGCCCGCATGTTATGGGGCGGTCCTTTCCAGCCCTCCCAATGGGCCTCTCTTCAAATACTCAGGAGTCTGTCATGGCCACTCGTGTCGCTATCAACGGTTTCGGCCGCATCGGTCGCGCTTTCTTCCGTATCGCTTGGGACGATCCCGAGGTCGAGGTCGTCTACATCAACGACCTCGCCAAGGACGAGATGCTCGCCCACCTGCTGGTCCATGACTCCGTCCAGGGTCACTGGGCCCACGACGTGAAGGTCACCCCCGAAGGTATCGTGGTCGATGGCACCCTCATCGGCACCAGCGTCGAGCGGGACCCCACCAACCTGCCCTGGTCCGCCAAGAACGTCGACGTCGTCCTCGAGGCCACGGGCGTGTTCCGCTCCCGCGACAAGGCCGCCCTGCACCTGCAGGCCGGTGCCAAGAAGGTCATCATCTCCGCCCCGGCGAAGGACGCCCCCGACGCGACCATCGTGGTCGGCGTCAACGACAACGAGCTGGACATCGAGAAGCACCAGATCATCTCGAACGCGTCCTGCACCACGAACTGCCTGGCCCCCATCGCCAAGGTCATCGATGACCTCTTCGGCATCGAGTCCGGCCTGATGACCACCATCCACAGCTACACCATGGATCAGTGCCTGCTGGACGCGCCTCACCCCGGTGGCGACTTCCGTCGCGCCCGCGCCGCCGCCCTGAACATGGTCCCCACCACCACCGGCGCCGCCAAGGCCGTCGCGCTGGTGTTGCCCCAGCTCAAGGGCAAGCTCGACGGCATGTCCATTCGCGTCCCGACCCCGAACGTCTCCCTCGTGGACCTCTTCATCACCACCACCAAGCCGGTCACCAAGGAGACCATCAACGCCGCCCTGGAAGAAGCCGCCAACGGCCCCCTCAAGGGCATCCTGGCCACCACCTACGCGCCGGTGGTCAGTGGCGACCTGGTGGGCAACCCCAACTCCTCCATCGCGGACCTGTCCTGGACCAACGTCACCGGCAACCACACCGCCAAGATCATGTCCTGGTACGACAACGAGTGGGGCTACGCCAACCGTCTCGTCGACCTCACCCGCCTCGTCTCGGGGCTGGAGCGCCGCTAATGAGCCGTCCCCTGCCTACCCTGGCCGAGCTCCGCATCGAGTCCGGCACCCCCGTCTTGGTGCGCGTGGACTTCAACGTCCCCCTCCATGATGGTGAGGTGGCCGACGACACGCGGATCCGGGCGGCGCTGCCCACCATCCAACACCTGCGCGAGCGCGGCGCCAAGGTGGTGTTGTGCAGCCACCTCGGTCGCCCCAAGGGCAAGCCGGTGGCCGAGTATTCCCTCGAGCCGGTGGCCTCCAAGCTCGCCGAGCTGCTCGAGACCGAGATCATCTTCGCCCACGACACCGTGGGTGATGAGGTGGCCAGCTTGCTGGACGAGGTCCAGCCAGGTGGTGTCATGGTCGTCGAGAACCTTCGCTTCCACCCGGGAGAGAAGGCCAACGATCCCGACTTCTCACAGCAACTCGCCAGGCTCGGCAGGGCCTACGTCAACGACGCCTTCGGTGCCATGCATCGCGCCCACGCCTCTGTGGTGGGGGCCGCGGAGCAGTCCGAGCAGATCGCAGCAGGGCTGCTGGTCGAGGCCGAGGTCAAGGCCCTCGACAAGCTCTTGCACGGTCCCGAGCGGCCCTTCATCGCCATCCTCGGCGGCGCCAAGGTCAGCGACAAGATCGGGGTCATCGAGACCCTGGCCCGTCGCTGTGACGGCATCCTCGTGGGCGGCGCAATGGCCTACACCTTCATGGCCGCCCAGGGCCGCCCGGTGGGCACGTCTCGGGTCGAGTCCGAGAAGTTTCTGCTCGCCAAGCGTCTCCTCGAGCGCTGCACCGAGCGGGGCGTCACCATCTACCTGCCGGTGGACCATGTGGTCGCCGAGGCTCCGGATTCCGAGAGCTGCCAGGTGGTCAAGGAGATCCCCGACGGCATGGCCGGGTTCGACATCGGTCCCGAGACCGTGGCGCGCTGGACCGATGTGATCGGGCGAGCGGGCACGGTGTTCTGGAACGGCCCCCTCGGCATGTTCGAGATCGAGGCGTTCTCCGCGGGCACCATGGCCATCGCCGAGGCCGTGGCTGGCTGCGAAGGCTACACCCTGGTCGGCGGCGGCGACTCGGCCGCGGCCGTGAAGCGCTCGGGCATGGCAGACCGCTTCGACCACATCTCCACCGGCGGCGGCGCCTCCCTCGAGTTCGTCGAGGGCAAGGAACTGCCCGGGCTGCGCACGCTGCGCCTCAGGAGCTCCTGATGTCTCGTAGAAAGCTGATCGCAGGAAACTGGAAGATGCACATGGGTCCCGGCGAAGCCGGGCCCCTGGCGCAGGCCATCAAGAAGGCCGTCATGGACGTCATGGTGGCCGATGTAACCGTGGCTCCCCCCTACCTCAGCATCCCCGAGGTGGTGGCTGCGCTGCGCCACACCGGCATCCAGGTGGCTGCACAGAACCTCCACTGGGAGTCCAGCGGCGCCTACACCGGCGAGCTGTCCTCCGAGATGATCGCAGCCGCGGGCTGCACCCAGGTCATCATCGGCCACTCCGAGCGGCGTCAGTACTTCGGTGAGACCGACCAGACCGTGAACAAGAAGGTCCACGCGGCCCTCCGCGTGGGGCTGGCTCCCATCCTCTGTGTAGGTGAGACCCTGGCCCAGCGCGAGTCCGGCGCCGAGGTCGCGGTGGTCGAGAGTCAGCTCGAGGGCGGGCTCGCGGGCATCCACGAGGATGATCTGCAGCGCATCGTGCTGGCCTACGAGCCCGTCTGGGCCATCGGCACCGGCAAGACCGCCTCTTCCGACCAGGCCCAGGCCATGCACGGGGCCATCCGCAGCTGGCTGCGGGGTCGATATGCTGGCGGCGTGGTGTCCAGCCTGCGCATCCTCTACGGAGGCTCAGTCGGCCCGGCCAATGCAGCCCTGCTCCTGTCTCAGCCCGACATCGACGGTGCTCTGGTGGGTGGCGCGGCGCTCAAGGCCGATAGCTTCGCTCGCATCGTGGAAGCAGCGGGTTAGGCCCCCTTCCCCGTCCCCTTGCCCACGGAGCCGCCATGCTGCTCTTCGTCACTTTGCTGCACATCATCCTCTGCTTCATCCTGATGTTGGTCATCCTGCTCCAGCCGGGCAAGGGTGGCGACGTCGGCGCTGCATTCGGTGGTGGTGGCGGTTCCTCCACGATCTTCGGCCCCCGTGGCGCCGGCAGCTTCCTGTCCCAGGCCACCACCATCGTGGCGGTGTTGTTCATGACCACCAGCGTCACGCTGGCGATCTACTCCAACGCCTCCCTGCGCTCCGGCTCGGACGTCGAGAACGAAATTCGTCGTCTGCAGAAGGAAGATCAGGGCGAGATGTACACGGTGCCCGAAGACAAGCAGACCGCGGCGCCCATCGAGCTGCCCGCTGAGGTTCTCTTCCCGGTCGAGGAAGCCACTGATCCCAGCCCCGTCCAGCCCGAGGAACGGCCAGAGGGCGAGCAGGCGGAGCCCGGTGAGGCCGTAGCGCCCGAGCTCGAAGCCGCGCCGATCGAAGCCACGCCGATCGAGGCCGCGCCGGTCGAACAGCCTGTCACGGAATAGCTCCTTCCTCGCGAAGCACAGGCCCCGCCGCCACCCGGTTGCGGGGTTTTTTGCGCTCGCCGGTCAGAGCGTCAGCGCAGGAGCTCGAGGCCTCGGATGAGGGCCTTGACCTCTGCGTTGCGGAAGTCCGGGTAGCTGTCGAGGAGCTCCCGGGCGACACGCAGGGCTGCACGATTGCGCTCCTGCTTGGCCTGCAAGATTGCGAAGAGGTGCAGCGCCTCGGGGTACACCTCATCGCGCTCGTCGGCCTCTTCGAGGGCGTCTCGCAGCACGGCCAGCGCCTGCTTGTGCTTTCCGAGCCCCGCCAGGCAGCGCGCCTCGAGCCAGCGTCCCACCAAGCCTGTGAAACCACGGGCCTGGTCCAGCGCCTGCTGGTAGCGCCCGACCGCGGCCAGGGCCCAGGCGGTGTCGCTGTCCACCGCAGTCACCTCCACATGATCGGACCCTGCAGCTGCTGCGGGCTCGACCTCGCTGTCTTTCTTGCCCCCTCCCAACAGCTCCTTCCAGCTGCTGCCCGGGGTGGCCGATGCGGCGCCTAGCTTGGTGCCTAGGCCCGCCATGGGAGGGCCGCCCGACCCGAGCGTACTAGGCGTGGCGCTCTGGGCGAAGCCGAGGTCCCCGAGGTCATCATCATCGGCGCCGGGCACGGTGTCCGGGGCGGCGCTGTCGTCCAGATCACCGCCCGCCGGAGGCTGCTCGCCTGCGGCGGCACGTTCGCGGGCCTCCCGCTGCATCCGGCGCACCTCGGCGATGCGCATCAGGACCTCGTCGTTCAGAGGGTCCTCGCGGAAGACGTCCTGGAATGCGGCGATGGCCGCGTCGAAGTCCTCGCTGGCCACCAGCGCCTCGGCGCGGGCCAGGGCACTGCCCCCGTCGAGGGCATCGTCGTTGAAGAGCTCGTCCTCGTCCAGAACGTCGGGCTGGCCATCGGTCCACCCAGGCCCCGTGTCGGCCTCGAGATCGTCATCGGTCAGGAGCTCCTCGTCGTCATCGTCCAGCAGCTCTTCGTCACCGTCATCCAGCAGCTCCATCTCTGGCCCGTCGTCGTCGATGAGCTCCTCGTCCACGATCTCGTCGGCGGGATCGGCCGCAGGCTCGCCCAACAGATCCGGGCCGCCAAGGATGAGCAGGCGAGAGGCCAGCACCGTGCGCGCACCCGCAGACGCCGACCGGACCATCCTCTCGAGCAAGGTGATGGCCTCTTCCTGGTGGCCGAGCTCGAGCAGCGTCTCCACACGCCTGGCCCCGATGCAGTAGCTTCGCGGGAACTGCTTGGCGCCCGCCTTCAGGGTGACCACGGCGCGGTCGGGGAAGCCATACCGGGCCTGGACCTCCGCCTTGGTGCAGATGATGAGCTCATCGTCGCTGGCCGGGGAGAGCATCGCCTCGTCGGTCAGCCTGCGCTTGAGCTTCTCGGCTCGGGACCGGGCCTGAGCCATGGCCTCACGCAGCTTGGGATCGTCGGAGCCGGCCTGCAGCGCCAGCTCCAGGGCCCGTGCCTGCCCTTCGCTGTCTCCCACGTCGCGGTACCGAACGGCCACCTCCAAGAAGAGACGCCTGGCCTTGGACTCCTCACCCCGCTTGAGCAGGGCGATCCCCAGGGCCTCGATGACTTCGGGGCGCTGCTTCTCGAGGGTGTCGATGATGGGCTTGGCGTTCTCGAGGGCCCTGTCGAAGTCCCCGGTGTCCACCCTGGCCCGGATGGCCATGGTCAAGAACTCCGCGTCCGGATCGCCCTCCCCGAGCCGAAGGGCTGCCTCGGCTACGCGGGCGACCTCGCCCATCTCGCCCCGGCGGGTGAACGCCGCCGCCATGCCGCGGTAGTCCGCGATGGCGCCCTCGATGTCACCGGAGGACTCACGGAGCTCGGCGATGGTGAACCTGAGCGCCATGTCGCTGGGGGTCATCTCGCTCAGAGCGGTGCCGTACTCTACCGCCCTGTCCCAAGCCCTGGCGCCCTTGGCAAGGTTCAGGGCCTTCTCGTAGACCTTGTTGGCTTCGTGGAGCTGGTTGTTCTGCCGGTAGCAGTCCGCCAACGCGCCGATGATCTCGAGATCGTCATCAAGCAGCTGAGCCAGCTGTCGATAGATGGAGATGGCTACACGGTGTTGGCCCTCTCGCTGGGCCAGCCCGGCGACCTCCCGCAGGTACTTGGCACCTTCTTTCTTCTGCCCCATCTTGAGGTAGATCTCGCCCAGCTTCTGTCGAACGCGCCGATCCCGGGGCTGCTGGCGTAGGATCGCGTGGTAGATCCGCGCGGCCTTGGAGTAGTTGCCCTTCTGGGTATGCCGGAGGGCTTCCTGCTCGAGCTCATTACGGGTTGCCACGTCTTACCTCCTTGGGATTCGAGGACCGCTACACCGTTCGCACATGGCCGAGACGGAGCCCGATCCATCCCGGGTGGGGCGCGGGGGATGCGCGCGGCCTCGGCACCTCCCTGCTATCTATCGTCGTCGAGGCGGAGCAGGCACACGACCTCGCCAGCCTTGACGGAGCCTCCGTTGGGGATGGGTAGCTCCACAACGACGCCGTCGGCGTCCGCCTCGACCTCGTTCATGAGCTTCATGGACTCCACGACGCACACGACCTCACCCGCGCTCACCCGCTGCCCGATCTCCACAAAGGAGGGCTTCCCGGGCTCGGGGGACGCGAAGTAGGTGCCCACTGAAGGCGAGGTGATGGCATGGAGGGTCTGAGAGGGGGTGAACTCCGGCACCTCGGCGAGGTCGGCGACCGGGCCAAGACCCGCCTGGGCAGCGGATGGCTCGGGCCAACGAACCTCGAGTTCTTCGTCACCACGCCGTAGGCGGAACGCGACCACACCTCTGGCCCGCATCAACTCCATCAGGCTGCTGATGCGCGTTGGCTCCAGGAGCCACGGAGGATTCTCTAGCTCTCCAGCCATCTCACCATCCCTCGCAGTCCGAGGAGGTAGCTGTCCACGCCGAAGCCCTGCACGATGCCAAGGGCCAGCGCCGCGACCATGCTGCGGTGGCGGAACTCTTCGCGCGCGTGGACGTTGGTCAGGTGCACCTCGACGAAGGGCAGCGCCACGGCCGCGAGGGCATCGCGGATGGCGACGGAGGTGTGCGTATAGGCGGCCAGGTTGAGCACCAGGCCGGCGTGTACGCCGCGGGCACCATGGATCAGCTCCACGAGCTGACCCTCGTGGTTCGACTGGTGGCAGGACACCCGCACGCCCAGCTGGTCGGCCAAGGCGCCCAGCGCCGCGTCGATGTCCGGCAGGGTCGTGTCGCCGTACTTCTCGGGCTCTCGTGTCCCCAGCAGGTCCAGGTTGGGACCGTGGAGAACCAGGATGCTCCGGTCAGCCCGCGTCAACCCATCCTCCTCGCCCAAGCGGTGCTCTGGCACGACGCTCGGCCGCTACTCTTCCACATCGATGGCCACGTTGAGCGTGTCGACGCCGATGCTGATCCAGATGCTCGCGCCGCTGAATGTCTCGTCTTCGGTGTTGAAGGGCATGGAGTCGATGTAGAGGTAGAACCGCAGGATACCGCGCCCGTCCGTTCCGCCGATCAGGTAGGTGGGCTGATAGTTATCAGAGGTCATGGCGTAGTCGCCGCCGAGCTCGTAGTACGAAGAGGACGCCGTATCCCACCACCAGGAGCACCAATCAGGAGCGTCGGAGTCGATGTAGCCATCCTCGGGGTCGATGTCGCAGTAGTCGGCGACAGTGGACGAGCCGTCCTGGACATCCACCGGCGGCTGCGGGTACTGCACCAGCTTGATGGCGCTCTCGGGCAGGACATAGATCCCCGACCAGCCCGTGAGGATCTCCACCTCGATGTTGTTGAGCGGCATCTCGGTCTCGTCGTCGTAGACCATGATGTCCCCGAACACCAGCGTGCCCAGGCCATCCTGGGTACGGTGCGCCGTGGAGGGCACCAGGGTGAAGTCTTCTAGATCCGAGAGCACAGCGGTGGCGGGCGCCGGGTATGGACCTCCGGAGCAGGCTGCGAGTGCCAAGGGAAAGAGACCGAAGGTGGCGAGCTTCATCATGAGTTCTCCCAGGATTCCGTCAGATCCATGAGGGCGACGAGGTCTTCGGCAGTGGCGGACTGTAGCTGCACCGCGCCCATCTGGATGGGGACGACGAGGCTGAGTGTACCACGGACCGTCTTCTTGTCCATCCTCACGGCCAGATCGAGCTTGTCGCGGAAGCTGCGATCAGCGTGCATGAGGGGTGCTTCTGGCAGATGGACCGGCAGCTGCAGGAGCCGCGCCAGGTGGATGAGCCTGGCGAGCATGCCGGGTTCGCGGCACCAGCCGCGCTGGATGGCCAAGCGGGTCTCGACCAGCATTCCGAGCATCACCGCCTCGCCGTGGCGCAGGCTGCCGTGGCCCAAGGCGGTCTCGAGGGCATGCCCGACGGTGTGGCCGAAGTTCAGGATCGCCCTGACACCGGCCTCTCGTTCATCGGACGCCACGACCTCGGCCTTGATCTCGCAGCACCGCCTCACCAACCAGGCGGTGGCGACCGGATCGCGTGCGCGCAGGGCAGCGGAGTGCTCCTCCATCCAGTCCACCAGCGCTGCGTCTCGGATCACGCCGTGCTTGACGGCTTCGCCCAGGCCACAGCGGAACTCTGCCGGCTCGAGGGTGGAGAGCACGTGGGTGGCCGCGAAGACCAGACGAGGCTGGTAGAAGGCGCCCACCAGGTTCTTGCCTTGGGGGGTGTTGAAGCCGGTCTTGCCGCCCACCGAAGCGTCCACCATGGCCAACAGGGTGGTGGGGACTTGCACAAAGGGCACGCCGCGCAGCACCGAGGCAGCAGCGAACCCGACCAGGTCGCCGGTGACCCCTCCCCCCAGCGCGATCACCGGTGTGACCCTGTCGATCCGGGCGTCCAGCAGCCGCCCCACCAGATCGGTCCAGGTCTGCATGGTCTTGCAGCCTTCGCCGTCCGGCACATGGATGACCTCAGGCTCGAAGCCGGCGGCCTCGAGTGAAGCCAGGGCTGCTCCCTGGTGATGCACAGCGACCACGGGGTTGGTCACCAGCATCACCCGGCCCAACGCGAACCGCTCGGCCAGCGCGAGCCCCAAGCCATCGAGTCCACCGGCCACCACATGGATGGGGTAGGCGCGCTGGCCGAGGTCGACCTCGATGAGCTCCTGCTGCGTCATGCTTGGATTTGGCAAGGAGCCAGGCAGGGCCCGTCTACTTGGTCGAGCTCTTGGAGGAGAGCACGTGGGGGGTGACGAAGACCAGCAGCTCGTTGCGGGAGATGTTGGTGCCGGTAGCCTTGAACAAGTAGCCGAGCAGCGGAATCTTGGAGAAGAACGGAATCCGCTGGTTGCTCTCGGCGGTCTCGAAGGCGTACACGCCGCCGATGACGGTGGTGTCGCCATCTTCGACCAGGGCGCCCGTGGAGGCCTCCTTGATCTGGATGGCGGGCTGACCCTGCACCGTCTGGGAGAAGTCCGCGCGGTTGTTGGTCATCTCGATGTCGAGGAAGATTCGACCGTCCGAGGTGATGTGGGGCTGCACGGTCAGCTCGAGGGCGGCCTGGACGAACTTGACGTTGGCGCCGCCAGCGCTGGTGGCCAGATACGGGATCTGGGCACCCTGCTTGATGGTGGCGGACTGGTTGTCCATCGTGATGATGCGGGGTGAGGACACAACCTTGCCCCAACCTTCGGACTCCATGGCGCCCAGGCGGGCGTCGAGGTCCACCAGGCCCGGGATGCTGCCGAGGCTCATGGCGAGGGCGCCGAGCTCACCATTGGGCGACGCGAGGTCGACCAACAGGGTGTTGTCGCGGGACGCCTCGTAGAACACGGATTCACTACCCATCGCGCCGCTGACCAAGCCGCCGGACAGACCGATGCTGTTGGGGAAGAACGCGCCGGTTGAGTAGCCGGTGTTGGCGCTGGCATCGAGGCTGGAGCCCCACTGCACGCCCAGACCGCGGACGAACGAGCTGTTGGCCTCGACGATGCGCGCTTCGATCATCACCTGGGGATTCTGCGTGTCGAGCTGACGGACCAGCTCGCGCACGGCCGCGATGTACTTCTCGCGATCCTGGACGATGACCTGGTTGGTGCGAGCATCGACCTGCACCGAGCCGCGATCCGACAGCACGGACTCGATCTGCGCCACCAGATCTGCCGCGGTGGCGTAGTTGAGCGGCACCACGTAGGTCTGCAGGGGCTCGATCTCGCGGATGGCCCGCTCCGTCTCGAGCTTGGACTGCTGCTCCGACTTGATGGTGTCGATGGGGGCGATGCGCACGATGTTGCCGAAGCGCTGTGAGCCCAGCCCCTTGGCCTGGAGAATGGCGGCGAAGGCCTGGTCCCAGGGGACGTTCTCGAGGCGCACGGTGACCCGGCCGTCCACGTCATCGCCCGCGACGATGTTGAGCTTAGAGACGTGGGAGATCAGGCGGAACACGGAGTGGATGTCGGCGTTGACCAGGTCGAGGTTGATCCTCTGCCCGGCGAACGGAACCTGGGTGGCCGAGCCGCCGTCGAACATAAAACCAGCGGCCATGCCGATCATGGAGGAGGGATCGAAGGAGCCGCCACCGTCGCCGAAGGCCGACTGGGGGTTGTGGGTGCGGCCACCGTCAGAGATCAGGATCTCTTCTTTGTAGGCGCTCCGCAGCCCCTCGCTGCCGGAAGAGGCTGGGGTGGAGGGTGCAGAGGCCGTGAAGCCCTGCTTGGCCAGCTCCCGGTCCTGACGCATCTCGGGCGGGACCTTCACGTCGATGTAGAGGAGGTTGCCGGCGCCGCGCCGCGCTTCGTACTCGACGCTGCTGCGGAGGTTGATGGCCACCCGCGTGCCCGTGCGGGTGCGGTAGGCCCGCACCAAGCTGACGGGGCTGAGGAACGCCGAGGCGTCGAGGGGACGGTCCAGGCTCGCTGCCAGGTTGGCGTTGGGGATATCGACGACGATGAGCCGGCTCTCGGGCTTGCTGACCGTGTACTCGAGATCGGCGTTGAGGCCGATGACCACGCGGCTGGTGTCGTCGAGGCTCTGGAAGTCCAGGGTCGAGACCGTAGGCGGAGCCCCCATGGGAAGCTCCGGACCGGACAGGTCTCGATCGAAGCTCGCGACGGGGCTGGCCTCACGCTCGAACAGCGCCACGGAGATGGTGTCGCCGCTGGTGGTGAGCATGTGATCGATGGGACGATCCAGGAACAACGTGAGCCGCAGCAGGCCCGTGTTGGGCACCTGCTCCGCCTCGACGCGCTTCACCAGATCGCCCAGGCCCTTGGTCGGAGGCTCGGCGGACATGGAGAGTCCGTCGGGAACCTCGACCACCAGCCTCTCGGGATCCGAGAGCAGGAAGCTGGTGATCGCAGACCCCTCCACCGAGGAGGACATCTGGAAGCTGACCGTGGTCTCGTCCCCGGGAACGACCACGACGGTCTGGAGCGTCACGCGTGCCGAATCCTCGGCCAGCGCCACGCCCGCGGGGGCCCATGCAGCGCCCAACAGGACCATGCCTGTGAGCATCCCCTTGATGGAAGTTCTCACCATCTCGGCTTGCCTCCTGGAAAACGTGCCCGAAGCTGACATGCGCGGCTGGCGCTTCATCGCAGCTCCTCCTCGGGGTACTGCAGCTTGATCTCGATGGGATTGACGACAAGGGCGCCGTCGGGGGTCAGGTACTCTTCGGTGACCACCAGCTGACTGCTGGTGATCTGAGTGACCTTGCCCCACTTCTTCCCGACATAGGTGCCCAGCTCGATGACGTGCCCCATACCCTCCGGGTCTTCCACGAGGGCGCGGGGCCTGTCCACGCCCCAGACGATGCCCGTGAGCTCGTACTGCTCGAGCTCGTAGCGCTGGAGGGGCGTCGGTGAGCGGATCTCTTCTTCGTCGGCGGTGGCGATGAACGTGCGGAAGGGGTCGCGCTTGCCGATCGGGTTGTAGACGTACTCGGGCTCGGAGGCGTCTTCTTCGGCCTGCGCATCCCGTGCGGCGGCGTCGCCCCCGGGAACGAGCGCGGTGCCTCCGCCATCCTCGCCCTGCGGTGTGTCGCCCCCGCAGCCAGCGGCGAGCCCGCCGAGCAGGATCGCCATCCAGCACAGATTCGACATGGTTCCGTTGCTGGTGATCACCGGCTTCGCCTCCTGTCGCCTTCCTTGGCTGGGGCAGTAGGACCGCGTTCGCCCTCAGCGAGGAACCGGAACGTGGTGAGCCGGCCGGTGACCGTGACGATCACCTTGCCGCTGGCCTCGATGGGCTTCTCCATGGCGATGTCCTGCACGTACACGATGCGGCTGAGCTTCGACAGGCGGTCGAAGAACATGGCCACCTCGTGGTAGCTGCCCTGGAGCTCGAGCTCCACAGGCACCTCGGCGTGGTACTCGTGGACGATCTCGTCCTGGGGAAGGAAGCGATGGATCTCGAGGCCGATGCGCCGGGCGATGGTGCTGATGCGCGAGAGCAGGTCGGGGATCTCGCGGTCGTCCGGCAGCTGACGCAGGGCTTGCCGCAGCTGGAGCGTGAGGTCCTCGAGCTCGCGCTCGAAGGCTTCCTTGTCCTGTGCGCGACGCTCGACCACGGCCTTCTTGGACTGGAGCTCGGTGCGCTGGCTCTCGAGCACCGAGATGGTCTTCTGCTTGGGCGAGTAGAGCAGGAACCAGAAGACGGCCGCGAACGCGAGGTACACCAAGACGATGATGCCCAGGCGCTGGGTGCGCGGCAGCTTGCCCATTCGCTCCAGAAGTTCGTGAATGTCCACGATGCCTCCGACTCAGTGCTACTAGGGCTACTCTTGCTCGGTCGCCGGTTCCTTCGTGACCGAAGGGACGACGACGCGGGCAGAGACCTCGAAGTTCTTCAAATCGTACTCGTTGACCTGCACCTGATCGATGGAGATCAGGTAGACGTCCTCGAACCAGTTGGTCTTCTCGAGGTTGATGAGGAACTGGGAGATGACTTCGTTGGAGGCGGCGTTGCCCGCAAGGCGCAGGCGTCCGGCCTCCTCGTTGACGATGGTGACGTAGAGCTTCTCGGGGGTGGCGGCCGACAGCTCGTCGAGCATGTGGACCGGGCCGGTCTTGCTGGCCTGCAGGTTGCCGATGACCGACAGCTTGCGGCGCAGCTCATCGTTGATCTTCTCGACCTCGTCGACCCGAGCCACGATGAGCCGCAGGTTGTCGAGGTCTTCCTGCAGGCGCGAGTTCGCCCGTCGAAGCTCGTTGGCCTGCGCGGACTGGAACATGAAGAACACGCCGCAGAGGATCGCGAGCAGGCTGATGCCGATGCCGCCCAGGATCAGCTCTTGCTTGACCGCTTCGAGACGCCGGCTGGTGCGTACTGGGAGAAGGTTGATGCGAATCATCTGTCGCCCGGCCTCCTCAGCGCCAGCCCGACCACCACAGCCGCCTGGGATGCGGCATCCTGGAGGAAGCGTGGGTTGAAGCTGCGCTCATCGATCTCGATGTTGCGGAAGGGGTCGATGGTCTCGATGGGGGTGCCCGTGACCCGGGACAGGGCCGAACCGAGCCCAGGAGTGAGCGCCCCTCCGCCCGAGAGGTAGATGCGAGACAGCCCGTCGCCCGTGGCGGTGGACAGGTAGAAGTCCAGTGAGCGATGGATCTCGGTGGCGATGGAGTCGCCCACACCGCGGATCACCCGCTCCACCTCTTCAGGGACCACAGCAGAGGCGTCGCGGTCGTCGCGGCCGACCTTCATGGACTCGGCCTCTTCGAAGGAGATGTTCAGGGTGCGCTGAATCTCCTCGGTGACCTGCCGACCGCCCATGCTGATGTCGCGCGTGAAGGCGGTGGTGCCCTCGCGCAACACGATGATGTTGGTGGTGCTGGCCCCCACGTTGATGAGGGCGATGGTGCCCAGCGGCTGCTTGTAGTTGAGCTCGAAGGCGTTCGCGACGGCGAAGGCGTCCACATCGACGACCGAGGACTGGAGCCCAGCTTCGTGGATGATGGAGACGTACTCGTTGACCAGCTCCTTGCGCGCAGCGACGAGCAGGACCTCCATCTGGCCAGCCTCGTCCCCAGTGGCGTCCAGGATCTGGACGTCGATGTTCACGTCATTGACGTCGAAGGGGATGTACTGCTCGGCTTCCCATTGGATGGACTCGTCGAGCTCCTCGGGGGTCATCACAGGCAAGTTGATGCGCTTGATGATCACCGAATGCCCGGCGACCGAAGCCACCACATCCCGGCTCTTGATCTTTTCGCGGTTCAAGAGCTCGCGGATGGCATCGACCACCGCCGCCGTATTCATGACCGCACCATCGACGATGGCCTCTGGGGGAAGGCGCGTCATGCCGAAATGCAGCAGGCGGTAGGTGCCCGACTTGGTCTGTTCGAGCTCGAGCACCTTGACGGAGCTGGAACCGATGTCCAGTCCAATGGCGTTCTTTTGTCGAGAGAGAAAGGCCATTTCGGGAGAATTCCGTGAGAGCGAGGGCTGTCTGGAGTACCTGCTGGCATGCAGGTGTAGGCTACGTCACCGAGCACAGTGGGCAGAGTATACCGAAAATAACTATCGAAAGCGTTGACGAGTAAAGCCGTATCCGCCACAAGGCACAGGCTGAAAGTCTGTCGAGCAGCGTGGCGGCGATTAGAAGGGGGCAGACCTGGCGCCTCCACGGAGCGCAGGACTGCTGGGCGATCTACCAGGAACCCCACCGACTGGTCAACGTCCCCCCTCAGGATTCTTCTATGTCTGCACAAGCCCCACCAGGCGCGCCATTCAGACCCATGGACCCCGCCGGTTCATGGGCCATGCCCGGGCGGTGGCAGGCGGTGACCCTGGGGGTGCTGGTGGGCGCCTCCGCTGTCAGCCTGGTGCAACAGGTCGGTGCGGACCCCGGCGCGCTGGCCTGGGGCGTCGCCTTGCCCCTGCTCGCTCTGGCGCTGGCCCAGCAGGCCGCGGTCAGGACGCCCCGTTTCCTTCGCGCCGCCTTGGGGCTCGCAGGGTTGCTCTCGATGGCCCTTCCCCAGGGCGTCGCGGAGCTGGCGGGCTCCGCGGGGCGCGCAGCGCAGCTCTCACCCTCCCAGAGCCTTCTGCTGTTTCTCGCGAGCTGGCTGGTTGTCTGCACCCTGGCCCTGCTCCCCTTCGCTCCCGGTGCCCCGGCCACACCTGGACGCGCCATCCAGGCGGTGGGGGGGGCTGCCCTCGCTTTGCTCGCTCCCTGGGGGCTCGCGCTGGCGCTCCCTGCCGCTTTGGCCGCTTTGGCCCTGCTGCGTTCCCACAAGCGCGCTCACCTTGCCGTCCCCCCCGCGCCCGCCCGGAGGCTCTCCTCCACGCTCTCCTTCGTCGTGCTCACCCTGCTGTGCTCCTGGTGTGCGGCGTTCCAGTGGGCTGGCCTGCGCGCCTGGCTCGACCCCAGCCCGCTGGGATGGTGGGGGGTGGTCAGCGCGACGACCCTCGGCTTCGCGGGCGGATGGGGCCTGGCCAGGCTGCGCCGTGCGCGCCTGGGCCTCGAACCTCTGGCCGCAGCCACGGGCATCGCCGTCGGCATGAGCACCCTCGGCCTCTTCGCCCCCTGGCTGGCTCCCGAGCTCCCAGGGCTCCTGCTGTCCTGGTCCCCTTCCCTCGCCCTGCCGGCGCTGCTGGCGGCGCCATCGCTGCTCGCGGCGTTCGCGCTGGGCCTGGCGGCGCCATCCAGGACCGGCGGCGACGTGGATCTGTGGCCGCTGTCGCTGGCTGCTGGGGCGGGCGTGGTCCTCGGCGCGCAAGGCGGCCTGCTCGGGGCTGCCCTGATCCCGCTCTCCGCCGTCCTCGGCGGGGGCATGGTGCTGATGGTGGCGCGCCGACCCGCCCGCAGGCTCACGGGCCTGGCCGGCGCCGTGCTGCTCAGCGTGATCTGGTGGAAGCTCCCGCCTGTGCAGCCCACCCTCCTCGCCAGCGGCTGGACGGCAGCCCTGAGCGATGAGCTCTCCGTCAAGCGTCACATCGGAGCCCTCACCCGCTCCGAGTGGGAGCTGGCCACCATCGGTCCCGAGGGAACCACCGCGCTGCGATGGGTCGAAGACGTGATGGTAGCCGACATCGATGGCTTCCCCGTGTGGTTCCAGGGACGCAACCCCTCGGCGGTGCGCTTCGCCGCCCACCTTCCCGCTCTGCTCGCGGCCGACCCATCCCACTTCCTCCTGCTCGGAGACGAGCTCGGCTGGGGCGCGATCACCCTGCTCTCCCACGGGCCCCGGACCATCGAGGCTGCCGTAGGGCAGCCGGACCTGCTGCGCGCCATCGCCCACGACGATGAAGACGTGCGTCGGGCGCTGCTGGCGCCCGAGGTGCAGCTGCACCCGGTGCCTGGCGCGTGGCTGCTCAGGCAGAGCGAGCCTGTGGACGGCGTGCTCCAGATCCTGCTGCGGCCGTGGGCGGATAGCGGCGCTGTGCCGCTCAGCGGCGCCACCATCCGGCTCGCGCGCCGGCGCCTACGTCCCGGCGGCGTCTACGTGGCCGCACTGGCCACCGATCTCCTCCCTGCGCCCGAGCTGCGCAGCTTGCTCCTCGACTTCGCGGATGTCTTCCCCCACGGTGCCGCCTGCCTGCCGCCAACGGGGGCCGATCACCTGATCCTGCTCGGGATCGCCGACGCCTCACCACCTCCCCTGGCCAGGCTCGAGGAGCGCTTCGAGGCTGCGTCCAACACCCTGGGTGTACTGGGCTTCAGCAGCGCACTGGATGTCGCGGACCGCTGCGCTCTGCCGGCTCGGGCCCTCGCCTCCTGGGCCGCGGAGGGCCCCTCCGGCTCCCGCTGGCCACCCCACCGCCTGCCCGACACCCTGGGTCTCAGCCCCGGGCTGCCTCTGGCGCAGCTGGGAGACCGGGTCGGCGCGCCCGAGGATCTCTGGGACCTCACAGGCCTCGCCGATGGGACGGCCGAGCTCGAGCGCAGGCACCAGGCGGTGCGCCACTTCCTCGAGCTCCTCGGCGAGACCACCTCGGGTGACATGGAGAGCCTCTTCGGGCATGCCAAGGCGCTGCAGGCCAGCCCCGACGGCACCCGGGAGCTCGACACGCTCATCGCGCCGCACCTCGCGCGTGCGCGCGAGAGTATGGAGCGCGCCAGGCAGGGCGGCGTCCAGCACCGGGACTGGCAGGAGGCCATCAACCAGCTCACCCTGGCGCGGATGCTCCACCCCGCCGCCCTCGAGCCCAGGCTGCTCGAGGGGATGGTCCACGAGGCCCGCGGCGACAACCGAAAGGCCGAGAAGCTGTACCGCAGCGTGCTCGAGTCCCAGGACGACCACCTCCAGTCCCTGTTCGGGCTGGCGAGGATCCAGATCTCCGAGCTGCGCGAAGCCGAGGCCGAGGCCACCCTGGTGCGCGCCACCGAGGCCCACCCTCGCGAGGCCGCCGCCCATCAGGTGTTGGGCGTGGCGCTGCTGCGCTTCGGCCGGCTCGAGGACGCCGAGCAACCGCTGCGGCGAGCCTCCGCGCTGGCCTCCGCAGACCAGCCCGAGCCCCAGGCGGCCCTGGCTGAGCTCTACCTGGCGCAGGAGAGGCCGAGCGTGGCCATGGCCCACGCTGAGCGCGCCACCCGCATCGAGCCGAGCGCCTACCACTACACCCTGCTGGGGCGCTGCCACTTCGATCTCGGGCGAGACGTCCCCGCGGAGCGCGCCTTCGCCCAGGCCACGCTGATCGACCCGAGCTTCTACCCTGCCCGGGCGGGCCTCGCGCACATCTACGCGCTGCGGGGTGACTACGACCAGGCGCTGGACGCCCTGAACGTCGTGCTCCTCGCGGACCCCGGCAACGAGGCTGCGCGGGCGAACCGGGAGGAAGTCCTCCGGATGCAAGAGACCTCCCAGAGCGATCCCCGCCTGAGCTTCTCGCCCTGACATCGAGCGCGCGGCTTCGGGCCATGCACGGCACTCGCCAGCGATGGGTTTGCCGGGTATTTGGAAGGAGCAGACCCCAACAGGAGCACCCATGCGCATCGCCCCCCTCGCCTTCCTGCTGCTCACCGCATGTCCTCCCGCCACGGATGACACCGACCCTGGCACCGAGACCGGAGAGACGGGCGGCGAAGATACGCTCCCCGCCCCGGCCGAGCTCGCCACCCTTAGCAGCGGTGAGTGTCCAGAGCTGGGCTCCACGACCACCAGCACTTTTTTGTCCTCAGGCGTCGAGCGCACGGCCACCGTGGTCATCCCGGAGACGCCCACCGAGGACATGCCGGTGGTGTTCTTCTTCCACGGCCTCTTGGACACCAGCGTCGAGCCCACGGCCTACCACGCCGACGCGCTGAACCTGCAGGCCGAGGCCAACTCCCAGGGCGCCATCTTCGTGCTGCCCCAGTCTCGCACCATGACCGAGTTCGGCTTCACCTTCTACATGTGGCAGGTGATGGACGAAGACGAGCTTGATCTGGTTCTATACGACGATCTCCGCACCTGCGTCACCCAGGAGCTCGACACCGACATCCGCCGCTACAGCGCCCTGGGCTTCTCGGGCGGCGCCCTCTTCACCACCGTGCTCGCCCGCGAACGCGGCGACACCCTGGCCACCATGGTGGAGATGTCCGGTGGTTCGGACATCGACTTCGCCATGGCCTCCGACGAGCCCATCGCCGTGTACGGCACCCCCGCCAACACCATGCCCGCGCTGTTGTTCTCAGGCGGCGACGAGGACGGCTGGCCCTCGGGCTTCATCATGGTCAACTTCCAGGACGCCACCGACAACCTCGAGGCCAAGCTGGTCGAAGACAGCCACTTCACCTGGCGATGCCGCCACGACATGGGCCACACCATCACCATGCCCGAGTGGGGCCTGGCCAAGGCCTGGGCCCTGGGCCACAGCTACGGTGTGGAGTCCTCCTACCTGGACGGGGCCATCGACGGCTACACCGACTGGTGCACCGAGTTTCTGCCATAGAAACCGGCGCGCCCAGCCCTCTCCCGGCCGTTGACCGCCCGCTCGCGGCCTAGAAGATCTCCATCCAGCTGACGGTCTGCGTGCCCTGGAGCGGATCGACCCCCAGGGTGAGGGTGACGATGCCAGCGGTCTCGTCGTCGTAGGCCGAGGTGCCGATGAACACTGTGCCTTGGTCGCTGATGGCCACCTGGGATGGGTAGCCGTCGACCTCGACCGAGGAGTCGTCGATGCCGTCGCCGTCGATGTCGCCCAGGGCCGGGCTGCAGTCCTCGTAGGAGATGCCGTAGACCCGCCCCACGCCCATCTCGCACATGTCCGAGGTGTTGGGCTGGTAGGTGCTGAAGAACACGATGCCGGCGTAGACGATGGGATCCGCGGTGAGGCCCTCACCTGCGCCAAGCTCGAACAGGCCGACCTCGCCGTCGCACTCGATGCCGACCGCGGCGCTGCAGACCAGCGGCGTGGGGTCCTTGACCGCGAAGAAGTAGCCGGGGTCGGTGGTGTAGCGCTCGTAGGGCGAGCCCGTTCCCCAGTACAGACCGAGGCTGCCGTCGTACATCCACGAGGTCGTGATGGCGTAGTAGACGGGCGGCCGCTCGGACAGGCCGGTGATGGCGGCGTCCTTGGGGTCGAAGAACTCGTAGGGGCACCACTGGATGTCCAGGTCTTCCTCGGAGGTGCCACCGTTGAGGTCGATCATCGCCTTCCAGATCCAGGTGTCGCCGGGATCCTTGTAGTCTCGGCCCGAGATCTGAGCGTCCACCGGCCGCCACGGGCGCGGCGTGGGGGTGTCGTCGGCGCGGCTTCCGTAGGTGGTGGTGACCGGGAAGTAGACGACGTCCGAGTCGCCGTCATTATCGACGTCGACCACCGCGGGCGTGGCGGCGATGTAGGCATGCTCGAAGTGATCGTCCAGATCCTCGAAGCCACCGCCGTCCCAGAGGTCCTTCATGTTGGAGTACCAGTTCTCGGGGTGGCCGTTGTTGCCGCCCAGATCGAGCCGGTAGCCCACAGAGTTGTCCCAGGTCTCGCCGTCCCAGGAGATGCCTGCTGGGTCGAAGCTGTTGAGGTAGTCGTCGCCGATGGCCCACATGTAGAGGTTGGCTTCGACCGACTGGAAGTAGCCCAGGCTCGAGCCTGAGGTCACGGCCCGGCCAGAGCCCCAGATGGCGACCCAGCGGAAGGTCAGGTTGGTGGGATCGCGATCGTCGTAGACCTTGGCGATGACAGGCCTGCCGACCGTGTAGCCCTGGGCGGTGGGATCCCAGAGATCCACCTGCTCCCAGAGGTAGAGCGGATCGAGTGGATCGGTGATGTCCAGCGCCATGGTGACGGGACCGCCCTTGCCCTGCTGCACCACGAGGACGCGGTGCCACTCGCAGTTGTCGGACAGATCGGCCGCGCTCGAGATGGCGGCGTCATCGCAGTCGCGGGCGCCGTCGCCGTCGCGGTCCAGCCAGACGTCATCCACCACGGGGGTGCCATCCATCAGGAAGGTGCGGCCGTAGAGCATCTGGTCCATCAACCGGCCCGGCCAGGTGACGCCGTGCATGCTCTCGTGGTCCCAATACAGCAGGTAGGAGGGGATCCAGGCCCAGGCTTCCTCACCCTCTTCGGAGTGGCTCGTGCGCAGGTCGTCCTCGAGGTAGAACGCGTGCAACATGCCGTCGTTGGCGGCGATGTAGACCATCGACGGGACGGAGCTGTCGGTATCGAGGGTCTCGAGGAAGGTGCGGTAGGTGGGGTCGACCGAGAAGGTGTCGTTGCGCGGCTCGACGACGGCCGGCGTGGAGTGCGGCGAGTCGCCCAGCTTCCAGTACCCGCGGGCATCATCGAGATAACGGAAGGTGGAGAGGTGGTAGCCGCGGGCGAAGTCGACGAGGGCCTGGACGTCCTGGTAGTCCACCGCGCCGTCGGTGTTCAGGTCGTAGGTGATGTCGTCGGGGATGCCGTCGGAGTCGTCGTCAGCGTCGTCCAGGAAGTACGCCAGGTGGCTGCTCTCGAGGCGGGCCACCTCGTCCACCAGGGTGACGTCGAAGTCCATCCGGCGCGCGGTGCGCGCGATGCTGCCGTAGGAAGTGGCGTTGCTGGCCAATTGGTCGACGAAGGTGAACAGATCGCGGAGGCCGTCACCGTCCATGTCCGCGTCCTGGTCGTCACTCTGGAAGACCGGGCGACTCTGCAGCAGGGTCCCCGCGTCCCAGTAGGCGCCGGCGTAGCTGTCGTACGGGTCGCCGCTGAGATACTCGATCTGGCCGTAGTCCGGATCGGTGGGGTCGGTCTGGATGGTGTAGGCCCGCACATGGCCTTCGGCCAGGGGGTTGGAGCCGTCCAGCTCGTAGAATGAGTAGATGAGGTACTCGCCGTCGGAGGTCAGCACCGGCGTGGACCGGCTGTGGAAGCCCGAGCGGATGTCGGCCATGATGGTGAGGATGGACCCCAGCAGCTGGTCCGAGCTCTCAGCGATGGTGAAGATGCCCTCGCCATCGGTCTGATCGATGCCGTTGCCGAACAGGTAGTTGGCCACGCTGTCTTGGTTGAGGCCCACCGCCACGACGTGGGTGATGAGGTTCTGGGTGTCGTCCAGATCGGCGCGCAGGTCGGTGTCGTAGACAGCGCCGGCCACGTTGTCGAAGAGGCACTCGTTGTCGGGCCCGGTGGGGTGGGTGGTGCTGTCCTGGTCGCACATGATGTCGGGCGAGATGCTGAGGTCGACGTAGGTGGAGTCTGGATCCTCGTCGTCGTTCGAGCGATCGATGGTGATGTAGATGACGTGGTTCTCCTGGCAGTAGTACTGCACCGGAGCCTCGTCCCAGTCGGCCGTGAAGCCGTCGCCGTCGTCGTCTACACCGTCATCGGCGGTGGTGTTGGAGAAGTAGTCGTCGGCCAGGGACGCCAGCACCTCGCCCAGGTTGCGGGTGTCCACGCCGTGGGTGGTGACCGTGGACAGCGCGTTGGCGATGTCGGCGTGGCTGGAGCCCAGGGGAGCGATGGGGAAGAAGCCGTCGTCGGTGGCCGAGTCGGTGGTGCCGACCACGCCGTAGCGGGCCCAGTCGTAGTGCTGAGTGACCTGGCCGATGGCGTCGGTGATCTCCTCCAGGCAGAGGTCGGTGGATCCGGGACAGGGGATGGTCTCGGCCTCATCCACGAAGCACTCGACGGCCACAGGGCAGGGATCGTCGCCCAGCGAGGACAGATCGATCACGAACAGGACGTTGGGCTCGACGGCTTCGGCGACGCTCAAGTACTCCTCACCGCTCGACGAAGAGCCGGCGTGCGCCAGGCAGGGCAGGAGCAGCATGGCCAACAACAGTGCGGCGCGGGAGCCGCGACCTGTCGTGTGTGCCGTGCTGTTGGGTCGGATGGGTCTCATGCTTCCTCCTGGCTCCTGGCGTCAGTTCTTGCAGGAGCCGCGCGCCACCTTGCGGATGGTGGACACGACGGTCGCAGTGGTCTCGTTCACGTTCTGCAGGGCGAGATCGCGCATGGTCGCCGTAGACTCCATGCGCCAGTAGTCCGAGCGGAACTTCTGGCTGCCTTCCTCGGTAGAGTAGCCGGGAGGAGGATTCGAGCAGCGCTCGTAGATGGCCTCGACGCGGTACACACCGAGGTTGTGGGTGTAGGCGATGCCCCCGAAGATGGACTCACCATCGGAGAGCTCGATCCAGACCGCGGTGTCAGCGCTGTCGCTCCACTCGGCCTCGGGGTCGGCCAGGCCGAGCTCGTAGCGGGCGTGGACCGTGCCGGCGTCGGCGGAGTTGACGATCATCATGTGCTTGCGGTTGTGGGAGGCGATGCGCTGGTCCACGCCCGCCACAGACAGGGAGGTGGCGCCGATGACGGTGAGGATGGCCATGAGGATCAGCGCCACCAAGAGCACGTAGCCCCGCTGCCCTCTCCGCCCCCAGGTGATGCTGGTGCCGCTCGCGATCATGGTCGTGGCTCCGGGCTAGCTGTCGAAGAGGTTGGAGTACATGCGCATGTTGCGCAGGGCGACTTCGGTGGTGAGGATCTGCCGGTAGTACCCGTCGGAAGATGTGGCCCCCACGTTGTCCTCGAGGCCAGGGCGGGTGGACTCGTAGCGGCCGGTGGCTTCTTCGCGCCGGCTGCGGGCCAGGATGTTCACGCGGACCATCCAGGGCCACTCGGTGGTGGCGAGGGTGTCGTTCCACTCAGCCGCGCTGGTGCAGGGGTGCAGCCCCTCGGTGTCCTGGAGGCAGTACGCGAACTGGAGGTCTTCGATGTCGTCCACCAGGGGAACGTCGTCACCATCGGGCCACTGGTAGTCCAGGTCCATCATGAGCACCGGGTGATCCGCGGAGCCCGGGCCGACGCCGTCGCCGGAGTCGTTGTCGATGTAGAAGGTGACCACCTCTCCCTTCGAGCAGGTCATGACGGGAGGCAGGTTCTGCGTGGCCGGCATCACCGTGTTGTAGTCCGTGTACGAAGAGTTCGAGTAGACGCTCACCACGCCCTCGTCTCCGGAGCTGGACACGCCCGAGATCTCCCACATGTAGGAGCCGAAGCCCAGGGGGTTGGCGAAGTCCGAGCACAGCAGGAACTCCCCCGCAGCGTAGCTGCCGATCTTCGCTCGGTAGTCGTGCATGGTGAGGTCGAAGCTGAGCTGGGAGGTGTCGCCCGGGTAGATGGACTGGGAGCTGGTGTTCATGGTCAGGGACGGATCCTGGTGCACCACCGTGATCGCGTCGGGCCCGCTGCTCAGCGCGTCGTTGTACCCCTGGAGGGGGTCGAGGGCCTCGGCGGAGGTGGTGTTGCCGAGCACCCCGGTGACCCCGTCAGCCGTCCCCAGGCCGGCCTGACGCACGGTGCGGGTGACCACGTCCGCGGCGAAGCGAAGGTTCTGGTTCATCTCGGTCTGCATGTCCAGGAACTGCAGCTGCCGAGACTGAACGATGAAGAGCTGGTACAGCCCCGCCACGATGATGGTGGCCAAGGTGATGGCGACGGCCAGCTCGACCAGCGTGAAGCCGCTGCGGCCGGAACGGGCTCTGCGAGGGGTGGTAGCAGGCATCAGTCGTCCCTGTACCGGAAGGAGGAGATGGTGGTGCCACGGAAGGTGGCGAAGCGCTGATCGTAGAAGCTGCAGCGCACCCTGAGCCTGAGCCAGGTGGCGGGGACGCTGTCCATCTCTTCGATGGACCAGGAGACCCGGTAGATGGGATTGCCCAGCGCAGCATCGGTAGAGTTGGCCGCGTTGACCTCGGCGATGGTCCCCGGATGCGGCAGGTCCACGTACGCGTCTGCGGAGGAGGTGGTGTCGCCCAGCGGGGCCGACAGCTCGGTGGGGCGGGTGGTCTCGGTCCAGGACAAGGCCAAGAGTCGCTCGAGCTGGGTCTGGGCCAGGTAGGTGCAGGCGGTGATCTTGCGGGCTTGCTGGTTGGACCTCGCCGCCTGGGCGTGGAAGCCGAACATGACGATGAGGGAGAATCCCAGCAGGGCCGTGGCGATCAGGACCTCGACCAGTGTGAAGCCGCCCCGGCGGCGACCGTGCGCCTGGCGGTGTTCAAGTTCCATAGGTGCTGCTCCCCGAGGTGCCCACAGGTTCGCTCTCGAGCTCAGCGCCCGCGGTGGACTCCAGCCTGACATAGCCCGAGCGGGCGATGCGGACGTGGACCACTTCGTCGAGACCCTTGGCGAGAGCCGGCTTGTTGACGAGCCGGAAGGTGATGTAGCCGTTGGTGTCGAAGTCTTCGGCGGGGTTGGCGACCCAACCGCGAGGGGTGAAGACCACCGCGTTGCCGTTGCCGTAGCTGGGGCCCCCCAGGGTCTGCTCGAGGTCGAGCCCGATGCCCCTGGACTCCCGGTTGCCGCCCCGCCCGATGTCCACGGAGCCTTCGCCCGTCAGATCATCGACGCCGTCCTTCAGTGCATCGATGGGGAGGTCTTCCCACGCCGAGCTGTTGGCCGAGGAGTTGCCTGCCTGCAGCCTCCACGCACCGCCCCAGACCTCGGGGTCGGCCAGGTCGTCGTCCAGCTGCTCCACCAGGAAGCGGGTCTCGACATTGGCGGTGATGGCCAACATCCTGAGCCCGGCCACGTCCTCTGCGAGCTCGTTGGCAGCCCGCACCAGCCGATAGCGCGGCATCTGAGCCCTGAGGCTGCCCCAGGCCACGGCGGAGACCACCCCGATGATGGAGATCACCAGGATCAGCTCGAGCAGCGTGAATCCCCGCGCCCTTCGCGCGCGTTCGCACGCTGGGGAGCGGTGGCTGTGGTGGGCAGTAAAGTAGACCATCGGCGGGTAGACGACTCCGCGTTTAGGTATTGCAAGATTCGTACCACGTCTGCGGCTACCACGGCAAGGGGGTTCTCGCGGGGTGACTGGCAACTCTTTCCTAGTCAACAGGAACATTGTTCCTAGCGACCCCCGCCGTTCCCACCCGCGTCAGGGCAGGTCCTCTGTACGAGCTTGCGCCTGAGATGGATCTCTCTCCGGACTCCAGCCAAGCTGTCCAGGGGCAGAGCGAGAGCCTCCGCCTGGTCGAGGGAGGCGTCGGCCTCGTCCAGCCAGGCCAGCAAAGGTGCCGCGGTCACGTCACAGCGCTGGTCGTCCAGCCGCCCGGTGGTGAAGGCGTGGAGGATGCGTGCCCGAAGGGAGTACAGCAGCGTGGCCTGCCTGGCGCTGCCCCCTCCGTGGGCCAAAGCTTCATCCACCACAGCCAGCGCCTCATCGAGCCGTCCGAGGCGCAGTGAGGCTTCGGCCTGGCCGATGGCGGCCTCGGGGAGCAGCTGCCCCTCGACCCGCAGCGCGCCGTAGATCTCGAGGGCTTGCTCGTAGCGTTCGGCCCGAATGTGCAGCAGGGCGAGGCTGTTGAGCACCGAGGGGTCGCCTGGGGCCAGCTGCAGCGCCTGATCGAAGCGCCCCTGGGCGATGTCCAGGTTGCCCTCAGCGAGCGCGACGGAGCCCAGCCCCTTGAAGCCGAGCTCGCTCTGAGGAGCCACCTGGATGCAGCGCTCGAAGGTCTCGCGCGCTTCGTCGTGGTGCCCCGCGAGGTGGTAGGTCCAGCCCAGGCCGTACAGCGCCCGTGGGTTGTCGGGCTCACGGGACAGGGCGGACCGGAAGGCGCGCTCGGCGTCCACCAGCTCCATCTCACGGACGGCATCCTCGCCCCGCCCGAGGTACCACCCCGTGCTGCAGCCCACAGACAGCAGGGACAGGGCGAGCAGCAAGCCGCGGTCCAGGCCCATCAGGCGTCCAAGCCGTAGTCCCGGATCTTGTAGACCAGGGCCTTGTAGGAGATGTCCAGGATCTTGGAGGCCTGGGTGCGGTTGCCGCCGGTGCGAACCAGGGCGCGGCGGATCAGCTCCCGCTCGAGCTCGGCCAGGCGCCGCTTGATGGAGAGATCTTCGTCGTCACCAGCGGACGCAGGCACGGTGGCGGCCGACGCGGAGTTGGGGTCGAACAGCTCGGGCGGGAGATCCGAGACGCGTATGGTCGCGCCATCTGCGAGCAGCACCGCCCGCTCGCAGGCGTTCTCGAGCTGACGGACATTGCCAGGCCAGGGGCAGGCCTCGAGGGCCGCGAGGGTAGTCGCCGCGATGGCTGGGCGACGACGCCCCATCCGCTGCGCGTGCCTGTCGAGGAAGTGGTCCACCAGCGGCGAGATATCCTGGGGTCGTTCCCTCAGGGGGGGGATGTGAACCCTGACAACGTTGAGCCGGTAGAACAGGTCTTCGCGGAAAGCGCCGAGCTCGACCAGCTCGGGGAGATCCCGGGATGTGGCCGCGAGGATCCGCACATCCACGGGCAGATCGCGGGTGCCCCCCACCCTGCGGATGCGCCGATCCTCGAGGGCCCGCAGCAGCTTGACCTGGAGCGCGAGCGGGATCTCACCCACCTCGTCCAGCAGCAGGGTGCCCCCGCTGGCCTGCTCGAAGAGGCCCAGGTGACGCTTGACCGCGCCGGTGAAGGAGCCACGCTCGTGACCGAAGAGCTCGCTCTCGAGCAAGGCCTCGGGGATGGCGCCGCAGTTGACCGCGACGAAGCGCTGTTGAGCCCGCGGAGACCAGGCGTGGATGGACTTGGCCAGGACCTCCTTGCCCGTGCCACTCTCGCCCGTGATGAGCACGGTCACGGGCGAGACCGCCACCTTGCAGGCCACCGCCACCACGTCGCGCAGCCCCTGCTCCCCGCCGATGAGGGCGTGGCTGTGCCGAGCGACCTCCTGGCGCAAGACCTGGTTCTCGCGGGACAGGCGCTCCCGCTCCTCGAGCTTGCGCAGGGTGATGACGATCTCGTCGGGGCGGAAGGGCTTGCTGACGAAGTCGTAGGCGCCGCGCTTGACCGCCTCGATGGCGGTGTCGGTGGTGCCGTAGGCGCTCATCATGATGACCAGCACACCGGGATGCTGCAGGCGGGCCTGCTCGAGGAACCCGAGCCCGTCCAGCCGGGGCATGCGCAGATCGCACAGCACCACCCAGATGTCGGGCCGATCGGCCAGCTGGCCCAGGGCATCCTGACCGTCGGTGGCCGTCGCCACCTCGTAGCCGGCGCGCTCCAGGATCAAGCGCAGCATGTGGCGGAGCCCCTCTTCGTCGTCCACCACGAGCACACAGAGCCGCTCCGGTGGGGGAGGCTGGGGCTCGTGGCTGGCGCGAGGGGGCAGAGAGGACATGGACAGGCCGCGCTGGGGGGTCACCCAATGTATACTGCGATGCCCATCGAAGCGGCGAGGAAGGGCGTGCCCACCGTCTTGCAGATCGTGCACGGCTTCCCCCCAAGGGAGCTGGCAGGAACCGAGCTGGCCACCGCCCGTCTCTCAGATGGGCTGCGCCGCAGGGGCTGGATCTGCCACGTGCTGGCCGCCACGCGAGCCCCTGGGCTGGACCAGTACGCCATCCTGGAGGGTGAACCTCACCTGACGCGGGTGGTCAACAACCTCCCATTCCGCCCGCTGGGCCAGGAGAGGGACCGCGCGATGGAGGTGTTGATCGCCCGGGTGATCGAGCGGGTTCGGCCGGACGTCATCCACCTCCAGCACGTGGCCTACCTGTCCTCGGGGCTGCGCTTCGACCTCCCCGCGGTGGGGACCCTGCACGACCACTGGCCCTGGTGTCCGGCGGGGGGCACCATGCTGCGCGAGGGTGGAGTCCCCTGCCCTGCCCCGGCTCCCGAGATCTGTGCGCTCTGCTACGGGCGCCACGCACGCCTGGCCAGCCGCACCGAGCATGCCGCGGTGCGGATGGCCGCGGGGCTGGCGCGCTGGGTGCCGCCGTCCAGGCTGCATGCCATCTGGCGTCGTCTGCCCATCGGCCTCCGTGCGGCCGCCGGCGGCGGCCCGCCGGCGCCTGGGGACGCTCGAGGGGCGGTCGCCAGGCGCCGAGCCCTCACCGCGACCTGGAACGCGCTGGACCACCGCATGGCACCCTCCGCGTTCCTCGCCCAGCAGGCCGAGCGCTTCGGGCTGCTGCCGGTGGAGGTGGTCCCCTCGGGGGTGACCAGCACCCTGAGCCACCGAGGCGGGGGCCCGCTGGTCTACCTGGGCTCGATCCTGCCCCACAAGGGAGTGCACCTGGTGGTTCGCGGGTATCGCGAGGCCTTCGGATCCGGATCTTCGGGGCCGGGCCTGGCGATCCACGGCAGCTCCGATGGCGACCCGGCCTACGGGCGTTCCCTTGACTGGCCCCTGGCAGGCGCGGTCCCCCCTGCACAGGTGCCCGCTCTGCTCGCCGGCGCCACGGCGCTGGTGATGGGGTCCACCTGGCCCGAGAACGCACCGCTGGTATGCCTCGAGGCCCGCGCCGTCGGATGCCCCGTGATCGCACCCCGCATCGGTGGCATCCCCGAGCTGGTGGAGCACGGGGTGGATGGCATGCTCTACGAGGCCGGCGACGTCCACGACCTGGCCGGGTGCATGGGTCGGCTGGCGGCGGGCGTGACCGGGGCTCTGCGGGTGCGGCCGCCCCCGTCCGAGGACCAGCACGCAGCCCTGGTCGAGGCGAGATACCTGTCGGCCATGGAGCGCCATCGCGACTCACCACCCCAGCGGAGCAAGGCATGAGCGAGACCGACCTGGAAAGCCTCGAGGACAGGATCACCGGCTTCCTGGTCGACCTCGGCCTGCCCCCAGAGCCCCACGGGGAGCGCCTCTACGCCTTCCGCTACGGCCAGACCGTGGTGGTGGTGAGCCTGTTCGAGACCTCCGGCGCCTGCTGGGTCAGGCTGGCCAGCACCATGCTCCAGGGTTTTCGCCCCACCCTCGAGCTGGTCACGCGCTTGCTGAGGCTGAACACCGAGGTCCTCCTGGGGTCCTTCCTGATCTTCGAGGACGACATCCTCACCTTCTCGGTGACCCTGCCGGGCGATGGGCTCGCTTCGGAGACCTTCGCGAAGGCCATGGAGCAGGTGGCCTCGGTGTCCCACTGCTACGCAGAAGAGCTGCGCTCCCTGGCCGGGGGTCGCATCGTCGCCGACCTCTTCCCCGAGTGATCCCGTGGGCCTGCCGTTGCGCGTGATGCAGGTGGCCCACGGCTGGCCCCCCGAGCGCATCGGCGGCGTGGAGCTGTACACCCGGGCGCTCCATTCGGGCCTGATGGCCGTCGGCGTCCACAGCTCGGTGTTCCACGCGGGCGATGCGATGGCACGGCAGCCCGACCGGCTTCAGGTGCAGGGCCCCGCGACCTCACCCCGCAGCTTCCGCGACACCGTCATACGCCCCAGCGTCGAGGCGCAGTTCCGCCAGTGGCTCGCCGTACGCCGCCCTGCAGTGGTGCACTTCCACCACCTCACCCACCTGTCCCTCGGCCTGCCCAGGATCGCCCAGGAGTGCGGCGCGGTCACCTTGATGACCCTGCACGACTACTGGCTACCCTGCGTCAGAGGCCAGCTGGTGGACCGGAATCTGCTGCGCTGCCAGGGCCCCTCCCCCGCTCGCTGCGCCCGGTGCGTGGCCGGACAGCTCGCCCTGGAGCCCGCCAGCGCCGCCGCAGGGCGACTGCTCACGGGCCTCCCGGCCTCCTGGCGCGCCCAGCTACGAGAGGGGCTGGGCCGCAGCCGCACGGGGCTGGATCACGTCATCCGGGAGCGGCTCGAGCTCGTGCGGGCCGCTGTGGCGCGGATCCATCGTTTCGCCTCACCATCGCGTGATCTCGCCGATCGCATGAGAGCTCTCGATCTGGGGATCGCACACATCGACCCCGTGGATCTGCCGCTGGTCCACCCCGTGGCGCCGAGCCCACCCCCCGGCACGGGCCCGGTCCGCTTCCTGTTCCTGGGCTCGTTGATCCCCACCAAGGGGCCCCACCTGCTGGTCGAGGCCTTCTCCCGGCTTCCCGCTGGCGCCGCCACCCTCCACCTGGCGGGGCCCTCGCCCACCACGGACCTGGCGCCGGACTACGCCGAGCGCCTCCATGCTCGGGTCCGCGCCCTGCCCGGCGTCAGCGTCGAGCCCGCGTTTCCCCCAGGCCGGGTGCAGGCTCGCCTCGATCAGGCCGATGTGCTCGTGCTTCCCTCGCTCTGGGAGGAGAACAGTCCCCTCGTGGTGCGCGAGGCCACCGCCGCCGGCCTCCGCGTGCTGGCCAGCCGACGAGGGGGCGTGGCGGAGCTGGCCCCGGGCGCGCACTTCTTCGAGCCCGACGAGCCCAACAGCCTGCTGGCTGCGCTGGCGGCCGAGGCGCGCCGCGGGCGTGGGCGAGCACCAGCCGCGACCTGGGAGGGACCCGAGCGCCATGCAGCGCGCGTCCACAGCTGGTACCATCGCTGCCTCGGAGCGGCCTGATCCCCTCACCCTCCGCCGCTCCAGGGAGCCCCCCTGCTCACCACCAGCCTGCTCCTCGCCGCTGCCCTGAGCGTCGCCCACGCCGGCGATGACGAGTGCGTGGCCTGCTGTCGCGCCGGGGGCCTGTCCGGCTGCCGGACCAGCCTGCGCATGTATGGAGAGGGGTCCGTGGCCACCGCGGAGAGCGGTGCATGGCGGGTGCTGGGCCTGTGGGTGCTGGACTGCAGCGGACAGGGGCGCTTCGAGCCTGGTTCCACCGCCGTGGTCGCCTCCATGCCCATCTCCGGTGAGCTGCTCCTGGCCTCGACGCCGCCTCGGGCATTTCACTGCTTCACCCAGGCCTGCTCCTACCCGCAGCAGGCGTGCTTCGATGTGATGGCCGAGGGACGCGTTCGCCTGGTGGACTGCCGGGATGGAGCCTCGATGCCGGCCGCCAAGCTGGCCCAGCCGGGCCCTCCTCCCCCTGGCTCGGAGTCCATCATCGCGGTGGTCGGTGATCGACCCCTCGTGGTCACGCCCGTGGACGCGCCCAGCCCGAGCCGAGGCGTGGCCGCCCCTCAGCCCGTGAGCTGCTGCGGAGGCGGAGGGAACACTGGCTTGTTCGGCCACAGCGACGGTGCGCAGGCCGCAGTGGTCACCCTGACCGACCCGACGCTGCCGGATCCCGCGCTCATCTCCCCCGCGCCCCCCCTCCTGGGCGAAGCGGGCTACCTGCGCGGCGGCGACTCGAGCAGCGACTATGTCCTGGACGTGCCCGAGGCGCCCCTGAGCAATGACTGCGGAACCTCCGAGGTCTTGCGCACCGAGTCGCGCCGGAGGGTGGACGCGGGCAACGAAGCGCTGCTGGCGGGGGACATCCAGCAGGCCATCGATGAGTACCGCGCGGCGCTGACCCTCGACCCGTGCAACCCCTACGCCTGGGCAGACCTCGGCTCCATCGCGCTGCAGATCGGCAGCGCCGGGCCTGCCGCCCTGGCCCTGTCGCAAGCCGTAGAGCTCCAGCCCCGGCACTACACGGCCTACACCAACCTCGGCGGGGCCTACGAAGCCCTCGGGCAGCCGGAGCTCGCCTATGAGGCCTACCGGGTGGCGCTGGCCCTGCGGCCCCATCACCAGCCCGCCCTGCAAGGCCAGCAGCGCACGGAGCGACAGCGCTGAGCCCGAAGCCGGCGGCGGCGCCTCGCGCCAGCTTGCCCTGAGCCCTCCAGCCCAGTAGCATTGATCAGCTTCACTTAGTGGTCCTCGGCGTCGAGGACTCCTGCGTCGCTCACCAAGAACCCCCAGTCCCATCGAGGAGCCCATGGCAACGCACCAGCCTTTCGTCATCCCTGCGGGTGTCTCCATCCAGCTCACCGACCGCGGCGTGTCCATCCAACACGCTGGCGACATCATCCTCCAGGACTCCCTGGGCGACGCGATGAACCAGATCGTCTCCCGCGAGGGTTCCGTCACCCTCCAGGGCGCCTTCGACCTCCAGCGTGTCGCTGCTCCCAAGGGCACCGTCCGCCTCGAAGGCAAGATCAAGGTCGACAGCATCCAGGGCCAGGTCGTGGAGGTCATGACCAGCCGCTTCGAGGCCAAGGCCGTCCAGGCCAGCAAGCAGATCGTGCTCGGTGCCACCCGTGTCGCGGCCGACGTGCTGGTCGCGCCTCGCATCGACATCGACGCCAAGGCCAACGGTCGCGTGCCCATCATCGAGTGCCGCAACGAGCCCGGCCCCAACGCCATCAAGGGCGGCTTCAGCATCACCGAGTACGATGAGCTGGTGGGGAACGTCGGGTCCTACCTGGCCGAGCGTGGGGTCGAGCCCCTCGAGCCGAGCGGCGAGGGCGAAGAAGACCAGGAGGACGACGAAGAGCCATCCGACGTAGTCATCGAGGCCTACGCCGCCGAGGAGGTCGAGCTCGACAGCCTCGAGGACGAGCAGGACCAGGCGCGATCCGATCTGCCCGACGAGGCCACTGAAGATCCCGACACCTACACCGAGTCCGTAGCCCTCAAGGTGGGCGTGGCCACCGCGGCCCCCAGCTCACCGGTGGTGGTCGAGCCCGATGTCGAAGACGAGCCCGCCGAAGAGCTCGTCGCCGTCGAAGCCGACGTCGAAGACTCCTCCATCCCGGACATGGACGCCGACGCCCTCTCCCCCATCGAGTCCGAAGACCTGCAGCTGCCCCCGGGCGCCAAGGCCAGCGGTGAGATGGAGGTGGCGGAGGTCGAGGTGGAGCCTCTGTCCGACGAGCAGGTCTCCCAGGTGGACGAGACCTTCGAGGACATCGCTCAGGACGCGGACGGCGACACCGCCCAGGGACAGCTGCTCGAGATCCTCCAGGAGCTGCGCTCCTGCTACGACGATGGCGAGCAGCCCCCGGTCCTGGCCGAGCTGGCCGAGCTGGTGGACAGCCGCCAGTATGACGAGATCGTCTCCCGGCTGCCCCAGATCTGGAACGATCTGGTCAAGTACCACCGGGAGCGTGGCCTCCGCATCCGCCGGCAGGTCACCACCACGTTCAACAACATCATGACCATCGTCAAGAACGCTCCCTCGGTGAACATCGGACAGGGCTGAGACCATGCCGTGCCGCCCTCTCTCCTCCATGGGGGCGGCCTCGGCGACTGCTCTCTCACCACGAGCCGCGGCGCATGTGCTGCGGCTCGTCGTCTGCCTGGGGCTCCTGATCGCGAGCCCGCTGGCGTACCCGCAAGCCCTCCTGGACCAGGCTGCCTGGACCGAGCGCCTTGCCGCCGCCGACGCCGATCAACGTCGAGCGTCCATCCACGCCCTGGCCGACCTGGGTGGAGTGCCCGCGGTCGAGCTGCTGGCCGCGCGGCTCGAGCAGGAGCCGGACGACGCCATGCGCAGAGCCATCCACGACGCTCTGCTGCGCGTCCAGGTTGATCAGGGGGAGCTCATAGGCGTCCTGGCCGACAGCCCCATCGACGCGGCCCGCGCCTTCGCCGCCCACGCCCTGGGCCACCACCACACCCTGAGCGCTGTGTCCGCGCTGCTCGACGCCATCAGGGACCCGGAGCCCAGCGTTCGACGGGAGGTCTACGAGGCCCTGGGCGCCAGCGGTGATCGGGGCGCCATCCAGGAGCTGATCAAGGCGGCGGTGCGCGAGACCTCCCCCGGCCTGCGGGAGCAGGCTGAGCAAGCCGCCCAGCGCCTGGCGTCGGAGTCCGGCCGACCCCGAGAGGTCCTGGTGGCCATCTCCATGCTCCAAGGCGGCAACCTGGATGATCAGATGTGGGCCATCGAGGTGCTCGCGGAGTCCGGCGACTGGCGCGCCTTCCAGGTGCTGCTCGACACCGCGAACAACGCGGCCCCGGATCCCCAGCGCGAGGCCATCAAGGCCCTGGGGGTCCTGGGCGACCACCGCGCGGTGCCCGTGCTGCTGGGGATGCTCGAGACCACCAGGGGGCGGACCCTCCACCATGCCATCGGCGCCCTGGCCCTGCTGAGGGACGAGTCCTCCATCGAGCCTCTCGGCGTCCTGGTCCACGATCAGGACCCCGCCTGCCGCGTCCTGGCCATTCGCGCCCTGTCCGCGCTGGAGCACGCCGAGATCGTGCCTCGCATCCTCCCCGCGCTGCAGGACAGCGAAGAGCTTGTGCGCATCGAGGCGATCCATGCCCTGGGCGCCAGCGGCGCCGGGCAGGCCACCGCGGGCCTGGTGCAGGCCATGGACGACCCTTCGCCCTTCCTGCGCGCCGAGTCCGCCCGCCTGCTGGCGGGTTCGGGTTCCTCCGCGGCCGAGGGTCCCCTGCTCGCCGCCCTGGACGATCGGGATCCCCTGGTGCGCCTCACGGCCGCCGAGGGCCTGGCGCGCCTGGGTTCCGAGGCGGCGCTGCCCAGGCTGCAGGAGCTCGCCGGCTCCACCCGTCAAGACGACGAGCGGCTGGCCTACGAGCAGGCCATCGAGAGACTACGGGGCTCTGCCCCCTCCCCTTGAACGGCGCGGCCCAGAGCGCCGGGTCCTGGAGCCCGCGTGGCCCTCGGGCCCGCGTGGCCCTCGAGCCTGGCGGCCAGCCTCTCGCGGATCAGTCCCAGTCGGACAGCATGGACTCGACCGCCACGCGGTCGGTGCCCGTGAGCTCCTCGAAGCGAACGCCCATGCCAGGCTGCATGCAGCCGGCTTCTTCGGGGGACAACACCCAGCACACCTCACCCACGGTATCGACCGGATCTTCGCGACCCGGAATACGGAAGCGGAGGCGGAAGCGCGTGCCGACCTCGAGTGGGTTCGAGGTCTGGATGAACATGCCACCGATGCTCATGTTGGCCGTGTAGTCGATGAGGAAGTCTTCGCTGGACTCGTACTCGACCAGCATCCTGATGGGCAGGCGCTCAGCGACGCGCTTATCGCTTTCGGATGGTCCGGACACGGCAGTCTCCTTGGAGTACTTGATGGGCGTAGGAGGGTGAACTTGCACCCGCCATGAGCGGCTCGGCTACAGCGTAACACCGTGCCTCCCGGTCCGGCGACGCCAACTCCCAGTCCTCTTGTTGTTCAAAGGTTGACTTGCACCGCCTGCCGGCGGAGAGCTAGACTGCTCTCCCCTCCCGCGGAGGTTCCGACGCTATGCGAGTCCTCGCGTCTTTGTGCGCCCTCACAGCCTTGAGCATCGCCGGCTGCAACCGCTACGAGTACTTCATGCTGGCGGGCTATGAGCAGGCGTCCTTCCAGAACGAAGCCGACATCCTGTTCGTCGTGGACAACTCACCGTCCATGTACGACGAAGCCAGCGCCCTGGGGTTGAACTTCAACGCCTTCGTCGAGCGCCTGGTGGATCCCCAAGAAGGCACAGGAGTTTCCACCGAAGGCCTGGCCGACGCCGTGGACAACTACGTCCTGTACGTCACCCAGCGCGGACGGTTCATCGACTACCAGCTGGCCATCACCACCACCTCTGCCGATCCCGAGGACGACGCCAACGGCGACGGCGATCTGGTGGAGCCGGGCGAGGTCGGCACCCTCACCGGTTCGCCCGACATCATCCACGAGGACACCTCTCCGGATGTCCAGGGCGACTTCGTGGCCAATATCCTGTGCGACTCCACCTGCTGGCCCGGTGAGTGCCAGGGTGAGGACACCACGGGCTGCATCCCCTACGACCCCTACTACGAGTGCGGCGACGATCCCGGTGATCAGGTCACCTGGGACTACCTGGAGTGCATCTGCGGCAGCGACTGGGAGCCCCCTGAGTGCGGCTCAGGCACCGAAGAAGGCCTCGAAGGCGCGCTGCTCGCCCTGTGCCGCGCGGTGGAGACTCCCCCCGAGGCTTGCTTCGACCACGATGGCTCGCCCCTCGTGCAGTCCGACGTCGGCACCAACGCCGGCTTGATCCGGGACGGCGCCAACATCATCGTGGTCATCGTCACCGACGAAGGCGACGGCTCCCGCCTGCTCCCCCAGGGCGAGGACGACCCGAGCGAATACCTCGACATCTTCGACGAGTTCGACAGCCGCATCACCTTCGCGGTCATCGGCCCGAACTACGACTCCGAAGAGCACTCTTTCGAGTGCAACTCGGGCGGCGGCACCAGCTGGGGCACCCGGCGCTACCAGCTGGCGGCGGAGTCCACCGGCGGGTTCTTCTCCTCCATCGAGGTCTGCAACGCGCCGGACGGCTCCTGCACGGGCGACGACAACGAGTACTGTGAGTCCTCCGACTTCGCGGTCCACCTCGGCGAGCTCGGCGACCTGCTCAACTCCCTGCTCAACCAGTTCCCGCTGCAGTCCATCCCGGATCCAGACACCATCCTCGTCTACGTCGACGGTGTGCAGATTCCAGAGTCCGCCTGCCTCGAGAACTGCGACGTCGACTCCATCGGCGACCCCATCTTCGGCGACGGCTGGACCTACGAGACCGGTGAGAACTCCGTGTACTTCCATGGCACCACCGTTCCCGACTACAACGCCGACGTCCGCATCTACTACCGCCCGGTCTCGGACCTGCCCCGCAGTCTGCCTTTCTAGGCCTGGCCACTTAGCTCTCCGCTCTCTGCATCCCACTTCCCGAGGAACCACTCGATGCGCAGCCGCAAGACCCTGATGCCGCTCCTGGCAGGCCTCCTTGGCCTGCACGTCTCGGCCGCAGCCTACGGGCAGGACACGGTCACCCCTGTCGACCTGGGCCTGCTCCGCGACTCGGAGCTCTCCGTCGTCCAGAAGCGCCTGTACAGCATGGAGAAGCGCTCCGAGCTGGGCGTCCATGTTGGGCTCATGCCCTTCGACGCCTACACCGTGGCGCCCTTCGCCCGCGGCAGCTTCACGCTGCACCGCAGCGAGTCCTTCGGCCTCGAGCTGAACGCCGGGGCTGGCTACGGCTTCAAGAACTCCGCCTACCGCGAGCTCGAGGGACCCGCCTACGGCATCGCCGCCGAGGCCTACCGCTACCTGGGCCAGGCTGGCGTAGGCGTCGAGTGGTGCCCTGCCTACGCCAAGCTCAACTGGCGCGGCAAGAAGGTCTACCATCACAACTTCTACGTCCTGGGCGGCGCTGGCCTCACGGTCGAGCAGAGCGTGCTGCCCGCCAAGGACATGGCCTTCGGGCCGGGCGGCTCGGTGGGCGTCGGCCTGCGGGTCTTCCGCGGCAAGGCCGGGTCCATGCGCTTCGAGCTGCGGGACGACATCTTCATCCAGTCTCGCGCCCAGACCGCCACCGCGGCTCTGAAGCAGAACGTCTCCCTGTCCATCGGCCTGTCTCGCTTCGGCAAGGAGCGCTGACATGCGCGCGACCACCCTCCCCCTGCTCCTGCTGTTCCTGGCGCACCAGGGCGTGACGGCGGCATGGGCGGGAGATCTCGAGATCCAGTCCGCAGCGGACGATCTGACCATCGACGGAGAAGGCGGCCCCACGCCCGAGGAGCGCGCCGCCGCCTTCGCCGACTACGCCTCCGAGCTCGAGCGCGGCCAGAAGGCACGCGCTGCCGACGCCCTGGTGGCCATCGTCACCGACCCCATGGCCGAGCCCTTCTACGGCGAAGCCTACGCCAAGCTCGGTGACCTCCTGTCGGATCTGGACCTGCCGTACGGCTCCCTGATGGCCCACTCCCGGGCCTTGGAGATCGACGCTGAGGCCGAGTGGTCCGCCGCCTCCATCGAGCGCGCCTTCGCCTTGGCCGACCGCGTGGGCGACACCGCGCTGCTCGAGCCCGTGTTCGCCAAGAACGTCGGCGGTGACGTGGATCGGCTCACCCGCTCCCGCATGGCCTACCTGGCCGCACGCGAGAACTACCGTCAGGGCAGGTATGGGGTCACCCTGGGGCTGCTGCGGCTGGTGATCCGCGACGCTCCCACCTACGCCGACGCCAAGATGCTCGAGGGCGTGGTCCTCAACCAGCAGGGTCGGCACACCGACGCCCTCAAGCCCCTGCTCGAGGCCTACGACACCGCCCAGGCCACCAAGCGTGATGCTCGCTTCGTCAACGCGGTGCAGCTCAACGTGGCCCGCTCCTACTACGCCGCGGGCAACTACCCGCGCGCCATCGAGTACTTCGCCAATGTCTCACGCGACAGCGAGTTCTGGCTGCAGGCCCAGTTCGAGCGTGGCTGGGCTCACTTCCGCCTCGAGGACATGAACGGCACCATCGCCCTGCTGCACAACCACGGCTCGCCGTTCTTCGAGGACTTCTACTTCCCCGAGGGCCACCTGCTGCGGGTCTACGCACTGTTCCTGCTGTGCAAGTTCCCCGAGGCCTCCAAGCAGATCGACAGCTTCAAGGCCCAGTACACCCCCGTGTTCGAGGGGATGCGCGGCGCCACCGCCGGCCTATCCACCGAGGACGCCTTCGCGCTGGCCAGGGGCTTCGCCCTCGACGGCGATCCCGGCCCGTTCCCCGAGCCCGTGCTCCGCACCTGGCGCAACGAGGCGCGCTTGCTGGGCTCCATCGACTCGGTCCAGCATGCCGAGGACGAGCTCGCTCGGCTCCGCAACATCTCCGCCAACCCCTTCGTGGCCCAGGTCTCCGGCTGGATTCGTGAGCGTCGCGACGGCATCGTGCAGGCCGAGGGCGAGCGCTTCCGCCAGAAGCTCGTGTCAGCCACCGATGAGCTGGGCGGCATGCTGACCAATGTCGAGATCTCCAAGCTCGACATGCTGCAGTTCGAGACCCGCCTGTACGAACAGGCCGCCATCACCGGGCAGCTGGCGGACAAGGAACGCCGCGTGATGCGCTCCGATCGGGTGCGCAAGGGCTGGCTCCACTGGCCCTACCAGGGCGAGTTCTGGGCCGACGAGCTCGGCTACTACAAGGTCAACGCCATCCCCGAGTGCCCGGCCGGCCTCCGCAGCAGCGAGGAGTAGCGCATTGTCCAGGGACGACGGGCGGTCTGTGATCCCGCCTGCGTCCGGACCCAGCGCCGAGAGCCCCCGCGCAGACAAACCCGGCGACAAGCCAGCCGATGACGCGCGCGCCAAGGACATCCTGGGCGAGCGGCCCGTCCGCGCCCCCCTAGGCGATCGCCTGTCACAGCGTGTCGGCGTGCGGCGCTGGGAGCGCGCGCCCATCGTCTCCTGCACCGGCAAGCTCTTCGCACGCTACGATCTGGCCGATCCGTGGGATCCAGACGGCCAGGACCGTCCCGTGAACCTCGGGCCCGTGGGGATGCGCTTCGAGGAGATGCGTCAGCCGGCCCCTCATGCCACGGTCAAGGAGTCCAAGCCCAAGACCGACAAGCCTGCCTGGACCCCTCCCAAGGGCATCCTCGACGCGCGCGCAGCCACGCCCGCCAAGCCTGCCGTGCCTGCTCCCAAGGCCAAGCGTGCTGCTCCACAGCCGCCTCGGCCCGCACCTGAGGCGGCCGCGCCCGCGCCACTCCCCCCCCTCGCCCCGCCCCCCAGAGGCAAGATCCAGAAGAACCACAGCTCGGGACGCTTCCGCATGCGTCCCACCAGCTCCAGCGGCCCAAAGGTCCGTCAGGTTCCAAAGGTGGTCGAGCAGCGTGAGGGGTCGGTGTCCGAGCGGCAACCCGAGCCGCCCGCCACCCCGCCGCCGGCCCCCCAGTCCCTGGACGACCTCTTCGGCAGCCTGGGCGCTGGAGGCCGCGACAAGCGGGTGGGCCGCAAGAAAGACTAGCTCTTCCGGCTGGCCGACACGCGCAGGGCCCGGCGCGGGTGGAGGTAGGTCGCGGCGACGCGCTGGAGATCGTCCAGGCAGACCCCGCGCACGTCGTCGATGTTGGCGGAGAAGCGACGCCCGTCGAGGCCGAAGCGCTCGTCCTGAGCCATCCGGAGGGCGCGGTAGGAGCTGCGCTGGAGATCCATCGCGGCGGCACCGGACAGCGCGGCGACCGCCCTGTCCAGCTCTTCCTGAGAAGGCGGCTGGCTGGACAGCTCGGCGAGGCTGGCCCACAGGGCCTTGTTGGCCTCGTCGAGGCGACCGGGGGCGGTGCCCATGGCGCAGGTGAACAGGCCGCCCTGGACCGCGGACAGGTGGTGGGCCTGGACGTCGTAGGACAACCCCGCCTCCTCGCGCAGCCGCTGGAATAGCCTGCCACCGGGCGAGCCGAGCAGGGTGCCCAGGACGTCGAGGGCCGGGCGATCCGGGTGCCGCACCGAGCAGGTGCGGAAGCCCACCATGATCTGGGCCTGCTGCCAGCCGCCCTGCAGGCTGCGACGCCGGCGCCTGATCTCGCCGTCGGCGGGCACAGGCGGCAGCTGGGTCTGGCCGCTTGGCAGCTGCTCGAGCAGGTTGCCCAGGGAGCGGAAGACCGACTCCGGCTGAACGGCTCCGGAGATGGCGATCACCAGGTTCTCCGCGCGCACCATGCGCCGGTGGTAGCGGGCCATCGCCGCGGGGTCGATGCGGTCCACGCTGCGGGCGGTGCCCCCCCCTTGGAGACGGTAGGGATGGCCCGGGAAGGCCAGGGACAGCAGCTCCTGCCAGGCCATGGACTCGCCGCTGTCGCCTCGGGTGCGGACCGCGTCCGCCATGCCTGCTTGGACCCTGTCCACGGCGTCCTCGTCGAAGCGAGGCTGCAGCAAGGGCATCAACAACAGGTGGAGCGCGACCGAGAACCTGTCCGAGGGGAAGCTGGCGGCCAACCCGGCCACCGACAGGGACGAGAAGCCGCCCAGCGAGCCCGAGAGCCCCTCGACCGCCTGGGCGAAGGCCGCCGCGTTCAGGTGCCCGCAGCCTTCCGTGATCAGATCCGCCCAGGCCCGGGCATGGCCAGCCGTGGCCGGGCTCTCCAGCAGGGTGCCCCCCAGCCCGAGCACGCGCATGGAGGTGACGCTGGCGTCGACCGCGGGCTCCACAAGGATGCGCGCGCCGTTGGAGAGCACTCGACGCTCGACCCTGCCGCTCGGCCCTGGGCGCCCGGGGCGCCGACGGGGCGCAGGGGGAAGCAGCAGCTGCGAAGCGGTGCGGCGGCTGAGGCGGCCATCGTGCCCCACCACACCCACGGTGGCCCGGTCCAGCCGAAGCCAGGTGCGGGCGACGCGCGCCACGTCTCCGAGCCTCAGGGCTTCGATCTGCCCGCGGTAGGTGCGCTCTGCGTCGGTGGTGCCGTAGTTGCCCAGGTAGAAGCTGAGCACCGACGCGCGCCCTTCGGCGCTCTCTTCGCTGTAGGCGCGATCGGCGAGGATCGCCGCCTTGGCCCTCTGGAACGCCTCGACCGGCACGCCGTCTTCCTGGACCAGCCGCAGGGCCTCGGCCAAGGCCTGCAGCGTGGGCTCCGGATCGTCGGAGCTGGGAGCCCCGCCGCAGACGAGCATGCCTGCCTGGGAGCCGATCTCGGTGGCCGCCCAGGCCCCGTGGGCCACGGCCCGCTCCACATGGAGGTGGTGGGGCAGGATGGCGCTGGCGCCCTCACCCAGCACGGAGCAGAGCATGTCGAGGGCCGGCAGATCGGGGTGTCGGTGGCCCGGGACCCTGAGGTAGAGCTCGAGGATCTGCTCCTCGAAGTCTCCCGCAACCCGCACGAAGCCAGGGGTGCGAGGCAGTGGAGGCAGGGGTGCTGGGACGGCCGGGCCCGACCACAGGCGCGGGGCGCCGCGGGGCTGGAAGCTGGGAGACGAGGCCACCTGGCGGACGGTGGCGGGATCGATGTCGCCCACCACCACCAGGTGGGCGTTGGAGGGGTGGTACCAGCGCCCATAGAACGAGCTCAGCTCGAGGACTCCGAGGCCCTTGACGGAGGCGGCGGTGCCCGCGATGGGACGGCCGTAGGGGTGGGAACCCCAGAGCCTGGTGGCCACGCCATCGGAGAGCTGCCGCGCGGGGTCGTCGCGGCCCCTGATCAGCTCATCCAGCACGACGTCTCGTTCTTTCTCCACCTGAGCGGCGTCGAACCAGCTCTGGAAGACCATCTGCCCCATGAGGGCGAGGGCGCGCTCGGCATGCACCCGCGGCACCACGCAGTGGACCACGGTCTCTTCGTGGGAGGTGTAGGCGTTGAGGTCGGCGCCCAGCGCATCCATGATGGGCCCGATCTCCCCGGCGGCGAGCCCGCTGGGGTCGTCGGGGGCGCGGCTGCCCTTGAACAACATGTGCTCTACGAAGTGCGCGGCGCCCTCGCGACCAGGGGGCTCGACCATGGCACCCACGCCCAGCCGGAGCCACAAGGCCACCACGGGCGCGGTATCCCGCGGCTCGACCACCAGCTCCAGTCCGCTGGGGAGACGTTCTGTGGACAACGGCCCTCCAGTGGGCTGCGTGGAACCCCGCGTGCATAACCGGAACCAGCGCGTCTGGTGGCCCCTGAGGCCGCGCGGGGCGTTGCCCCCGCGGGCCGATGAACGCACGCTGGGTTACCCGCACACGGACGCGCGACGCTCGCCCAGCGATGACCCTGGAGTCCAGGTGACACGACGCAACAGACCCCACCAGGCCGACTCCGTCGAAGGACCCACGCTCCACATCGACGACGACCTGCTGCTCGAAGCCCTGGCCGCGGTCGAGCGGCGGACCGCCGCGCCCAGCGCCGCCGACGATGAAGCCGACTCCGAGATCATGATCGACGTGGACGATGCCGATCTGGGTGGAGCTGGAGGTGAGATCACCATCCAGCCCCTCTCGGACGACCTGGTCGTCGCCCTCGAGCCCAGCGAGGGCTCCGGAAAAGGGGACGTCAGCGCCACGCCTTGGCTCGAGATCCCCGAAGACCTCATCGAGCCCGACGAGCCCGCTGCTGACGACGACCGCACCGATCCCGTGGGCTTCACGCCGCCCCCGGCGCGGAGCCGGGGCGAGCCCGAGCCGCCCGCCAACCCCCGCTCGCTGCTGTCCGACCCCAAAGCCCTCGAGCGCGTCTCCAAGCTGCGGCGCCGGGTCAAGACCCTTCAGCGGCGGGTGGCCGAGCTCGAGACCGAGCTGGACAACGAGCGCCAGGGCAACCACCTGGCCAGGTCCCGCGCTCGAATCGCAGAGAACGCCCGGATCGAGGCCGAGGAACAGCGCGAAAACATCGATCGTTTCGCGCGCACGCTCCGCACGCGCCTGCTGGCCCAGGAAGAAGAGCTCGCGCGCATCCAGAAGCGCAGCTCCCATGACCTCGAGCGCGCCCGCCTGTTCGGCGCAGACAACACCATCCGTGAGATCCTGCCGGTGCTCGACAACCTCGAGCTTGCCCTGGCCCACGCCAACACGGATCCCGACAAGTTCATCCCAGGCGTGCGCATGGTGGCCAACCAGTTCCTGCGCAGCCTCGAGCGCGTCGGCGTGACCTCCATCGAGGCCTCGCCGGGCACCCCCTTCGATCCCTCGATCCACGAAGCCATCCTCACCATCCCCGGCACCGAACACCCCGAGGGCACCGTCGCCGAGGAGGTCCGCAAGGGCTACTCCCTCAACGAGCGCCTGCTCCGGGCCAGCCAGGTCTCGGTGGCCGGCCCCGCGCTCACGGTGCGGGAACGGGCCGTCCCCCGAGCGACCGACGATGCCGCTCCCAGCGCTGGTGACGGCTCCGAGGAGTGAGTCCCGTGGGGCCGCTCCTGCGGACCACACCCACGCGGGATCATTTCGTATAGACTACCCCAATCTCCAGTCCTCAGATTTTCATCGTTAGTCGAGGAGTCCGAATCGATGTCAACCGGCAAGGTCATCGGAATCGACCTGGGCACCACAAACTCGTGCGTGTCCATCATCGAAGGCGGCGAGCCCCTGGTCATCCCCAACGAAGAGGGCGCTCGCACCACGCCCTCGGTGGTGGCCTTCACCAACGACGGCGTACGCCTGGTTGGGCAGATCGCCCGTCGTCAGGCGGTCACCAATCCCACGCGCACCCTCTTCGCCATCAAGCGGCTCATCGGCCGCCGCGCGCAGGATCCGGAAGTCCGCCACGCCCAGAAGCTCCTGCCCTTCGAGATCGTCGAGAACGACCGGGGTGACGCCTGGATTCGGGTGGACGACGCAGAGTACAGCCCCCCCGAGATCAGCGCCATCGTGCTCGAGGCCATGAAGGGTACCGCCGAGGCCTACCTGGGCGAGACGGTCACTCAGGCGGTCATCACGGTCCCGGCGTACTTCAACGACGCTCAGCGCCAGGCCACCAAAGACTGCGGGCGCATCGCCGGGCTCGAGGTCCTCCGGATCATCAACGAGCCCACCGCCGCGATCCTCGCCTACGGCTACGACCGCAAGCAGCACGAGCGCGTCGCCGTGTTCGACCTGGGCGGTGGCACCTTCGATGTCTCCATCCTCGAGCTCGACGCCGGCGTCTTCGAGGTGCGCTCCACCAACGGCGACACCTTCCTGGGCGGCGAGGACTTCGACAATCGACTGGTCGAGTACCTTCTCGAGGACTTCCTGGAGGTCAACGACATCGATCTCCGCGATGATCCAGTGGCCATGCAGCGACTCAAGGAGGGTGCCGAGAAGGCCAAGTGCGAGCTCTCGACCGACACCGAGACCGAGATCTCGCTGCCCTTCATCACCGCCACCGACGAAGGGCCACTGCACCTCACCACCACCATCACTCGCAAGACCTTCGAGCAACTCACGCGGGACCTCATCGCCCGCCTCGACGGCCCCTGCAAGGCCGCCGTCGCCGACGCCAACCTCCGCGCCAGCGACCTGGACGCCATCTTGTTGGTGGGCGGCATGACCCGCATGCCCGCCGTGCGCGAGCGGGTTGCCGACATCTTCAAGCAGGACCCGGACACCAACATCAACCCCGACGAGGTCGTGTCCATGGGCGCGGCACTCCAAGGCGCGGTGCTGAAGGGTGAGGTCCGCGACATCCTGCTGCTGGACGTCACGCCCCTCACCCTGGGCATCGAGACCGCAGGTGGCGGCTTCGAGCCCATCATCCCCCGCAACACCACCATCCCCTGCCGCAAGTCCAAGGTCTTCACCACGGCCCAGGACAACCAGGACATGGTGCGGGTCCATGTGCTCCAGGGCGAGCGCCAGATGTCGGCCGACAACAAGTCCCTCGGTCGCCTCGAGCTGCACGGGCTGCCCCCCGCCCCCCGCGGCCTGCCCGAGATCCAGGTCACCTTCGAGACCGACGCCAACGGCATCATGAACGTCAGCGCCAAGGACCTAGGCACCGGCAAGCGCCAGAGCATGCGCATCGTCTCCGACTCGGGCCTCACCGAGGTCGAGGTCGAGGGCATGATCCAGCAGGCCGACCGCTACCGGGCCGAGGATCAAATCCGGCGCGACACGGTCGAGGCACGCAACCGCCTCGACGGCCTGATCTACACCACCCGGCGGTCCCTGGACGAGTACGGCGACCTCCTCGACGACGACGACATCGAGGAGATCCGGCTGTCCATCCGCGAGGCCGAGAACGGGATCGAGAAGGCCCCGCTGCTCGAGCTGCAGCGCCTGCACGACGATCTGGCCAAGTCCGCTCAGCTGCTGGCCCACTGCATCTACTCCTCGGCTCAGACCGAGGCCCAGTCCATGAGCGATGACGAGTGGCTGGACGACGACGACATGCTGCCGGACGAGGACGAGTTCCTCGACGACGAGGATCTGGACGAGGACTTCTAGCGCTGCCCAGGCGGCCGTCCACGTCCTCTGCCTCACCCCTGGAGTCATAGGTGCAGCGAGACTACTACGAGGTCCTGGGTGTACGCAGAGACGCCTCCCAGGCCGATCTCAAGCGGGCATTTCGAGCCCTCGCGCTCCGCTACCATCCAGATCGAAATCCGGATGACCTCGACGCCGAGCGGCGTTTCAAGGAAGTGGTGGAAGCCTACGAGACCCTGAGCGAACCCCAGACACGCAAGCGCTACGACCGGCTGGGGCCCCTCTACCGGCGCGACGGGCGCCCGCCCACGCCCGAAGAGGTCAGCGCCATGCTGGGCCGGGCCCTGGGCGGACTGTTCCGCAAGCGGGGCGCTCGCGGCCAGGGCAAGGACATCGACGTCCGCATCGAGGTCGGGCTCGAGGACGTGCTCCGTGGGGCGCAGCACGGCATCACCGTGCCACGTCAGGTGCGCTGCCAACCCTGCGAAGGCAGCGGCGCCGACCCCGAGGGGCGCAAGGTCTGTGAAGACTGTGCCGGGACAGGCAAGTCCGCCAGCCGGCGCTGGCTGCGGAGTGAGTGCGCGCGCTGCGACGGCAAGGGCTGGGTCAGCACCAAGCGCTGCACCCAGTGCGACGGGGCGGGGCTCCACGGCAGCGAGGGGCGCTTCGAGGTCAAGGTCCCGGCCGGATGCGGCAACGGCCAGAAGCTCCGGCTCGCAGGCCGAGGGGACGAGTCCACGGGCGACGCCCCCGCCGGTGACCTGATGGTGGTCATCGGTGTGCGAGAGCACCCCTTTTTCCGTCGTCGAGGCACGGACCTCTTCTGCGACCTCCCGGTCACCTACCCCCAAGCCGCCCTTGGGGCCGACGTGACCGCGCCGCTTCTCGATGGTGAGACCACCATCCGCCTGGCACCAGGCACCCCCTCGGGAAAGCAGCTCAGGCTGCCCGAACGAGGCGTCCCCCCCGTCGGCGGCGGCCGCCGCGGCGACCTGCACCTCCGTGTCCTCGTCGAGGTCCCCCAGGACCTCACCGCGGATCAGCGCGCCGATCTCGAGCGCCTGGCCCGCAGCTTCGAGGACCGGCAGCACCCCCAGCGTGCCGAGCTGGAGCGCCTCCGCCAGGAGCTTCTCCAGCGCGCACGAACGTGAGCCAGCCATGACCCCATCCACCCGCTCGAGCGCTCGCCCGCTCGCTCTGCTGCGCCAGGTCCTCATCGCCTGCGCGCTGGCGGTGCTCCTGTCTCCACTCGCCATGGCCAGGGGTCGCGACGAAGATCCCACCGCCCCCATGATCGTGCTCCAGTCCAGGGCCCTGGCCCGGGAGGACCGCCTCGAGGGCTTGGCGCTGCTCGAGGACTACCTGGCGGGCCAGCCCAAGCCCGAGCTCGAGCCCTGGGTCACCCTCGAAGCGGGCGAACAGCGACGGCTGATGAACGACTCGAAGAGCGCCCGGGAGCACTTCCTGCGGGTCCAGCAGAGCTTCGCCGAGCACTTCTTGGCCGAGGCCGCCACCCTGGGCATCACCCTGGTGGACTCCGGCGAGCGCCCCTCCGCCAACCAGCTGGCCACCATGGGCTACCTCACGGCCGAGGGCGCCCCCCCCAGCATGGACGCCGATCGTTACCGCCTCCTGGCCATGGACGCGGCGGCCAACGAGGAGCGGCCCACCAAGCTGCGGGGCTACACCAGCAAGGCCACCGCCTACGCCGAGGAGTCCGGTGACGCGCTGGTGCTCGCGCGGCTCTCCAAGTCCATCGCCATGATGCACGCCGCGGGGCCAATCCTGCCGCCCGATCCCGAGCCCGCCACCTCCGCCTTCGACCTGGCCACACAGGCCCTCGAGCAGGCCCACGCGGCGTTGCTCGATGGAGACCTGGACCAGGCGCGCCGCAGCGCCGAGACCTTCCTGGCCACATTCTCCGAGTCCCCTTCGGTGCGTGAGGCCGAGTACATCCTGCGGCGCGTTGAGGCCGGCGATCCCGTCGACGGCTCCCTGGTGGGCGTGCTCCTGCCCCTGTCGGGCACCTACGCCCCGCCAGGGCAGCGCCTCAAGCGAGTCATCGAGATGGCCAACCGCCACTCCGGTTCACCCATGAAGCTGGCCTTCGTGGACACCGAGGGCGACCCCGAGCGCACCGTTGAGCTCCTCGAGTCCCTGGTGCTCGAGAAGGGAGCGGTGGCCGTGCTGGGTCCCTTGCTCAAGGAGAACGCCGCGGCCGCGGCCGAGGCTGCGCAGGCCCTGCACGTCCCGCTGATCTGCCTGGCGCAGGCCGAGGGCATCACCAAGGATCGCCCCTACGTCTTCCGGGGCTTCCTCACGCCGGTCCAGCAGGTCGCGCAGCTGGTCGAGCATGCCATGACCAAGATGGGCTTCACCCGCTTCGCCGTGTTGGCTCCAGACAACTCCTACGGCAAGCTCGCGGCCGAGGCCTTCGGCGCCGAGGTGCTGCAGCGGGGCGGTGAGGTCCAGCAGCAGGTCTTCTACGACCCGGCCGCCGGAGACTTCCGCAAGTCCGCCGTCGAACTGGCGGCCAAGGACTACAGCGCGCGCTCCTGGGAGTTCCACAAGCTCAAGGAAGACGCCATTGAGCGGGGCATGGACCCGGACAAGGTCGTGCTGCCTCCCCTGGTGGAGTTTCAGGCCATCTTCATCCCCGACTCCTACCAGCGGGTCCCCCTGGTGGCCTCCGCGCTGGCATACGAGGAGTTCGCCGTCGGCGAGTTCAAGCCCAAGCGCGACGACGTACCGCTGACGCTGCTGGGCTTGAACGGTTGGCACGACGACGCGCTGGCGGTCCAGGGTGGCCGCTACGTGCGCGGCGGGGTGTTCGTGGACGCCTTCTTCCCAAGCAGCGAAGAGCTCGCGGTGCAGTCCTTCGTCGCCACCTTCCGTCAGGAGTTCGACAGCGCTCCGGGCACCGTGGACGCCCTGGGCTACGACGCAGCCCGCATGGTGGCCCTGGCCGTGGCCGAGGGCCCTGGACGGCGCGAGACCATGCGCGATGTGCTCGCCGGCATCGAGCTGCCAGACTCGGTCTCCGGCGGCCGACGCTTCGACGAGCAGGGCGAGGTGATCCGGATCCTCGAGGTCCTGTCCATCGGCGAAGAGACCATCGAGCGCTGGCAGCCAGAGCCCGACCCCGAGCAGCCGCCTGCGCAATAGTCCACCACCACTACCTTGGCGCGGCAGGTCCTGGCGCGTAGGCTGGTTCGAGGCAAAAGAGATGGAGCAGAGCGAAGAACAAGCACCCGAGGCCAGGAGCCTGCGCTCTGGTGCGGCGGTCCAAGCTCGTGGATAGAGCCATCTTGATCCTGGCTGGAGTGGGCACCATCGGGGGCGCCGCAGAGGCCGTTCCCGCTGACGCCATGGGCTACCAGCTGCTGCTGCTGTTGTGTCTCTTCGCCCTGTCGGCCTTCTTCTCCAGCTCCGAGACGGCCATCTTCAGCTTGCAGACCTACGACATCGAGGTGCTGCGCGAGCTGAGCAACACGGGGCGCCTGCTCGAGCGCCTGCGCGCCACACCGCAGCGCTTGCTGGCCACCATCCTGATGGGCAACGAGCTGGTCAACGTCACCCTGGCGTCGGTGGCTGCGGCGTTGGTGGTGAGCTTCGCGCCGGGGCACCCCTGGCTCAACATCGTGCTGGTGCTGCCCTTGCTGGTGCTGTTCGGCGAGGTCCTCCCCAAGAGCCTGGCGCTGCGCTTCCCACGCCGCTGGGCCCTCGCGGTGTGCCGCCCACTGCTGGTCATCACCGTGGGCTTCGGCCCTCTGCGCTGGCTGGTCACGAAGATCGCCGGCGCCTTCACCCGGCTGTTCGGGGTCTCCCGCGTCGGTCGCAGCCAAGGCCTGCGGGAAGACGAGCTGCGCACCCTGGTGGACATGGGCCGCGAGCAAGGCTCCATCAACGCGGCAGAGCAGGAGCTGATCCACGCGGTCTTCGAGCTGGACGATCTACCCGTGGGCCGCATCATGACCCCCCGTGCCGATCTGATCATGCTCGATCTGCGGGCCCCCTGGTCGGAGATCCTGACCACAGTCCAACGGCACGCCCTCAGCCGCATCCCGGTCTACCTGCACGATCGGGACAACGTCATCGGCATCCTGATGGCCAAGGACCTGCTGCGCTTTCTCGGCCGGCCTCCCCCCAACCTGCGCCAGGTCCGCCAGGTGCTGCATCCGCCCTACTACGTGCCGACCTTCAAGCGCGCCGACGAGCTGCTCGAGGAGTTCCGCAAGAACCGCGTGCACATGGCCCTTGTGGTGGACGAGCACGGCTCGACCGCGGGCCTGGTGACCCTGGACGATCTGCTGGGCGAGCTGATGGGCGAGCTCCAAGACGAGTCCGACGCCCAGAGCGTAGAGGTCCGCATCGACGAAGACGGCTCCATGCTCGTGGACGGCAGCATGGACATCGAAGACTTCACCGAGCAGTGCGGCTTCCCCCTGCCCGAGGGCGACTACTCCACCGTCGGCGGCTTCGTCCTGAGCGTCACGCGCGAGCTCCCCGAGCCGGGCCAGACCGCCGCCCACGGTGACGCGGTCTTCGAGGTGGCGAAGGTCAGCAGCCGACGCATCAGCACGGTGCGCGTGCGCAAGGTCGTGGCAGCCGACACTCAGACGGGTCCGGAGGAGCGCTCATGAGCCCCTCCCTGGTCCTGCTGGCCATCGCGGTGTGCCTGCTACTCGAGGGCTTCTTCTCGGGCTCCGAGATGGCCATGGTGGCCGCCAGCAAGCTCGAGCTGCGCAACCGCGCCGAGGCGGGCCACCCGGGGGCCGCGCTGGTGCTCGAGCTCATGGAGCGCCCGGAGCGCGTGCTGGGCACCTGCCTGATCGGCACCAACCTCTGCGTGGTCACCTCGGCCACCCTGGCCACCGCACTGGCCGCCAGCCGGGGCTTCTCCGAGCCGGCCCTGCTCTCCGCTCTGCTGCTCACGCCCCTGGTGCTCATCCTGGCCGAGATGGTGCCCAAGACCATCTACGAACACCACGCCGACTTGCTCGCACCCATCGTGGCCCGTCCCCTGGCCTGGGCCGCGGTGGCCTTCGCCCCGGGGCTGTGGGTGGTCGAGGCTATGAACGGCGTCATGCTGCGGCTGGCCCGCGAAGAACAGGGCTCCCCCGAGGCTGGCGTCAGCCGTGAAGAGCTGCGGATGCTGATGGACTCCGAACAGCAGGGCTCCATCGACGACGACGAGCGGGAGATGATCCGCAAAGTACTGGAGTTCTCGGACATCTCGGTGCGCGAGGCCATGGTGCCGCTCATCGAGGTCAGGGCCGTGGCCGAAGACTCCACCGTGCGCGAAGTGGCCCAGCGTATGGTCGTGACCGGCTTCTCACGCCTGCCCGTGTTCAACGGCCGCATCGACAACATCACCGGCGTGGTGGTGCACCGTGATCTGCTCTTCGCCGACGATCTGGATGCCCCGGTGTCGAGCGTGCAGCGCAAGGCCCCCTATGTCCCCGAGACCAAGAGCCTCCAGGAGCTGTTCGCGGAGCTGCGCGGCAGCCGCCAGCGCTTCGCGGTGGTGGTGGACGAGTATGGCGGCGCCACCGGCATCATCACTGCAGAGGACATCCTCGAGGAGATCGTCGGTGAGATCGAGGACGAGTTCGACCGCAGCAGCGTCAACATCCAGCGCGTGGACGACAAGCGCTGGATCTGCGACGGGCGGGTCGAGCTCGAGCACCTCGAAGAGATCGTGGGCGTCACCCTGCCCGAGGGAGACTACGAGACCGTGGCTGGATTCCTGCTGGCGCGACTGGGTCACATCCCCGTCGTCGGCGAACGCGTGGTCTTCAACGGCTGGCGCCTGACTGTGTTCAAGGCCACCGACAGAGCGATCCAGGAGGTCACCCTGGCACGGCTGGACCCGAGCAGGAAGGGCTGAGAGCAGGATAGGGGTGAACCTCCGCCTGCACCAGGAGCCGCCATGAAGGCCCTCGTCCTCGAAGCCGACTGGGATCCTCGCCATCCCTACCGCCCCACCGCAGCCGAGCTTGCCAGCCAGAAGGCCACCATCGCCTCCGAGGTCTGGAGGCATCCACGCCTGCGCATGGCCACCCTGCCCGACCCCGAGGTCGGCCCCCACGACGTGCTTATCCGCGTCCGCGCCGTGGGCGTCTGTGGCAGCGACACCCACTGCCTCGAGACCGATCCCGAAGGCTACATCCTGTTCTCGGGCCCCACCCGCCTGCCGGTGGTGCTGGGCCACGAGTACAGCGGCGAGGTGGTGGCGGTGGGCAGTGCTGTGCGCGACATCGCGCCGGGCCAGCTGGTGGCCTGTGAGGGCATGCTGTACTGCGGTGTGTGCGAGGCCTGCCGACGGGGCCAGCCCAACCAATGCCCACGGCTCGAGATGGTGGGCTTCTCGGCCCCGGGGGCCTACGCCGAGCTGATCACGGCCCACGAGCGGCACTGCTTCCGGGTCGATGGCATCGCAGACCGCTACGGGGACGTCCAGCTCGGCCTGGACATCGCCGCGCTCATCGAGCCCATCGCCTGCCCGTTCAACGGGATGTTCGTGGCCGCGGGCGGCATGCTGCCGGGCAGCCACGTGGCGGTCTACGGCTGCGGCCCCATCGGCCTGGGCGCTGTGCTGTTGGCCAGGGCCGCGGGCGCGGCCACGGTGGTGGCCTTCGACATCTCCAACGAGCGCTGCGAGCTCGCCACCGCCATGGGCGCTGACACCGCCTACAACCCCATCGAGCTCGCAGAGGCCGGGAGCTCCCCCGCCGAGGTCGTCCGCGAGCTCACGGGCGGCTGGGGCGCCGACATGCAGATCGAGGCGGCGGGCGCAGCCCACGCGACCATGCCCGAGATCGAGAAGAGCTTCGCGCCAGCGGGCAAGATGGTCTACCTGGGCCGCACCGGCATGAAGCCCCCGGTGATGCTGGACGTGCTGATGAGCAGCTCGGGGTCCATCACCGGCGCCCGGGGCCACGCTGGCGGCGGCTGCTTCCCCGCCATCATTCGCATGATCGAGCGGGGCATCATCGACCCCGCGCCCATGATCACCAGCCGCTTCCCCTTCGACGGGGTCATCCAGGCCATCGAGCGCAGCTGCCTGCGGGTCGACGGCAAGATCATGGTTCAGGTATAGGCCGCGCTCTACAGGGTCTTGTCTGGGAACGGCACGCTCTCGACAGGCTGGCCGGAGGCGGCCTCGCCCCTGCCTTCGGCCACTGGCGGCAGATCGGCCTCCGGCAGTGGCGCGATCTCGAGCACCACCTGGACGAGCTTCTCGAGGCCGCTGTCGAAGAGCATCTCGCGGTGCTCCCGACCGTAGCGGTCCTCCCGGCTCCAGACCCATCGATCCAGGGGCTCCTGAATGAAGAGCTTGTTGTCGCCCTCCAGCCCCTCCCCCTCGACCCTCACCTTGCCCCGTTCACCGGCGGCTTCGAAGCGCAGGCTGTGGTCGTTGTAGCGCAATACGACCATGCCCTCGCCCCGCTCGACCTCGAAGTGGCCGACCTCGCGGCCGAAGCCTTCCAGTTCATCCAGCAGCTCGTTCCTCAGCTGCTCGAGGCGCTGCCTCTCCTGACGCTCCAGGTCCTCTGCGATGCGCGCAGCCGCGACATCCTGGTTGATCGCAGCCTGGAAGCGCTGCGCCAACCGGCTGACCTTTCGTTCTCCTCGCTCGCTCATGTGGACTCCTGGATCGAAGACCATCGTATCCGGTTGCGCCTCTCTACCGCCCCCGAAGGGCCTCACAGTGCCTCCGTCCAGGTCCCAGCGTCCTGTTCCTCATTGACGGGGTGATTCGATATTTGTTAGAAAACGACATTCGCGCCACCAGTACGCGCAAAAGGAAGGCTGATGGGCAAGTCCATCGGAATCGATTTGGGAACGACGAACTCGTGCGCCGCCATCATCGAGGGGGGGCGTCCACGGATCATCACCTCACCGACCGGCGCCACCACCGTTCCCTCGATCTTCGCCATCGACGACCAGGGTCGCGAGCTGGTGGGCCAGGAAGCCAAGCGGCAGGCCCAGCTCAACCCCCAGCACACCGTCATGGGTGCCAAGCGCCTGATCGGCCGCAACTTCCACTCGAAGACCATCGAGAAGATCCGCCAGGTCTTCACCTATGAGCTCATGGAGGGAGAGTCCTCCGAGGTGCTCATCAAGGTCAACAACCAGGTCTTCACCCTCGAGCAGATCTCCGCGGCCATCCTGCTGCGCATCAAGGACTTCGCAGAGGGTGCCATGAGCGCCGAGGTCGAGCACGCCGTCATCACCGTGCCGGCCTACTTCAATGACCGCCAGCGCCAGGCCGTGCGCACCGCCGGCCGCCTGGCCGGCCTCAAGGTCCTGCGCATCCTCAACGAGCCCACCGCCGCGGCCCTGGCCTACGGCCTGGGGCGCACCCTGAACCAGCGCGTGGCGGTCTACGACCTCGGCGGCGGCACCTTCGACATCTCCGTCATCGACATCAAGGACAAGATCTTCGAGGTCATCGCCACCGGCGGCGACACCTTCCTGGGCGGCGTGGACTTCGACGGCCGGGTCATGCAGTGGCTGCTCGAGCGCTTCCACGAGAAGCACCATGTGGACCTCAGCTGGGACCGTGTGGCCATCCAGCGCATCCGCGACGCGGCCGAAGCAGCCAAGATCGAGCTGTCCGCGGTCACCGAGACCCGCATCCACATCCCCTTCATCACCCGCGGCGAAGACGGCCCGCTGGACGTGGAAGAGATCCTCACCCGGGACAAGCTCGAAGAGCTCACCCGGGACCTGGTGGCCCGCACCGTCAGCACCTGCGAGCGCATCTTCCGCGAGGCGGGCACCAACATCGACCAGATCGACGAGATCCTGCTGGTCGGCGGGCAGTCGCGCATGCCCCTGGTGCAAGAATCGATCACCAAGCTCACGGGCAAGCCCCCCAGCAAGGCGGTCCACCCCGACGAGGCCGTGGGTATCGGCGCGGCCATCATGGCCCACTCCCTGGCCGAGCACAAGGGCTCACACGTCACCCTGCTCGACGTGCTGCCCATGCCCATCGGCATCAACAAGGTGGACGGCACGATGCACGTGCTGTTCCCCAAGAACCAGCCGCTGCCGGACTACAAGACGCGCACCCTGACCACCAGCAAGGACAACCAGAAGTCCATCCTGCTGCGCATCTACCAGGGCGAGAGCCGCCGGGTCGAGAACAACGAGCTGCTGGGGACCTTCGTGTTCTCGGGCATCCGCGCAGCGCCCAGGGGCAAGGTGCACATCGAGGTCACCTTCCACATCGACTCCGAAGGCATCCTCAACCTCTCGGCTCGCGACAAGACCACCGGCAAGTCCGTGGCCTCGGCCCTCAAGCTCGGCAAGCGCAGGGATCCCGCCAAGCGCCCCTCCCGGCCGCGGCCCACCACCAAGCAGGCCCCCGTCAGCACCGACAAGCCCAAGGAGGGCCGCGACACCGACCCGGGCATCAACATGCCCATGATGGGCGGCCTGGCGCAGCAGATCTCCGGCGACAAGAAAGCCAGCCAGCCACCAGCTGCGCCCGCCGCGCCGGACAAGCCCAAGGCCCTCGCCGACGCCGAAGCCAGCAGCATGCCGTCCATCACGCCCAGCCTGGACGATCAGGTGGTCGAAGAGCTCCCTCACCAGAACGTCGAGCTCGAGCCCATCGACGACGACAAGCCGCTGGTGGACAAGCCGCTGGCAGACAAGCCCAAGGCCAAA
>CALDOK010000276.1 GCA_937912125.1 uncultured Pseudomonadota bacterium
CCCTCGCCCGCGAGGGGGGCCGCACACAGTCACCACGGCGACCCGCAGGAGGCCCGCCTTGCCGACCCCCGAGCCCCGACCCCCGAGCCCCCAGCCCGCATCAGTACGCCGAGAACAGGCGAAACCCAAGGCAAGCAGCCTCCCGGGCCGGCCCTCCGGCAACCGGCTCTGGGACAGCGCTACCGGCCCCTCCCTGTCCCTCCGCTGGGGGAGGGAACCTCGGACGTCACCTCGCGCTCACCCTGGACGTGGATGGTTGGTGAAAGCCTGGAAATTCGGCGCTACGCCGACCAACATCCCACCCCCTGGCACAGCGGTTCGACCTTGCCCCCCCGGCAGCTGGAAGCCGCCCCCAGCGGCACCTTGTCAGTCCGAGGCGTCCAGCACGGGCGCCTCGGCCAGGTAGATGAGCTGCTGGCCCGTCGAGATGATGGTGTCGTTGGATGGGTTGACCAGGTCGGTGCCGGTCTCGTCGATGTGCACACCGATGACCATGGCGCCCAGCTTGGACTTCACCAGGCCGGCCGCCGCCGCGAAGGTGGCGGGGAGCTCCAGCTCCAAGGGGGGCGGCCCGACGTACAGGTTGTGTGCGCCGGAGACCGCCACGGAGCCCAGCACCGCGGCGGTGCCAGGCATGGTGACGGCGTGGGCCACCAGGGAGAAGCCCAGGCGGGTGGTCTCGATGACCTCGTCGGCGCCTGCGGTCTTGGCGTGGGCGACGTTCTCGGAGTCCAGGATCTCGGCCACCAGGTACAGCGGCCGCTTGCGCCGCGGGGCCTCGGGCTGGCGGGCCAGCCAAGACCGGATTGTGAACGCGGTGAGGATGGTGGTGGCGTCCGCATGCTGTGGCGGGACGGCGCGGCTGCCCACGATGATGGCGGCGCGGGCGTGATCCAGGCGCACCTTGGCCAGCTCGCTCTCCTTGGTGGGGTCGCCGCGCACCCAGGTGACGTCGGGGGGGAAGTCCTGGGGGTGCTCGCCGTCGGCGAAGACCAGCACCGAAGTGTGGTCGGGGTCGACCTCCTGGGCCAGGGCGTCCAGCAGCATGCGCGATCCGGCGTCGTAGCCGCAGATGACGATGTGATCGATGTAGGTGGACATGCGGATCTGCTCCTCCCGCAGCCGCCAGACGGCGTGCAGCAGGGTGCGGCTGACGATGCCGGCGAAGAGGGCCAGGGTGAACATGCCCACGACCATCAGCACGCCACCCACCACACGGCCCAGGGGAGTGATGGGGGTGATGTCGCCGAAGCCCACGGTGGTCAGGGTGACCAGGGCCCACCAGATGCCGTCGCCCAGCGTGGTGATGTCGGGGTTGGCGCTCTGCTCGATGAGGGTGATGGAGACGCCGCCCACCAGGGTGGCGGTGCCCAGCAGGCTGAAGGCGAAGCCGTACAGCAGGCCGTTCTGCTGGAACATCCCCACCATGGCCTGGAAGGGGTTGCTGTAGCGGAAGACCCGCACGGTGCGCAGCAGGCGCAGGGCGCGCAGACCCCTGAAGGCGGGCACCACGGCCAGGCAGGTGAGGATGTCTACGAGGTTGAGGGGGCGCAGGCAGTACAGCAGCCGGCCCAGGACGTGTACCCGCAGCCGCTGACTGGGGCTGAGCTCGAAGAGGTCGAGCTTGGCGGGCCGGAAGGAGAGGATCCGAAGGGAGATCTCCACCACGAACAGCCCGAGCACTACGCGGTCGACCACCAGCAGCGTCGTGGCCGCGGCGCCCTGTTCGCCCACCACGAGGTCCAGGCCGAACAGGGCGATGGACAGGACGATGAGCCCCCAGACCACGCCGTGGACGACCCGGTAGGACTGGGCGCTGGGCCGGTGGAAGGCGCTGTGGATGGCCTGGTAGAGGTCCTGCATGGGGGCGATTCCTGCCTCGGGGTTATCGCGGCGGTGCAGGCGACGCCCGAGGCGTCCTGGGTTCGGCGTCCCGCCCGCTGGGATTTCCTGCTGCGCCTGGTCAACTCCAGCCCTCGCGGAGGCTTGCTGTCAGGGGCTCCGGTGCATAGTTCCAATGCCTTCCAAGGAGTGAACCGATGCCGGCACACGAGGTCCTGCGCCTGCTCAAGGCAGCCGCGAGCAAGGTGCGCGATCCCCTCTCAGGGCAGTCGCTTCAGCAAGCGGGCATGGTGGGTCATGCGCGCGTCGAGGACGGGAGGCTCGTGCTGCAGGTGGTGGTCACCGCCGAGCACAGCGAGGAACATCGGCGCCGGATGCTCGGCTCCCTGGCCAAGCAGATCAAGCATGCAGGCTGGGACGGCCCCATCGACGCGGAGCTCAGCCAGCTGCCCAGCTTCGACCCTGCCGGCGACGCCAAGGCCGCCCCGCCTCCCACCCCCGAGCCCCCCCCCGCCCAGCCCGGCAAGCAGCCCATCCCAGGCGTCCAGCATGTGGTGGCGGTGGCCAGCGGCAAGGGTGGCGTCGGCAAGTCCACGGTGGCCCTACAGCTGGCCATGGCCCTGTCCCGCGCGGGACACGCAGTGGGCCTGATGGATGCCGACATCTATGGTCCCAGCTTGCCCCTGATGCTGGGCACCCAGGAGCGCCCGGGCCTGAACGACCAGAAGAAGATCGTGCCCGTGGTGGCTCACGGCCTGCGCTGCATGTCGGTGGGCTTCTTGGTCGGGGAGAAGACCCCTCTGATCTGGCGCGGCCCCATGGTCATGGGTGTGGTGCGCCAGTTCATCGAGGACGTGGACTGGTCAGGGCTGGACTACCTGATCATCGATCTGCCGCCGGGCACCGGCGACGCCCAGCTCACCATGGCCCAGCTGGTGCCGGTCTCGGGGGCGGTCATCGTCAGCACGCCTCAGGCCCTGGCTCTGCTCGACGTTGTGCGCGGGATCGAGATGTTCGAGCAGCTGGGGATGCCCATCCTCGGCGTGGTCGAGAACATGGCCTGGCTCGACCTGCCCGGGGGTGAGCGCATGTTCCCCTTCGGCCAGGGCGGGGCGCGCAAGCTGGCGGCAGAGCGCGACATTCCCCTGCTGGCCGAGCTGCCCCTGGACCCCCAGCTGCGGGTCGCTGGCGACAGCGGCGATCCCGGGCTGGTGGTCGGTGGAGCCAGCGGCCTGGCGTTCGATGGCATGGCCCGCGCGGTGGCGGCAGCGCTGCCGGCTTCGGTTCGGGCATGAGCTCGCGCTGGGACGAGATCTCGCCCCTGTCCGACCGCACGGGGCGGCAGCACAGCTACCTACGGGTCAGCGTCACCGATCGCTGCAACCAGCGCTGCACCTACTGCATGCCCAAGCAAGGCGTGCCCGCGAAGTCCCACGACGAGATCCTGCGCTTCGAGGAGACCCTGCAGCTGGTGGAGCTCTTCGTGGAGCTGGGCGTGCGGCGGGTTCGCATCACCGGGGGTGAGCCCCTGGTGCGTCGCGGCGCGATGGAGTTCATCAGCGCTCTGGGCAAGCTGTCCCAGCTCGAGGAGATCAGCCTCACCACCAACGGCACCCTGCTGGCGGCTCGGGCCCAGGCCCTGGCCGACAGCGGCCTGCACAGGGTCAACGTGAGCCTGGATTCCCTGCGGCCTGACCGCTACGAGCGCATCACCAGGGGCGGCGATCTCGCCGACGCCATCGCCGGCGTCCAGGCTGCGCGCGCGGCTGGGCTCACCCCGGTCAAGCTCAACACCGTGGTGTTGCCGGATCTGCAGCCCGACGAGGCCCGGGAGATCATCCTGTGGTGCAACGCCGCCCCCCGGGATTTCATCCCCCGCTTCATCGAGTGCATGCCCTTCCAGGACATCGCCGCGGCGGGGACCGCCCTGACTGACCTGCAGAAGGCGCTCCAGCGCCAGTTCGCCCTGGTCCCCGACGAGCAGGTGTCGGGTGACGGCCCCGCCCAGTACTGGCGCGTGGCCGAGACCGGGCTCCGGGTGGGCTTCATCGCGCCGCTGACTCAGCACTTCTGCGCCCGCTGCAACCGCCTGCGGCTGACCTCCGACGGTCGGCTGGTCACCTGTCTGGGGCACCGGGATGGCATCTCCCTGCGGGATCTGCTCCGCGGGGGCGCCAGCCGTGACGAGCTGGTGAATGCCATCCGGCGCACCATCCTGGACAAGCCCCGTGGCCACGCCTGCGCCATGGACAACGACGAGCTGTTCCCCAACAGCATGTCGGAGATGGGGGGATAGTGTCTGTCGACCGAGAGCTACGAGCGGCGCTGCACGCCGACTTCTTCGTCGAGCTTCGCGACGACCGGGGTGATCCCGGGTCCAGCGATGTCCAGCGCCTCGACGCCCTGCTGGACTCGCTGGATCTGCTCCCCCTGGAAACGGGCTGGCAGCTCATCGACCTCTCTCAGGCCAAGGCGCTGCTTGACGACGTGCTCGGCGAGACCCTCGGTGGTGGAGTGCCGGTTGTTCACAGGCTGCCCCCCGACCGGATCCTGGCAGGCTTCCTGGCGAGCTTCGACACTCGCCGGGCTCGCTTTTATACGAACGTGACCGCGTGGCGCGGCGGTGACGCCTCCAGCTGGACGCCCTTCACCCGCGGCGGACGCTGCGTCTGCGTGGCCTGCTGCGACGACCGGCAGGCGGGCATGCTCTGGACCGACCAGTAGCCTGGCGCTGGGCCACGCTCGGCATCCGTGGGGCTACGGTGGCGAGATCTGCCCGAAGTAGTCGTTGCCCCAGCAGAGGATGCGGGCGTCGTCCCGCAGGGCGCAGCCGTGGTACTTGCCCACGGCCAGGGCCGTGAAGCTGCCTGCGGGTGGGCTGCACTGGCCCAGGTCCACGTCGTCGTCGCCTTCCTGGCCGAAACAACCCCAGCAGGCCAGGCTGCCGTCGGTCGCCAGGCCGCAGCTGTGGTAGCTGGCCGTGGCGACGGCGCTGAAGCTGCCGGCCGGAGCCTGGCACTGGCCGTGGTCGAAGGGCTCGCCGTCCGCGTCGCCCAGACATCCCCAGCAGTCGATGCTGCCGTCAGCGGCGACGGCGCAGCTGTGCCACTTGCCTGCGCTGACCTGGGTCCAGGAGCCCTCTGGCGCGTCGGTGGCACCCTTGTCTTCGTCGCCCCAGCACAGGACACTGCCGGAGGCGCTCACTCCGCAGCTGTGCTGCGAGCCCGCGCTGATCTGGCTGTAGCGGTCGTCGTGGGGATCGCACTGGCCGAAGTCGTTACCGCAGCCCCAGCACTCCGCCACGCCCTCGGCGTCCACGGCGCAGCTGTGGCTGGTGCCCGCGGTCGCCTGGGCCCACGCACCCTCGGGGGCGTCGCACTGGCCGTTGTCGTAGTCGCCGCCGCAGCCCCAGCAGCGGATCTGCCCGTCGAGGTCCAGCCCGCAGCTGTGGTGGAAGCTCACGGACACCTGGCCCAAGCTGCTGCCTGGGGGGCTGGCCTGGTTGTACTCATCCGACCCCCAGCACCAGGTCTGACCGCCGCTCTGGATGCCGCAGGTGGTGACGCCGCCCCCAGCCACCGCGTCCCAGGTCACGCCAGCGCTCGAGATGTACTCGTCGAGCCCCGTGTCCCCCGCGCACTCGGGTGCCCCCGAGCAGTCGGGGTCGTTGCAGTCCCACAGCCCATCGCGGTCGTTGTCGGCGCCGTCGGAGCACTCCCCAGCTTCATCGCCCTCGTGGGGGCTGCAGGCGGTGAGGGTGAGCACGAGCACGAAGATCGGGAGCAGGGGAGGGGGGTGCATGGAGCTTTGCCTCTGGGCGACGTCTGCAACATAGCTTGTCACCCGCCCGAACCTACAGCTCTGTGGGCCGGGATTGGGTGGCACGCGTACGCGGGTGAGGGAGCGCACGCCCGCGAGCTTCCGGGGCTTACGGCAGGTTGTGGGTCAGGCCGCCAGCACCCAGCTCACCATGTAGCGCCCACCGGCGGGGGCCTCACAGGGCGCTTCGATCTGCTGCCAGCTGCCCTCGAGGCCGCGCTCGCGCGCCACCAGCTCGAGGTGACACATGGCGATGCCCAGGTCCAGCCGCTGGATCTCGAAGTTCAGGAAGCTGCCGTAGCCTGGGGTGGGGGCCAGGAACAGGTGGGCTCCACCGTGGTCGACGACCACACGCCAGGGCTGCTTGTTGGAGGCCGAGGGCCCGATGCGGACCGCCTCGAGGGGCTGGCTCCAGGGGCCGGCGTCCCCGTCGTTGAGGGGCCGCTCGAAGCTGCCGTCGAAGAACAGCTCGCCGAACTCCTTGCGCGAACGCGAGCCCGCGAACATGCGCACGGCGCCGTCCACCAGGCCGCGCTTGGCCTTGGTGGGACCCACGGGGGTGACGGCTGGCAGCCACTCGTCGGGCCCCAGCTGGACGGTCTCGCCGAACGCGGCGCGGTCCAGGGTGCCGCCGAGCCAGCAGGTGCCCAGGCCCAGGGCGGTGGCCTCGAGGATCAAGCGCTCGAACACATAGCCGTAGTCCTCGAGATCCCGGTCCCCGCGGGTGAGGGCGCCCACCAGGTAGGCCTGGGCACCGCGGATGAAGCCGTAGGTGCCCAGCTTCTTGCCGTCCTGGGCGGCCCCCAGCACCAGCTGCAGCCGGACGGCGGTGCCGAAGGGGCTGGGCACGGGCTGGGCGCAGGCGGCCTCGAGGGCTTGGACCTGCGCTGGCTCCATGGGGCGGGCTTCGTAGCTGCGCCAGGAGCTGCGTTCCTGGATGACCTGGGACCAGATAGGCAGGGCTGCCACGGGCTATGCCTCGGCCTTTTCTTCGGCCTGCAGGTCTTTGGCGCGGTTGCGGTACAGCTTCTTGTCGACGACGGCCGCCATGGCCTGCACGTCGAGCCCGCCGCCCAAGAAGTCGTTGACCTGTTCGGCCACGAACATGGGATCGTTGATGGCCTTGCGGTGGTTGACGTCGATCATCGCGACATTGGGCTTCTTGTCCACCATGTTCTTCACCTGCACCAGGTGGCGCTGGTAGAGCTTCTTGACCTCGGCGTCGGTGGCCGAGGTGTCCTCGGTGCCCAGCCGGTAGATCATCTTGTTCTGTGACGCGATCACCTCGTCGATGTCACGGCGCATGAAGATGACGCGGTAGGCGTTGTCGTCGGGCAGCTCCTTGATCAGGAAGCTGATGACCTTGAGCACCTTGCCCCGGGCGTCGGCGATGTAGGACTTGTCAGGCTCGTTCTCGAGGTCCTTGACCCGCTCGTACTCGAAGTAGCCCTTGGGGTTGTCGATGTCGGCCTCGCGCTCGCCGTCGGTCATGATGGCGTAGCCTGCGGCGTCGAGCATCTTCATCATCATGGAGGTGCCAGAGCGGGGCAGCCCCGAGACGACGATGATGTCGTCGCCATAGATGCGCTTGCGGTTGGCGGCGCGGATCTTGTCCAGGCCGCGGTTCAGCTGCTTCTGGAGATCATCCAGCATGGTCGAGTCCTCGCGAAGGGGGCAGGGTCAGAGGACGACGCCGAAGACGTCCTTGAGGGCGAAGCCAGCGACCAGGGAGAGCACGAAGAAGAGCATCAGGATGCCGGTCTCACCATCGGGCAGGTAGGCCAGTTCGCGCTCGGGGTAGCGGATGCGCACGTCGTAGACCGGGGAGTCCCCGGGTAGCCCCGCCTCGCCCGGATACAGCAGGGCGTTGAGGGTCTTGGTGCGCATGATGGGCACCTTGCGCGGGTCGCCACCCACAGCCAGGCCCTTCTCGACCACCGTGTCACCCACGTGGATGGACATCAGCCAGTCCCCGGGGGCCTCGGCGCGGACGCGCCAGAACACCCGACCGTCGGGGGTGCGCACCGGCTCTCCCACCTGGGAGACGCCCGCGGGCAGCTCGAGGCGCACCGCGGTGACGGGCACGTCGCAGTGCTCGAGGTCCAGCTCGAGCTCGAGCAGCTCTTCCTGGCCCACTTCCATGGGATCGAAGGCGTAGCGGGCCTCGAGCTGCACCAGCATGGACATGATCGGAACGAACATGACCAGCATGGGCACGATGTTCAGGCCCAGGTACTTCCCGTTGTTGAACAGGATGTGGCCCGTGGCCTGCACCACCATGACCAGATCGTGGGAGAACAGCCGGATCTCCACCAGCCGCATCTTGATCTGGCCCTTGGCGCGGGTGATGCCGGCCTGGTTGCTGGTGTACTTGTAGACCAGCAGGGCGATGATGCCGCCCAGCACGGGCCAGACGATCAGATCGAACCACGCATGCTGGTCGCCGGGGGGCAGATCCAGGATGAGGTCGAAGATGGCGGTCGTGATCCGGTTGAAGGCGTTCATGCCGCTGGTGGCCTCACGTCGAAGCTCGGGGACGAAGGACTAGGAGATGTACCCGAGGCCGCGGAGCTTATCGCGGATGTCATCGTCGCCATCGGTGCCCTCGAAGTTGGTCATCTCCTTCTCGAGCACGTGGGTGATGAACTCCTCCACGGTGGCGTAGCCGGCCACATCTGCGATGTGCTTGAGGCGCTTGTACAGATCCTTGTCGAGCTTGATCTTGACGCTGCTGCCGAACATTCGAGTCTCCTACGGGGATGTCAGTTGTCGAAGATGCTCTGGCCCACCATGCCGGGACCGGGGGGTAGGCCGAAGTGGTCCAAGATGCTCACGGGAAGATCGGTGAGATCGTGGCCCGTTGTAGCCAGCTTCTGGTCGGTGAGCAGGATTCCCGAGAACAGCGGCGCTGCGCCCAGGTGGTTGCCCGACCAGCGGGAGGTGTTGTCCTCGATGATGCCCTCGGTGACCTCGCCCAGGGTGGTCTCGTCCGAGGCGGCGTAGCCGATGTCGTAGCCGATGATGAGGTCGGGGGCCTCGGCCACCCGGCCACCACTGTAGACATCCTTGGCCAGATCGACCTGGTAGATGCCGCGCTGGCCGTTGTCGGGGTCGATCCAGCCGGACAGCTTGCGGGCCAGCTCGCGGGCCAGGGGGCCGGCCTGGTCGTCGGTGACGATGCCCTGGGCTTCGCGGCCCTGCAGGTTGAGGTACAGGCCGTTGAAGCCCATGCCGTAGGCCCGGGTCTTGGACCAGTCCACGTCGCCGGTGAGCAGGAAGCCGGTGCGCTTGCCTTCTTTCATCACCAGGTAGCCGTTGTCCCGCAGCCAGGCGTTGAGGTGGAAGCTGCGGGTCTGGGGACCGAAGCCGTGGTCGGACATGACGATGAAGACGGTGTCGGGGGGCAGGGCGGCCCGCACGCGGGCGATGCTGCGGTCGACGTGCTCGTAGATGTCGAAGATGGCGTTGGCGTACTCTTCGGCCAGGGCCGGCTCGTAGGCCGGGTGGCGCCCGGCGAAGGCGAACTTGGGGTCCTTGTGGCGCCACAGCATGTGGCACTGCAGGTCGAGGTCCGACATGTAGACGAAGCTCATGTCGCCGCGCTCGAAGTTCTCGAGCGCCATGTCGATCATGCCCTGGGTCTCTTGCTGCACCAGGGCCACCTGGCTCAGGTAGTCGCCGTCGTCGAAGAGCTTGTCCTTGAGCGCGTTGGTCTCTTCGGGCAGGCCCTGGGTGTAGAAGCCGCCGATGCGGTCGTAGATCTGGGTGGCGAAGTCGTCGGGACTCGAGATCACCTGGGCCGGGTCTTCGGGCCAGATCTGGACGGGGGAGGCGTAGAGCTGGAAGCCGGGCCGCAGCTCCTTGGCGTAGAAGCGCACCGCGCCGGTCATGTCCATGGCGTGGGCCGGCAGGGCCTCGAAGTCCACGGTGAGCCAGGGGGTCCAGCCGCCTTCGACCAGGACCGCCTTGCTGTCGCCCACTTCTACCAGGGCCACGTCGCTCTCGGGATCGATGGTGACGGTGACCCGGGCGCTGAGGTAGTCGCCGTCGTGGGGCTCCTGGCCGGGGGGGAGGTGGAAGAGGTCGGGCGGGCCCTCGATGGTGGAGATGACGGTCTCGGGGGTGCCGTCGAGGTCGTTGTCCTGGACCGTGACCAGCTTGACCTCGCCCTTGATCTCGGAGGTGTCCAGGATGGGCTGGTCGGTGTACCAGGTGTAGGTGCCGTAGCCGCCGCGCATGTCGACCGTGCCCATGCCGCCCAGGACCTTCGCGTCGCTGGTGGGCGTGGGGTAGTTGCCGGGAATCCGGTAGACCTCGACATCGACCCCCGCGGCCTGCAGGTAGTCCCAGAAGGGCGTGCCGCCGCGGTTGTTCTCGATCTCACCGCCGCTGATGGGGATGTAGAGCCCGGCGATCTCGAGGGTCTTGGCGGGCTCGACCGTGGAGGGCGGGGGCGTGGCGGAGGAGATGGGATGGTAGTTGCCCGCGTCGCGGTGCACGAAGTCGTAGATGCCGTGTCCGCCTGGGTCCATGCCGGTGATGAAGCTGGACCAGGCCACCGGCGACTGGGGTGGGGTGGTGCTGCCCAGCAACTGGAAGGTGCCATCGTCGATCAGGGCCTGGAAGGCGGGCAGGCGGCCGTCATCGACCATGTGGCGCACGATGGTGGGGTCGACGCCGTCGACGCCCAGCACGAACAAGCCCGGGACGTCCGGCCCCTGCGGAGGGGTGTTGTCGCAGCCGGTGCCGAGGCCGAGCAGGACAGCGGGGATCAGCCAGGCGCTACGCATGGTCGGCCTCCCGCACGCTGGGGTCGGTGGGCAGCTCGGGATCGTCACCCACCAGGATGCGTGCGCCTGGCGCGGCGCAGCGCTGACCCTCGGCCAGCACCTTGGGATCGAGCCAGCCCCGCACGGTGGCCTCCTCGCCGGGCTCGGCGAACACCGAGCGCCCCTGCATGTACTTGGGGGGCTGCTGCCCGAACATGCGCATGATGCTGGGCGCCATGTCGAGCAGGCGAGGGGTGTCGGTGGTCAGGGGGCGATTGGAGAACAGCACGCCGGGCACGATGGTGGGATCGACGCAGTGGTCACCGGACCAGCCCTTGGTGTTGTCGGAGAACACCTCTTCGGGGGTGGAGCCCGTGGCGCAGTTCCAGGAGTGGCGGTAGCCGCCGTCCCAGCCCACCAGCACGTCGGGGGCGTCCATCTTGTACGGGCCGGTGTAGAACTGGGCCGCGGCCTTGGTGGAGCGCACCACGCGGTGGCCGTCCTGGGGGTCTTCGAGCTCGAGCAGCTTCGCGCAGATCTCGTCGACCAGGGCGCTGTACTGCTCTCCGGGCTCGACGATGCCTTGGCCTTCGCGGCCCGCGAGGTTGATGAACAGGCCGGTGAGTCCCATGGCGTAGGCGCGGGTGCGGGACCAGTCGACGCCGTCCATCCAGTCACCGCCGGTGCGGGCGTCGCCCTTCAGGAACAGGTAGCCGTTGTCGCGCAGCCAGGCGTTGAGGTTGATGCCGCGGCGGAAGTTTGTGAAGCCGTGGTCGCTGACCACCAGGAACAGGGTGTCGTCCCGCTCCCACTCGTTCCGCACTTCGTTCAGCAGGCCGTCCATGCGCTGGTAGAGCGTGGGGATGGCGTGGGCCCACTCGGTGGTGTCCTTGCCCTCGTTGGCCGGGTGGGTGGGGTCCAGGTAGCGCATGAACATGTGCTGGCAGCGGTCGGTGGTGTCCACCACGGTGGTGACCAGGCCCTTCTTGGTCTGCTTGCAGGCGTCGAGGAACATGCGCTTGCGCTCTTCGTAGTAGAGCCAAGCCTGGTCCCAGAAGACACCCTCGTCGATCACCATCTCGTTGAGCGCCCAGGTGTCCTCGGCGAGGCCCAGCGTGGCGAACTTGCCCTGCTTGCGGGCCAGGTACATGGAGTAGGTGGCCGGGTGGCTGATGGGCATCGCCGGGTTGTCGGGATCGATGTGGATGGCGGTCATGTACAGGTTCACGTCGGGGTCCAGGGACGTGAAGTAGAAGCGGGCGATGCCGTGGACCTTGATGCCCAGGCCTGGTGCGAAGACCAGATCGATCCACTCGCTGTACTCACCGGCCTTCAGGACGAAGGGGTCGGCGCCCTGAAGCTCGATCTTGGCGCTGCGCTTGTCGTCGGCCACGGTGATGGTGAACGGCAGGGTCATGCGCCCGCCGTCCACGTGCATGGAGTTGTCGGGGCCCACGATGCGGGTGCGGATCACGCTGGGCTGCTTGGGGCTGCGGCGCAGCACGGTCTGCTCGCCGCCCTCGAAGGCTGCGCCGCCCGACTTGGTGGCCGTGGAGAAGAAGCTGAAGGTGCCCTGGGAGCCGCGCAGGTCGGGCACGCACATGGCCGCCAGCAGCAGGCCGTTGAACTTCTGCACCGGCCAGGTGATGGGCATGCGCTGGATGATGGAGAAGATATGCTTGTCGCCCAGGTGCTTCCAGAAGGCCTGGGAGCGCTGCAGCAGCGACAGCCTGGGCTTGTCCAGGGGGATGCGCCAGCCGCCCAGGGACAGGATGCGCGAGGGGTTGCCGATGTCAGTGGAGGACAGGCGGGGCGCGTAGTTCTTGGGGTTGCGGTCCAGGAAGTCGTAGATGGCGTGGCGGGACGGATCGACGCCGGTGGTGAAGGTGGACCAGGCCACCGGGGACATGGACGGGTAGGTGGTGGCCAGGGGGCGGAAGGCGCCTTTGTTGGCCAGCTCCTGGAAGGTGGGCAGCTTGCCCTGCTGCATCAGGCGGGTGGCGATGCCCGGGTCCATGCCGTCGAGGCCCAGCACGATGACCCGCTTGACCTGGGCATGCTTGTAGGGATTTCCGACCTTGATGGTGCGGTACAGCCACAGGAAGGGCCACAGCAGGATGGTGCCGGCCGCCAGGAAGAAGGTGGCCACCAGCACCATGGCGGAGCCCGCGAAGGCGAAGCCCGCGCCTGGGCCGATGTAGGCTTGGGCCGGCGCGGACCAAGCCAGGGTGGCGATGGCGACTGCAGCGAGGAGCTGATGGTGTCGGGCCTTGGTGCGGAACACGCCGGAGGACCCCCGTGTTGAGGAGCCGCGATGATAACCGCCGAGGCCGAGGCTGGCAGTTTCTATGGCGCAGCATTCGCGAGGAAGGTTCCAGTACACACCAGGCCCTCACTGCCATCCCTGGGCTGGCATCGCTGTGGGTCTGCTCACAGTCGTCTGGCCCGCCTTGCACCTGTCCGGTTAGTTGGCGGCCCATCACCTCTCCCTGGAGATCGGACATGCTCGCTCTCAGCTCACGCATCGCCGTCATCACCATCATCGCCGCCTTGTCCCTGGGCTGCGGCGAGAAGGCCACCGACGTCAAGGAGGCCGCCCAGGCCGCCCTGGATGCCGCGGACTACCCCACCGCCGTCCTGCAGGCCGACAAGGCCATCGGCATGGCCGTGGACGACAAGGCCCTGGTGTGGCAGGCACAGCAGATCAAGCTCCAGGCCCTGGCTCGCAGCGGCGACGGCGCACAGGCCAGCGCCCTGCTCGAGCAGCTGGCGGGCGAGTACGCCGTCCAGGTCAAGTCACCGCTGTACATGTCCGTGGCCAACGAGCTCAAGAAGGCTGGCCAGACCAGCGCGGCCATCGACGTGCTCGACGCGGGCAAGAAGCGCTTCGCGGACGAGGGCGAGAAGTTCCTCGCCGCCATCCAGGAGCTCCAGACCACCGTAGAGCTCGATCCTGCCGAGATCGAGAAATTGAAGGCCCTTGGCTATCTGTAGGCTTCCTCGGCTTGATGGCGGGGGGGGCGCCGGGTAGGATTCATCCGACGTCTTCCCAGTGAGGAGTGCCATGCTCAGGTCCATGACGACCCTGGCGGTCAGCAGCCTCGGCGCTGTCTGCTTCAGCGGCCCCGCGACCGCCGCCGAGGACGTGGTCCTCTCCAACCTGGCCACATGGAACGGTTCCCCGGTGGATCAGGCCGTCGCCATGGACACCTACGAGCTCGTGGTCAACCAGCTCGGCCTGGCCATCTCCAACAAGCCCATGGCTCCGGGCGAGACCCTGGGGGTCTTTGGCTTCGACGTGGGGCTCTCCTCCACGGTGGCCTTCATCGACACCAAGGATGGCTCCTCCGGTCAGCCGTCGCCTTGGGCCCGGGTCAACGAGACCGGCGAGCCCAACGCGGTGATGTGGATCCCCTGGCTCAGCGCGCGCAAGGGCCTGCCCCTGTCCCTCGAGATCGGCGGCAACCTCGGCTACATCGCCTTCTCCCGCCAGACCATCTTCAGCGGCTACGGGCGCTGGGGCCTGTGGGAAGGCTACCACCCCATCCCGGACCTCAGCATCCAGGTGGGGTACTCGGGCTACGTCGGCAACAGCGAGCTCGAGCTGGGCGCCTTGGACTACTCCGCCACCCTCGGCTACACGCTGCCCTTCGGTAGCCTGGTGGGCATCAACCAGGCTCAGTTCAGCCCGTACCTGGGGGTGGGCCAGGTCATCGTCCATGCCGCTCCGCGCATCGACGAAGACCTCCAGCAGGAGCTGGGCATCGGTCGAGTCTCCGGCTTCAAGAAGGGCGAAGGCTACACCGACGCCCTGCGCCACCTTGCCCTGAGTGGAGGCTTCCGCGTGCTCTCCGGCGACGTCCAGCTGCGCATGGCCGTGCAGTTCGCGCCGGGGCAGCTCACCTCCATCAATGGCGGGCTGGGGTTCGTCTACTAGTCTGCCCGGATCCGCCGTCGCCCCGGGGTTCGGCCCCGCGCGCTGGCCGCGCAGGGCGCTCTCGGTGTGCGCGCTGCTGCTCCACCCCCTCGCGGCGCAGGCGTTCGTCCTCGACGCCACGGTCTCAGAGGACCTGCGCGCGGTGACCGGGGCCTTGTGCTGGTCTGGCGATGAGCCCGCCAGCTTTGTGGACTACCTCGGGGCCCTGCCCGCCCCCCCCGACGACCGCAGCGCGCTCCGCACCTGGCCCAGGGGCCCCGGCGCCGGCAGTGTGTCCTGGCGCGAAGGCCAGGGGAGCTGCCTGGACTTCGAGGCGCACCTGCCGGATCGCTACGGCGCGGTCGGACGGGTCCCGGGCCAGGGGCTGTTCCTCAATGGAGGGTGGTACCCGGTTCCCCTGGACGCCCGTGGTCGCGTCCTCGAGGCCGACTGGGATGTTCGGGTGCGCATCCCCGAGGGGGCCGTGGGTGCTGTGGGCCACAGCGCAGGGGCTGCCGAGCTGAGCTGGCAGGGTCACGGCGAGCGGGTGGGGCTGGCGGTGATCCCTGGCGGTCGCCTGGAGATCCTCGAGACCGCCGTGGGCGATCTGCCGGTGGTCTCCCGCTACGGGCTGACCAAGGCGCGCCAGCGCTGGCTGCGGCGCAGCCTCGAGGCGGTCTGGCCGCAGGGCGAGTCCCTGGACTTGGCGGTGGTGGATGCGCCCCTGATGCGCCGGTTGGCCCGTCCCGGGCCGGGGCTGCTGTTCCTGTCCACCCGAGCGTTTCGCTTGAACCCGGGCCTGAGGCACCTCCACCAGCAAGCGGTGGGGCACGGGCTGCTCGAGGCGGGGCTGTGGCGGGCCCTGCCGGATCAGCGCCAGCGCGACTTCACCGCTGCGGTCCTGGCGTCACGGGCCCTGGAGGAGGCCCCCACGGCCCAGGGCCTGCTGCGGTGGTTCTCCTGGCTGCCTCAGATCGACGAGCTGTTGTACTCGGGCAGCGTGCCCTACGTCAGCGAGGTCATGGGAGAACCCTGGCCGGGCGACACCGTCACCGATGACCTGCTCGAGGTCCTGGACCCTCGCCTGCCGGGCGCGGTGGTGGCTGGTCGTGCGGCGGCCATGGGGGAGCCGGTCGCGTTGGTTGCAGCGGACCTGCTGGCCGGCGGGCCGGTGCCAGACTGGTTGGTTCCGTCGGAACTACTTGATATCGTTCAAGACTACAGGCTTGTTGTGTCGCGTGACCGGGCGGAAGCCCAGGTCCGCATCCAGCGAGACGCGTCCTCGGGGGCACCCGACGAGCCCCTCGTGGTGGTGCTGGACGACGCGCGCGTCGTGCTCGCTCCGCTGGCCGGGGGCGACGAAGTGGTCCTGACCCTCGACGAGGTCCCAGGGCGGGTGGTGCTGGATCCCGACGGTCTGCTGCGACAGCACGACCGCGCCAACGACCGCTGGCCCAGTCGCTGGACCACCGTGGTCTCGGCCTTCCCCACCGTGTGGAACCTCAGCTCGGGTCGCATAGAGGGCTACCTGGCCCTGCGTTTTCGCCGCCAGCACGAGACTCATTGGTATTACGACACATATGTTTTCCGTGACGAGGTGGACGAGGTCGGCGCGCGGGCTGCGGTGGGCCGCAGCTGGGGCCCTCTCCAGGATCGGCGCTGGCGCCCCTACCGGCTGTACCTGTGGGGCTCAGGTTCTCTGCTCGACCCCGACTTTCGCCCCACGGAACGGGGGCGCTACGCGGTGGATGCCGGCGCCACCTGGGTCTGGGACACCTCGGTAGACTGGCTCTTCCCGCTGCGGGGACACCGCCTCACCGTCAGCGCCCACGGCGGCTTCGTGCCCGCCAGCACTCAGCGCTGGGCTGGCCTGGGTGCCAGCATGGGGGGCGTCACTTCCCCCCACCCCCGCGTGGCCCTGGCAGGCCAGGCCAGGGTGGGCCGCTCCTGGGGGCAGGTGGAGCATCGACTGCAGGTGCTGGGGGGCGTGGACAACATGCGCTCGGTGCCCGCGGACCTGGCGGTCGGCGCCAGCAAGCTGGTCACCCGGGGAGAGCTGCGGGTGGCACCCGTGCGGCACATCTCTGTACCCCTGGGCTTCGCCTGGCTGGACGAGGTGCAGCTGAGCGGTGGCCTGGAGGCCGGCGTGCTCGGTGGGGCCACCCTCGAGCCCAGCTATGGCCTCACCCCTCCTGACGGCTGGGTCACCGCGCTGGGTTGGACCGCGGGTAGCTTCGTGGTGGTGGACGTACTTGGGGGCCAGCCGGCCCTGGCGGGGCTGGTCCTGGCGGGGCCTGTGACCGCCACTCCGGAGTTTGTGGCGGACGTCTCCCCCAGCCTCTACCTGCTCTGGGAGCAGGCCTTCTGATCGGGCATTGGCGGGCACGAGAGGGTGTACAACAGGACGGTAGTGGAGACAATCGACGGCACGTATAGAAAACAACAGGAAGGAAGTATAGAAAAAGCCGCGGCAAAAGGGCGTAAAGCGGCGGGTATGGCACGAGGTATTTCATCTGGGCCCGGTGGGTACCCCGCCAGGGAAGGTCGTGATGCGCTGCCTGCTCTGACAGCGCGCAAGCGTCGCCGCTGAGCTTCGTCCGGGCGCGGGTGACTGCGATGGCGGGCGCCGGTGTCTCAACATTCGACCCGTTCTCGGGTAGAGTGTTGACGTGTCAGTCCGGTCCCCCCTCGTGATGCCCTGGCAGGTGCTGCTGTGCCTGGTAGGCCAGGGCTGCGCCCACGGCTTCTATGTCTACCCAGGGCCCCTCGGGACCCTGGGCAAGGCACCAGAGCCTGTGGTCATGGAAGAGGGACTGGGCGCCGCCGACGGCTCGGTCTGGGACGACCTCGAGCCCACCAGTGAGCCTCGCGACCAGGAGGCGTCCACCGCCGGAGCCACGGGCAGCGCCACGGATGCTCCGGTGAGCGCCAAGGCGCGCAAGCGCGGGGGAGATGTCGCCAAGAGCGCCGCGCAGCTCGTGGGGGCTGGCAAGCTGCGCCACGACGGGGAGAGCTTCCGCTACGACTGTTCGGGCTTGGTGATGGCTGCCCATGCCCGCGCGGGGCTGCAGCTCGCGGGGTCCAGCGAGTCCATGCTGACCATGGCCAAGCGGGCCGGGGTCTACCACCACCGCAAGCGTCCCTGGGTCGGCGACGTGGCGTTCTTCGCCAACACCTACGACAAAAACGGCAACGGCAGGCTGGATGATCCCATCACCCACGTGGCCGTCGTCGTGGCGGTGGACGACGACGGCACCATCACCATGGTGCACAAGGGCAGCCACGGCATCACTCGCCTGGTGATGAACCTGCAGCGGCCTGAGGACCACGCAGATGGCTCCGCCAAGGAGATCAACGGCTACCTGCGCGCCCGGCGTTCCAGCGATCGCAGCGGCACACGCTACCTGGCGGGGGAGCTGTGGATCGGCTTTGGGTCCTTCTGGAAGGTGCTCGAGGACGGTTAGCCCTCCATGGACCCTGGACCTGGGCCCTGCTCGCGCGATAGCCTGGGGGGGTTCTGTCCGGCACCCGTGCCGGTGGCGTCCCGGCGAGGTCACCTATGAGGGATCATCCCGTCCTGGCGGCAGCAGCGCTGCACGGCGTCAGGCTCGGGCTCGACCGTATGCGCCGCTTCATGCGGGCGCTCGGGGCGCCCCAGGATCGTTACCCCATCGTCCACGTCGCCGGGACCAACGGCAAGGGCAGCGTCTGCCACATGGTGGCCGAGGTCCTTCGGCAGCAGGGCTACCGCGTGGGCCTGTACACCTCGCCCCACCTGCAGCGGGTCAACGAGCGCATCAAGGTCGATGGATGCGAGATCGGCGATCGCAGCCTGGATGCCCTGCTGGTCAGGGTCGGCGAGCTCGGGCGCACACTGGGCCGGGACCTCATCGAGCTCGACGAGGCCGAAGAGGCGCTCACCTACTTCGAGACCATCACCGCCGCCGCATTCCTGCACTTCGCCACCGTCGAGGTGGACGTGGCGGTGATCGAGGTGGGCATGGGCGGGCGGCTCGACGCCACGAACATCGTCCAGCCCGTGGTGGGCGCCATCACCTCCGTGGGGTTGGATCACACCGAGGTCCTGGGGCCGGACATCGCGTGCATCGCTGGAGAGAAGGCTGGCATTCTCAAGCCGGACCTGCCCGTGGCGGTGGGCGGCATCCCCCCGGACGCCCTGCGGGTGGTGCGCTCCATGGCCCAGACCCGGGGCTCCCGCCTGGTGGTCTACGGCGAGGACTTCGATCTGATGCGCGATGGCTCGGGCTTCGCCTGGCAGGGCCCGTGCAGCAAGCGCCGGGGTCTGAGCGTGGGCATGGCTGGGCACCACCAGGTGGACAACGCGGCGGTCGCCCTGGCGGTGCTGGATCTGCTGCCCCTCGAGCTGGCCTGCGATGAAGAGTCCGTGCGCGTAGGCATGGCCAACGCTCGCATCCCGGGTCGGCTCGAGTGGCTGGCGCCCGACATCCTGGTCGATGCGGCCCACAATGTGGATGGCGCCGTCACCCTGGCGGCCTACCTGCGAGGGCGCAGCGAGCGGCCGCGCCGCACCTTGTTGTTGGGAGCCTCCCGCGAGAAGGACATCCGCGCCATCGGCGCGCTGCTCGCGCCACATGTGGATCGGATCCTCACCACCGCCGGCTCACACCCTCGCGCCATGGCGCCCGGTGAGGTGGCCAGTGCCCTCGAGGGGCTGTCCATCCCGGTGATGCCTGCCGGTCCCATCGAGCAGGCGCTGCCCCTGGCCCGGGCCGGCGGAGGCGAGGTGGTGGCGGCCGGCTCCATCTTCCTGGTGGGTGCCGTCCGGGACCTCCTCGGGATCAGGTGAGCGCAGCTGCGCTGGTCGCCGGCCTGCTGCTCAGCACAGCGGCGAGTGCCGAGCAGGGCGACGCAGAAGGCCTCCAGCTCCAGGCCGACCGCATCGTGGTGGAGCAGGGGAGCCTGCGGGGTGAGGGCGCGGTGCGCGCGCCGCTACAGGGGGGGATGATCCACGCCGAGCGGGTCGAGCTGGCCCTGGATGGTAGCAGGGTGGTGCTGGAGGACGGCTGCTGGGAGCGCTCGGATGGCCGGCTGTGCTTCGCTCGCCTCGAGCTGCTCCCCGATGGCGTGGCGCTCCTGGACGGCGTCAGCCTGAGCCTCTGCGCCTGTGACGGTCCCCGGCAGCCCTGGAGTGTGCAGGCCTGGCGGGTGCGGGTGGAACCGGAGCGCGGCGCGGTCTTCGTCGGAGGCCTGCTTCGGGTGGCGGGCTGCCCGGTGTTGCCCCTGCCTGCGGGCGTGTTTCCCCTGGGGCCGCGTCGATCCGGGCTGCTGGCGCCGCGGGTGGCCTGGACCCGCGACGGCCTCGAGCTGGGTCAGCCCGTCTTCCTGGCCCTCGGGCAGGCCCTGGATCTCACCCTGGAGCCCGCCTGGCGCCAGCAGCGCGGGGTCCGCCTGGACAGCGAGTTGCGCTGGGATCTGCCGCGGGAGGGAGGGGGAGAGCTGGATCTATCGGCCGGCTGGGACAGCCTCGACCAGGCGCTGCGCGGCATGGTGGACGTGGAGCATGGCTACGTGGACCGCAGCCTGCGCAGCGCCGTGTCCGGCAGCCTGGCCAGCGATCCGGACTACCGGGACGACTTCGAGCTGGACTTCACCCGTCGCCAGCAGGGCTACCACGAGCTTCGGGGCCTGCTGGGGCTGGGCCCCCTGCGCCTGGACCACGACGGCCTCCAGGCCCCTGGGGGTGCCAGTCAGCGCCTGGTTGGGCTGGTGGCATCGCGGCCTTCCCGGGACGCCGAGGCCATCTCGCCCTCCGCCTCGCTGGACCTCGGGCTGGGTGGCTACGGCAGCTCGCCGGTGGCCCTGGCGCGGGCCTGGCTGCTGGCTCGACCCGCGCTGGGGCTGGCGGTGGGCCGGCCGCTGGGGGCCCTGGAGCTGGAGGGCGCTGTCCTTGGGGAGGGCCTGCTGGTGCAGCCCCTCGAGCCCACCATGGACGCGGTCAGCGGCGACGCCCTGAGCGAAGCCCGCCTCGACGCCGAGCTGCGCGCCGCCCTGCCCCTGTGGGGCGAACACGGCCCGTTGCGCCACCTGCTGCGCCCGTCCGTGGTGCTGGGGGGCGCGCTGGCGGTGGAGCAGCCCGGCTTCGACGAGCTCTACCCGCGGCTGGGAAGCTCCCCCGCGCTGTGGCTGGGGCCCCGCGTCGAGAGCCGCTGGCTGAGCAGCACGGCGGTACCCATCACCCTGCGCGCCGAGCTGCCCTGGAGCGATCTGGGCCTCACGCCCGCGCTGCAGGCCTGGTGGAGGCAGGGGCCTTGGTGGGGGCGGCTGCAGGGCTCTGCGACTCTGCCAGCGGGTGAGCCTGTGCAGGATGGGTTGGCCTGGCTCGAGGCCGGCCGGCAGACCGAAGTCCTCACGGTCGCCGCCGGCGTCTTGGTGCTCCAGGAGGCCGAGCCAGCTGGCCAGCTCAGCGCCCGTGCAGCCTGGCAGCTGCCCTGGGGAGCAGACCGCTGGGAGCCCCGGGCCCGCGCGCGCTGGTCCGTGGCCGACGGTGCCTTCGTGGAGCAGCAGCTCGGGCTGTACTACGCATCCCGCTGCGACTGCCTGGGCCTCGAGATCGGCGCGACCTGGGCGGAGGACCGCGATGCCCCGACCCTGGGCATGCGCGTGGACCTCGGGCGCTAATCCCTCGACGCCGCTGGCCCGTAGCGCTAGCCTGTTGCCCTATGTCTCTCGCCCCCCCACCGTACCGAGATGCCCCACTTCTGTCCTTGGCCTTCTGCCTGGCCGTGGGGGCGATGGTGCGCTTCGGCCTGCTGTGGGGCCACGACCTGCGCGGGGCCTTCGGTCCGGACGCCCCTGGCGCCGCCGCTGCCGCCACCACGGGGATCTTCGCTCACCCCTACCCGCTGCATCCGCTGCTGATCCGTCTCTTCGCGCTCGCCGGTGGTGGGGCCGCGCAGGCTGCGCTGCTGCTCTCCATCACCGCTGGCCTGGCCACGGTCGGAGCGGCCTGGCTCATGGGCCGGGTCCTCACCGATGGCCGCGATGGTCGCTCCGTGGCGCTGCTGGCGGCGGTCGCGCCCCTGCTGGTCCACGGCAGCTTGTTGCGCGGCGGCGATGCCCTCGCCGTGTGCCTGGTGGCCTGGGGAGCGGGCCTGGGCTGGTGGGGGGCGCTGCGGGTGGGTGGCGCGACTCCCAGCACCTCGGGGCCGCGGCTCGCCCTGGTGGCGGGGGGCCTGCTGTGGGGCCTGTCGGCCGCCGCCAAGCCCATCGCCCTGCCCGCTGGTGTCTTGCTGTTGGCGGCGCCGATGTTGGGCGGACGGCGCTGCCTGCCCTGGCTGGGAGCCGGCCTGGCCCTCGGGGCCCTGGTGGCGCTCCCCTTCCTGGGGCCGCTGCTCAGGCCAGAGCCTGCCATGGGCTTGCTGGGCTCGTGGTGGCAGCCGTCGCCTCCGACGGCTGCTGGCCTGGGGTCGTGGGTCGTGGCTGGGGCGGGGGTGCTGTTCGGGCTGCTACAACGCGAGAGCTGGACCCAGCTCGCTCCCCTGGCAGGCCTTGCGCTGGCGGGCTGTGTGGTGGCCGCGCCACGGCGGAGCTTCCGGATCGTGGTCTTCTTCCTGGGGACAGGGGCCGCCCTGGGTGTGGCCGCTATGATGGGTGAGCGCTTGCAGGCTCGCTATCTGGCCGGCGCCAGCCTGGGCTGGCTGGTGCTCGCTGGGCTGGCCCTGACCCCGGCCCAGCTACGCCGCGGGTCCAGCCCCGGAGCGCCCAGCTGGGGGCGGGTGCTGCTGGGCCCCTTGCCTCTGTCCTTCGGGGCGACGCTGCTGGTGATGGCCAACCTGTACTTCTGGGATGGCATGGCACAGCTGCGGGTCCAGGAGGAGGGCACGGTCGCGCCCGAGGGCTTCTTTGCTGGCTGGACGGACGGCTGGCGGCCCACCGAGGCGTTCCAGGACAGCAGCATCTGTGGCGCACTGGAGCTGGGGCGGCTGGCGGACGAGCTGGCGCAGCGATCGCCGCGGTCGGGGGTGGTGGTCACCCTGCCGCTTCGTGACGGACGCGCTTGGCATCTGCTGGGACCCATCGCGGCGGCGCGCGACGACCTGGTGCTGCTGGAGCTGGGGCCCGAGTGCTGCCCGGCGGGCCCGGCGGCCTGCGCTGCGGCGCTGCCTGGCGCCTTGGCCGCTGCGGGCGGCGGCAGCCTGGTGGTGCCTATGGAGCCCGCGGGGCGCTGCGAGACGGGCTCGCTTCCCCACGGCCTGCAGCCCTGGCGGGAGGCCTTGGTGCCCCTGGTGGTTGAGCCAGGTCTCTGGTACGGAGTGTTGACTGTGCCTCCTGGGCCGGGGGCCGGCCTGGTTCCCATCTGTACAGCCCTGGGCGGCCGGCAGCCTGCGCTCCCCGCCCGGCCCTGATCCGCCCGCTGACTTGACAGGTTTCTCCAGCGGGCCATGCTGTACTCTCTCGCACAGGAGCGGCCTTGGGCGGAATCGCAGCGATCGTGGATCACGGCTCGGCGCCGGATCGTGAGCTGGGGCTGCGCCTCTCCAGGGCGGTGGCCTTGCGGGGGCCTGACCAGCAAGGCTTCTTCGAGGAAGGCCCAGCGTTCCTGGCGCAGCACCGCAACATGGTGGCCCTGGGGGGGCGACGCCAGCCGATCGTCTCCGATCGGTACGTGCTCGCCTTCGACGGTCGGCTCTACGACCACGTCGACCTGGCCCGGCATGTGTCGGGAGGCGACCAGCGGGGAGGGACACTCCCGGGGGATGCCGAGGTGCTGCTCGAGGCCTGGCAGGCCTGGGGGCCCGCCTGCCTGGACCGTCTGGATGGCGCCTGGGCCATCGCGGTGTGGGATCGCCAGGAGCAGGTGCTGTTCCTGGCCCGGGACCCCCTCGGCTTGCGGCCGCTCTACTACCATGTCGCCGGCCAGCGCTGCTCGGTGGCGTCCCTGCCCGATCGCCTGACGCTGCTGCCCTGGGTGTCCCGGGAGCTGGACCGCGATCACCTGTGTGAGTACCTGGCCTTTCGCTACGTGCATGCCCCGCGCACGCTGCTGCGTGAGGTCCAGTCGCTCCCTCCGGGTTGCCTCCTGCGCTTCGATCGCCACGGCACGCGCATCGAGCAGCGGGTGCGGGTCCCCATGGCCTCGTGCTCTGCGGGGATGCCCAGCAGCGGCGACGGCGTCCACGAGCTGGACCGGCTGCTGCGCCGGGCCGTGACCCGTCGGGGGCGCACGGGCACTCCGGTGGGGCTGCTTCTATCGGGGGGCACCGACTCCACCGCGCTGGCCCTGGCTGCCGTGCAGGAGGGTCTGGATGTGCGGGCCTTCCATCTGCACTTCCCGGAGTCCGGGGTCGACGAGGCGGCCTTCGCTGGGCGGGTGGCCAAGCTCCACGGCCTGCCCCTGCAGCAGGTCCAGCTGGGCGCGGACGGCTTCGATGACGCCCTCGAGCGCTGCACCCGGGCCATGGGTGGGCCCTTGCCCGATCCCGCGGCGGTGGGCCAGTACGTGCTGCTGCGCGCAGCGCGCCGAGACGTGCGCGTGGTCCTGAGCGGGGCTGGCGGCGACGAATTGCTCGCCGGCGGCCACCTGGCGGCGCTGGCGCTTGTGATGAAGCAGGTCGGGGTCCTGGACAGGGCCACGGCTCGGCTGCGCTGCCGGGTCGAGGAGGGACTGCGCAGCGCCGGCCTGTCCGACTTGGCCTTGCGTCCCATGCGCTACGGCTTGCAGCGCCTGGCCGGTGGCACCGAGGTCTTCGATCATTCCGCCCGGGTCGCGATCCTGGGGCGGGATCCCGCCCGCCCTCAGCTGCGCCGCGACGTGCTGTTGCCGCTGTATGCGGGCATCGACTCCGACCCCATCAACACGCTGCTGGCCATCTTCCAGCGGGGCTGGCTGCCCGAGGACATCCTGGCCCGCGCCGACCGCATGGCCGCAGCTTGCGGCATCGAGCACCGCTTCCCCATGCTCGACACGGCGCTGTATTCCTACCTCAACGGCATCCCCGGTGCCTGGAAGGTGCGCACCCGCTGGGGGCTGCCCAAGCCCAAGTGGCCCATGCGCAAGCTGCTCGAGGGCAAGGTGCCGCGCACGGTCTACGATCGGCCCAAGCGTTCCTGGCCGTCGCCGCTGAACCGCTGGCTGCGGCACGAGGGCGCTCCCTTCCTGCGGGCGCGGGCCCAGCGTCTGTACGACGCCCCCTGGGGTCTGTGGCAGCCGGATCCGGTGCGCGTCATGGTCCGGGCGCACCTCGAAGGCGAGCGCTACCACGGCGGCGCGCTGTGGGTGCTGATTCTGCTGGAGTCCTGGCTGCGGCAGCTGGACGAGATGAAATAGAGACACCCATCGGCTGTCGCGTTCCCGCGGACAGCGGCTCGGAGCTGCCCATGCGCACGCGCACCTCGTTCATCCTTGTTCTCACCCTCGGCAACGCGGCCTGTGATCCCGATGGCCTTGGTCGCCACGACCCGGGCACGCTCCCCGACGACACCGCGGCGGACACGGGCTCGGCGGACACCGGCAGCCCCGTGGCCGAGGGTTGCCGGGCCACCCCCCAGCCGGCGGACCGGGATCGTCTGGTGATGGTCGGCTACCCCTACGCAGCCTCGGGCGCTCAGGCCCAGAGCTGGGGCGTGTTCACCCTGAGCGCCGATGGCGGGATCCAGGACTCGGGCTCGCGGGTGGAGATGGGCCGGGGCTACGGCGGCCATGTGGCCTTCACCCCCGACGGGTCCATCGGCATGGTGGCTCACGACGACGGCAGCCTGGGGGTGTTCGAGGCCCAGGGGGCCGACCAGGTGCGGGTGATCCATGGGAGCCTCGAGGGGGCGTTCTACGCCTCGGCCGTGATCTCGGACCCTTCGGGGGAGTGGGCCTGGATCGTGGATGGCAACTGGGTCGAGAACGGCGGCGGCCTGTACCGTGCTCCCATCGACTGCGACAGCGGCGAGATCGGCCCGGCCGAGCGGGTGCTCGAGGCCAAGCTGCCGGCGTGGCTGGGCTTCATGCATGGGCGGCTGGATCGGGCGCTGCTGGTGGGCCGCGAGGCTGGGGGAGCAGGTGGGGGCGAGGACGCCTTCCTGCTCGAGCCTGGCGAGGCGCCTGTGGTGCTCGGGGGCGCGGATGCCTTCGGCGACGACGAGGCGATCTTCGCGGGGGCCGCCTTGAGCTTCGACGACGCCACCCTGCTCATCGGGGACAACTCCTTCTTCTCGGGGCTTCCCAACAGGGTCGCCGTGGCCGCGGTGAGCGCTGCGGGCCTCGAGCCGCTGCAGGTCTTGGAGGACATCGATGATCCGGTGGACATCGTGGCCTCGCCCTACGGCGACATGGCGGTGGTGCTGTCGGGCTACTCCAATGCGCTGTTCGTGCTGGACTACCAGGCTGGGGCCGCGCAGCCCTACAGCCTCGCGGGCGAGCTCGACTACCATGGTGGGGCACCCCAGCTCCCCACCGCGGCGGCCATGGTCTCCCGTGGTCCTCTGAAGGGCCTGGTGTTGCTGACCGAGAACCAGGGGGTGCGCCGCGTGCGCTTCTCCCAGGGCGAGCTCACGGACCTGGGCCTGTCCGAGTTCGGCTCCGGTCTCGACTTCATCCCGGGGGCCATCGGACTGCAGCCCTGATCGTGGCTACTCCTCCAGGGTCATCACCCAGGCCTGCCACTCGGTCATGAAGGCGGCCTCGTCCTCGATCCGCAGCAGCTCCACCAGGGTGCTCCAGCCGGTGGGGTCGGTCCTCTGGTTCGTGCGGACCTTGGCGTAGTAGTCCCGGAGCACGCCTCTCTCCTGCAGGTACTGGCAGAGGTAGCGGGACTGGCTGTAGTTGGTGCCGGGATCCTCGCCGTAGAACTCCTCGAAGCTTCGCTGCATGAGCCACTCGAAGCTGGGCACCACGTCGTGCTCGATGGCCTGCTGCAGGCCGCGCAGGCGCCAGTTGGTGTGACCCACGATGTGGTCGTCCTGGATGGAGACGTGCTCGAACAGGCTGGCCAGCCCCTCGTTGAGCCACTGGGGGCAGGCGGGGAAGTCGGCGTGGACGTAGGGGTGTACGATCTCGTGCACCAGGGTGCCGCCGCCGGTGGCGATGTTCATCACCAGGGCGTGGTAGGTCTCGGTGGCGTAGCCGTAGGGGGTGTCGGGTTCCTCGCCCCACAGCTCCTTGGTGTGGTGGTAGTAGGACTCGGCGTTCGCGAACAGCCAGATGGTGTAGATCTCCCCGGGGCGGCGCTCGAAGAAGTCCTGCTCGAGGGCGCGGGAGTAGCGGCGCACCGTGGTCCGCGACCGCGCCTGGACCACCGCGGCGGCCTCGTCACCCACCACCACGAAGGGCGGCTCCACCACCACGCTGAAGCCCTCGGGGAGCTGGGCGCGCAGGCTTCGCACGTGCTGGGCGTAGTCCCCTGCCGAGTGGCCTTCGGTGCGCACGGGCGGGCGCAGCTGCGCGGGGTCGAGCCGCAGCCGGATCAGCGCCCAGCTCTGGCTGCCTTCGAGGGGCCAGAGCGTCAGGAAGCGCCCCCGGTCCATGCGACGCCAGGCCCCGTCGTCCTCGGCGGGCTCGTGGTATAGCAGTTCGTCACTGACGGGATCGTAGCCCAGGATCAGCCGGAAGTGCTCGGTGGTTGCGGGGCCCTCGTCGTAGCGCATGCAGACGATGCTGGGGATGCCCTGCGCCAGATCTTTATGCAGCGCCGACCAGGAGCGGTCCAGGTCTTCGGGGGTCGGGGCGTGGTCCAGCCGCTCCCACACGGGCCCAGGATCGAAGCCCAGCTGCTCCACGGCGCGCTTCAGCTCCGGGGTCCAGGCGCCGCGTCCCAGCGTGGGGTCCACGCCGGTCAGCGCGAAGACCATGTCCTGGTCCACGTCGTGACCCAGGCCCTGCATCGCCATGGCCACGCAGGCCTCGCCGCAGAAGTCCGGTCGCTGGCGCAGGTGGGGGACCGCGTCCACCAGGGCGGGGCCCCAGTGTGGAGGCTGGACATCGACCGCCGGGGCGGGGGAGGGGGGCTCCTGCTCGGCCGCCCCCAGGCTGCAGGCGCAGCTGGAGAGGGACAGGAGCAGGGCGAGGCGGCGTGCGGCGGTCATGGTCCAGGTGAGGACACCCGACCAACCCTGATGGTTCCGCTGGGTGGCTGGGTCAGGCCCCGGCGCCAGCGGCCCAGAAGCAGCGCTTGGGGGAGTGGGCCTTGCCTTCGGCCTGTAGCTTCTTCATCAGCTTGGAGACCTGGGCCTTGTCGATGCCGGTGGCGGCGGCGATGTCGCCGGGGCGGACGGGCTCGCCTGCGTCTTCGAGGGCCGTGATGATGGCCTGCTTTTTGGCTTCCATGGTCCTTCTCCTGAGGGATGGGGTGCGGCTGTTTCCGCCCGCCGATCCTATGCGGAGATGGCCATGTGTCCACCGAGGCTCGTCTGGCCGGTGAGGGCTGCTACATCGTCCCGGGGCGGTCTACTTGGCCAGATATTTGGCGTCGATGTAGTAGAAGCCGTTGGGGATCCACAGGCCCCTGTCCAGCGGCCCGCTGGTGGGCATGGGCAGGGGGGTGAGGTAGCCGTCGGTGTCGATGATGGTTTCGTCGCAGCTGGTGTCGTAGCCGAAGGTGTACATCCACTCGTAGGCGCCGCCCAGCAGGTCCCAGTACAGGTAGCCGGAGCTGACGAAGGGAGCCCAGTCGTTGTCCCAGTCCAGGCCGGCGTCTTCGACGGCGGGCTTGAGATCGGTCTTGACGTCTACCATCTCGCCGATGCCCACCCCCCACTTGTGGTTCTCGAGGACCTCGCGCATGTCGGTGGTGTCCCAGTCGCCCGCGTTCAGCACACCACAGTCGGTGTAGCCGTCGGCGAGGTCGAGGTCGAAGGCGCCGTAGACCTGACCGCCGCTGCTGGTCTTCCAGGGGGAGGTGGTCTCGGTGGCGGTGCTGCCGTCGTAGATGATGCTGCACAGCTCCGCGTAGCCGCTGCTGGAGTCGCCGAAGAACACGAACTCGACATAGGAGCTGTTGGCCTCGCCATCGTAGTCGAAGTCCCAGATCTCGTTGTCGTCGATCATCAGGACCGCTGAGGCGATGAAGTAATAGGGCTCGAACTCCACCGAGGCGTCGGGCAGGCCCGTGTCGGCGATCACCGCGTCGTCGGCCCACTCGCAGTCTGTGTCCGCGTCGCTGTCGGCGTCGGCGTCGGCGTCGGCGTCGGCGTCGGCGTCGGAGTCGGCGTCGGCGTCGGCGTCGGCGTCGGCGTCGGTGTCGGTGTCCGCGTCTGCGTCTGCGTCTGCGTCACCCTCGGGGTTCAGCCCGGTGTCGTCCTTTTCGCCTGGATTGAGCTCGCAGCCGGCCGTCGCGAACAGGGGCAAGAGAATCAGCAGGGCGATGGGCTTCATGTCTCCTCCATTGGACGCGGCGTCCGGGATGTTATCGCAGGCACGGTAGCATACCCTGGCGTGGGTTCGCATCGGAGGATGGCATGTCCGTGGAACAGCTGAAGGTGCTCTGGAACGAGGGATGGCTGGCGCAGCCCTGGACCCGAGCGCTGGTCATCGTGGCGGGCTCCGTCCTCCTGGCTGGCCTGGCGCGCTGGATCTTCGTGCGGGGCCTGGCTCGCCTGGCCAGGAAGACCGCGACCGACCTGGACGACAAGGTGGTTGCCATCACGCAGAAGCCGGTCTTCATCACCGTGTTGCTCCTGGGGTTCTGGGCGGCGCTGGCGGTGCTGGCGGTCCCGGAGCCTGGCCCCTTCATCGTCGCCTCGATGGTCAAGAGCATCGTCATCATCATGTGGGCGGTGGCCGCTAGCAAGGTGGCTGCGCTGATGCTCGAGTTCATGTCCGCCAACGAGCGCTTCCAGTTGATCCAGGTCCGCAGCAGGCCCATCTTCGAGCTCGCCGCTAAGGCCGTTGTCTGGGGTGGCGCTGTCTACTTCGTGCTGCTCACCTGGAAGATCGACGCTACGGGCTGGATCGCTTCGGCCGGTGTGGTGGGCGTGGCTGTGGGCTTCGCGGCCAAGGACACGGTGGCCAACCTCATCTCGGGCTTGTTCATCATGGCGGACGCCCCCTACAAGCTGGGGGACTTCGTGGTGCTGGGCAGCGGCGAGCGCGGCATGGTCACGGAGATCGGCGTGCGGACCACCCGCATCCTCACCCGGGACGACTTCGAAGTGATCGTGCCCAACGCGGTCATCGCCGGCGCCAAGATCGTCAACGAGGCGGGTGGCCCCCACGAGATGCGCCGCGTGCGCTCCACGGTGGATGTGGCCTATGGTTCGGAGCTCGAGCAGGTGCGCGCGGTGCTGACCCAGGCCGCCATCGACAGCGGCTACCTCCAGGTCGAGCCCGCGCCGAGGGTGCGCTTCCGGGAGTTCGGGCCATCGGGGCTGCGCTTCCAGGTGCTGGGCTGGGTCGAGGCGCCGGTGCTGCGGGGCCGGGCCGAGGATGCCCTGAACACCGCCATCTACAATGGGCTGCGGGCCGCGGGCATCGAGATCCCCTACAGCAAGCACGACCTCTACATCCGGCAGGCCCCAGCGGGGTTCCAGGCCGCCGACGACTAGCCGGATCAGGTCCAGCTCTCCACCACCTCCACCGGCCCGCGGCTCCCAGTGCGCCAGGCGGCCTCGAGGAGCTCGCGGCCGCGACCCTGGCGGGCAAAGATCACCTCGGCGGCGCCGAGCTGCTCGGCCCAGGCCAAGGCGAAGGCATCGGCCAGGTCCCGGCGTGCTCCCAGCTCGCCTGGCACCGGCCAGGCGTGGCCGTCGGGCTCCAGCAGGAGGTAGCGGGGGTAGCGCACTGGCCCCAGCAGCTCCGCTGCAGCCTCGGCGAAACGACGGGTGCTCTCCGACGGACCCTCCACGCTGGCCTCGTCACCCTCGTACACCAGCTCTCCCACCCCGGGGTCCAGGCTCCTCAGCGCGCTCGCCAGGGCTCGGAGCATCGCCCGCTGACGCGCTTGGGGGTCGGCCCCCCGCAGGCTCAACCAGGCGCCGACGCCGCCGCCCAGGCTGGCCACGGCGGCCCCGGCGATGAGGGCGGGAAGACCCAACAGGGGTAGGCCGACGATGGCGCCGGCGGCGCCCAGGGCCAGGCTGGCGGCTCCGAGGGCGGCGCCACGTCGACGGCGGCGGACGGTCAGCCGGGCGAGGGAGCGGGGGGAGGCCGCCGATGGCTCGATCGGCCGGTGGGAGGTGGTGCAGGGAGTCACTGGGAGGTGGGCTTCGATGCGCCAGACCCTGCGGTCGGCATAGCTCCCTCCCACCGCCCAGCGGGAGGCCACGGCCTGACCTTCGCCGCTGCGCTCCACCATGCTGGCTTGGAGGGCGGGGAGGTCACGCACCAGCTCCTCCAGCCCCTGGTCCAGCCGCGGATCGATGCGCGCGATGCCCGCGCGGATGCGGCCCCGCCCGTCGATTCCCAGGGTGTGCTGGTGGCGCTCGCGCGCCTTCTCGAGCATACGCTCGCCGCCAGCGGCGCCGGGCGCCAGGGCCAGCACCTCCCAGAGCGAGGCGACCTTGGAGGGATCGTCGGGGTCCCTCCGCAGGGCCCGTCCCCGCACTTGGTTGACGGTGACCGCGCTGACGATACCGGTCATGTCCACCACGCAGTTGACCGCGGGGCAGTCCCAGCCCTCGCCCAGCAGGTGGTGGGTGCCCACCAGGCAGCGACAGATCCCCTCGCGCAGCAGGCGTGTGGCCAGGCCGATGCGCTCGGCCACCGGCCACTGGGAGACGTCCACCTCGTGGTGATCGTCCACCGGAAGCCAGGGGAGGGCCGGCAGGCGGTGGGCGATGCGGGGCCATAGGTCGTCGTCCACCCAGAACACCTTGCCGGTGACCAGGATCGGGTCGAGGGGATCGGTGCGGGGGTCGTTCACCAGCGCCTTCAGCACCTGCCTGGCCCCCAGGGGCCCTCCCTCGATGTCCCTGCTGGTGAGGACCAGCGCGCGCAGGCTGTCGGTCCGGGCTGCGGTCTCGGTGGCCAGCACCTCGAGACAGCCCCTCACCCGCGCCTCGCTCGAGGCCAGGCTGCGCCAGCAGACATCGTCCTGGAGTACCAGTGAGCGACCGCGAGCGCGGAAGCCTGCTGCCTCGAGGGCCGCGCGTACCGCCGGGCGATCGGCGCCGAAGCGCCACAGCAGCAGGGCGCGGTCGTGCAGGGTGGGGGCCGCCAGCAGCTCGGGATCTCCGGGCAGGTCTGCGGGGAGGGAGAAGCCCCGGGCGCGCTGGTAGCGGCACAGGGCCACGAGCAGGCCCTCCTGCTGGGCGAAGCGTGCCTCGGTGAGGGTCCAGAGGTCCTCGCGTAGGCGGGAGGACACCCACAACCCCAGCTCCTCCTGTACGGAGCGCTCGGCCTCCAGCAGGCCCTGGTGGACCTGGCGCAGCTCAGGGAGATCGTCCAGGTCCGACAGCACGGGCCAGATCAGGTCCTGGTAGGGGCAGAGGTGCCCATCGCGCACCAGCGGCGGGGTCTCCACCATGACGGGGTCGTCGCCTACCAGCTCGAGGAAGCGGTTCCACCCTGGAGCCCCGAAGGGCGGCGTGGCGGTCAGCCCGAGCACCCGAGCCTGAGGGGCCAGCTGCTGGAGGAGGTCCTTTCCCCACGCGGCTCCGAGGTGGTGGGCCTCATCCAGCACCCACAGGGACTCGGGCGCCACGCCTCGAGGTGGGCCACGGCTGGCGTAGGTGGCCACGTGGATCGGCGGAGCGGGCCTGCCCTGTGCGACGGACACGAAGACCGCGGCCATGCGCTCCTGCCACTGCTGCACCAGGGAGGTGGTGGGTACGCGGACCTGCACCGGAAGGGCCAGCTCGGCCGCTACGTGCAGGGCGCAGCGCGTCTTGCCGGCGCCGGGTGGGGCCACGAGGCAGCTTCGGGCACCCGGGGCCTTCAAGGCCGACAGCAGGTCGCCGACGGCTCGGCGCTGGTAGGGGCGCAGGGGCGCGCCCGCGCCGACATGGTCCCAGCCAGCGGGGTCGGGCGCCGAGGAGGTCATGCTAGGAGCGACCGAGCAGGGCCCGGGTGCGCCGGAACGCGCCCTGGTGGCCGTGCTCGACGCAGCGGGCCAGCGAGGTGGAGTCCATGCCTGGGATGGCGGCCACCCTGCGCAGCTCCTCGGGGGCGTCCACCGCGGACAGCAGGGTGTTGTCGGTGCAGCAGCATGCCTTGACGCCCGCATGCAGCCACTGGGGCAGGGGGTGATCCTGGATCTGGGCGATGGCCCCCACGTGCCAGTTGGAGCTGACGCAGGCCTCGATGAGCACGCCCCGTTCCATCACCAGATCCACGGTCCCAGGGTCCTGCAGCAGGGTGGTGCCGTGGCCGATGCGCTGGGCGTGCAGGTTGAGCACCGCCCTACGGATCTCGCTGGGCGCGCGCCCCTCGGCGGCATGCACGGTGCGCCCCAGGCCGAGGTCGCGGGCGCGGGCGAACGCGGGCGCGTAGTCCTCGAGCCGCCACGCATGGCCGGGCAGCGGGCCTCCCGCCAGATCGATGCCGGCGACGCCTGGGCGCGCTGCGGCCAGCTCCACCAGCGCGCTCAGGGTGGCGGGGTCCTCGCCGTACAGGCCGCAGAGCAGCAGGCCAGCGCGCCCGTCCATGCCCTCGAGGGCCGCGTCGATGATGGCGGCGGGCGACGCGCCGGTGTGCAGCTGCGGTGCGAAGCGGATCTCGAGGGTGCCGACGCCCTCGGCGGCCGCATCCTCGCAGATCTCGGCAGCCACGCGGGCCACAGCTTGGGGGTGCCGAAGCAGCGAGAGGGTGAAGGCGAAGCGCGCCAGGGCCTCCTGCAGCCCCATGCCCGGGCGAAAGGCGAGCTCGTCAGGGACAGGGAGTCCTGCCTGGGCCGCCAGGGCGTGGACCGTGGCTTCGCGGAGCGAGCCGTCCAGGTGACGGTGGAGATCGGCGAGGCCGTGGGCGGAGGGCTGGGCGGACACGCTGGCCCGGGACACCTAGTTGATGCCTTCCGAGGTGATGGCCTGGGCTTCTTCGTTGCGGGCGGCGGTGAAGTGGGCGGGGGTGCCGTCGCCGTCGGCATCGATGAGCCCGTGGACCACGAAGCCCTCGCCGCCGTTGGTCAGCTCGATCCAGTAGATGCCGGCCACATTGCCGATGGGGGCCCAGTCGAGATTGTCGAAGTTGGTGCCCTTGGGCCAGGGCATGGTCTTGGTGTCGAGCTCGGCCTCGGTGCGCGGGACGGGCGTGGTGACCTCGACATAGCTGCCATGCACGGCGCGATGGGCGATCTGAGCTGCCCGGATGCTGTTGAGGTTGGGCTTGACCTCTTCGTGGCCCAGCCTCTGGGGCGTAGATCGGACCTGTCCGCAGGCCCCCAGCGTGCCAGCCAGGACAGTCAGTGTTGCTGCTATGGCCAGCGCGCGGGTGAGGCCTGGCAACGAGCGAGTGCGGGGCATGGCTGTCTCCTGACGCATTTTCTTATAATCCCTAGACGCCACTGTGAAGTCATTTTTCCGTTCATGTTGGCCACGCTACCCCTGCGACAGGCCGTGGGCACCTCGAGTCGTCGCGAAGGGGCCGTGGTCATCGCTCGGGCCAGTGGGTCCGCGAGATGACCGCGGCCTTGCTCGCTGGCGGGGGGGGGGATGCCCACCCCCGGACCGCTATTGCGCGTCCCTCCCCGTGCCTTTTGGGCACGCCGGGGTACCAGGGGGCCCCGAAAATCGAGTCACCGATCGACCTCTCATTTCCTGTATCTGGCCGATACCCGTGTCACAGCCCACCAAGGATACCAGGCCGCCCCTACCGGCTGGACCGCGCTAGGGTCGAGGGGTTATTCGCCCGTCTGTTCTCACGATCCCGAGGATCACCCCTGGTGGTCCATCTCAACCCCTCTGGAGCCCTCCATGAAGAAGGTCCTGTTCACCGCCCTCGCCGTCATCGGTCTCTCCGGCTGCGCCATGAAGGGCAGCCGCATCCCCGCCGCGAACATTCCGTTCGCCAAGGCCGACTACACCGTCATGGGCGAGACCACCGAAGAAGCCTGCGGCACCTACATCATCGGCATCGACTTCGCGCACCTGTTCAAGAACGAGGGCGCTGCGCCTCCGATGTCCATCATGGGCCTGATCATGAACGGCACCCCCGCGGGCGGCGCCGAAGAGTCTCGCGCGCTGTACCACGCCCTGGCCAAGATCCCCGAGGCCACCCACCTGCTGGACATCCGCACCGAAGCCGAGTTCAACGGCGTCGGCTTCCTGTTCCTGCCCCTGTTCGGCCAGCGCTGCGCCCGCGTCCACGCCCGTGGCGTCAAGATCGGCAGCCGCCCGAACCCCCAGCAGTAGCGCCCGATACTGCCGTACCTCCAGGCCGGCCCTCGTCGAGAGGGTCGGCTTTGGCGCGTCTGGGGGTCAGCGCGGCAGCTGCTCGTCCAGCCAGGTGGCCAGCTCCGCCTCGACGATGAGCTGGTAGTCCTGCAGCTGCACCGAGTTGGGGGAGTAGTAGAACTCCTGCTGGTGCTGCACGCCCACCTCGCCCCAGGTGAGCACTTGACCCCCGGTGGCGTCGTGCAGGGCCCACAGCACCCGCAGCCGGGCGCCGGCGGGGCAGCCCAGGCTCTGGCCTACGAACCACCCCCCGTTGTGGGTGTAGTAGTGGACCACCATGGGCACCAGCACGGTGGCCGTGCCTGGGGGCAGATCCGGTAGCTCGGCCACGTCGAGGGGCTGGGGCTGCAGGTCGAAGCGGGGGAGGTTCTGGTTGTCCCGACCGTCGAAGTCGCCGGAACCGCGGGTTGGGACCCAGCGCGGGCTGGTGACGGCGCGCTCGATCCCGGTCTGGACAGGCTGCCAAGCCAGATCGTGCTCGGTGAGGAGCTGTGCGAAGGTGTCGGTCACCACCTGGCGGACCTGATCGGCGTACAGCTCCTGGTCTTTCAGCTCGACGCCGACGGAGCGAACCTGGTTGTCCTCTTCCGGCATCACCTCGTAGCCGCCCGAGAACCAGATATTGCCGACGAAGTAGCCCTTCCCGAAGGCGTCCATGGGCTCGAGGCGATCGTGCTCGGCCAGCAGGATGGGGGCCGCCAGGGCGACGCTGGAGGGAGGGGCCGCCAAGGGGGGGCCAAGGGCCAGGTGCAGGTTCTTGGGGCCGCCGCAGGCCACCGCCGCGAGGCTGGCGCTGACGACGAGGGCGCGGGTGATGCTGGAGGTGCTCATGGTGTGGGCTCCTTGGTGTGGGCCCGTTCCGCGAGCAGCAGGTCGAGGCTCTCCCAGGCGCGGCGCAGGTGGGGGATGACGATGGAGCCGCCGATGACCAAGCTGATCTGCAGCGTCTCCTCGACCTGCTCTCGGCTGGCGTCGAGGCTCACAGCGCGATCCAGGTGGTAGAAGACGCAGTCGTCGCAGCGAAGCACCAGTGAGCCCACCAACCCCATCAGCTCTTTGGTGAGCGGATCGAGGGCTCCTGGGCGGTAGCTCGCGCTGTCCAGGGCGAAGAAGCGCTGGATGCCCTTGCCGGCGTCCGCGAGGATGCGCTGGTTCATCACGTCGCGGTAGCGGCGGGCGTCGTCGAGCTTGGTGGCCATCTCTCGAGCCTATCGAGGCGGAGCCGGGTCGGGCAATGCGCCGCCTGTTCCCTCGGAGTCGTCTCTGGCTGGCTGGAGGGCGAGCAGGGCCGTTCCCGCGACCACCACCAGGATGCCCAGGCCGTGGAGCGGCCGGATGCGCTCGGAGAACAGCGCCAGGGCTCCCAGGATGGGCAGGATGTTGCTGATGATGGTGACCACGGGCCCGACCACCGCGGCCCGGCCGTTGGCGAAGGCCGTCTGGTAGAAGACCCCCGCAGCCACGTTGGCCGCCAGGATGGACCAGATGGGCCAGTCGGTGGCCAGGCTCTGCCACACGGCCAGGCGGTCCAGATCGAAGCTGCCCCCCACCTCGTCGAGCACCCGCTGGGTGAGCACCTTGCCCAGCATGTTGGCCAGGCCGTAGATCAGGCCCGCCGCCAAGCTCAGGGTCAGCTCCGCGGACAGGGACAGGCGCCGCAGCAGCAGGGAGGCCAGCGCCAGCGCAGAGACCACCACCACGAAGATGGCGAGGGGCAGGGGGGCGGGCAGTGTGGAGGTGTGGCTGCCCCCCGCGACGCCCACCAGGATCACCCCCAGCAGGATCAGGCCGATGCCTGTCCACTCCATCCTGCCCAGGCGCTCCCCGAGGAAGCCGACGCCCACCCCGGCTGCCACGACGCCGGTCAGGCACACCACAGGCTGGACCACGGTGATGTCGCCGCGCCCAAGGGCCATCCCGAACAGGGCCATGCCGGCGAGCATCCCCAGCAGGCCCAGCGCCCAGGCGCGGTTCACCAGCAGGGTGCGCAGCACCACGGGCAGCTGGCGGACGAGGTTGCGGAGGGTGATCTTCGGGAAGGATGCGGCCATGCCCTGCTTCTGCAGGGCGGTGCCGACGCCCCAGAAGAGGCTGGCGACGACAGCGAGGAGGACGGCGTTCATGGGCGATCCGGGGTCATTTTTCGTCGACAGGGGGCGGGAGCTCTGGCCAGTCTGTCACGCTCGGCCAGCGCCGCTTGGCCAGGGAGAGCCGCCTGTGCGCCTCGACCAGGAGCTCGGCCTCTGCGAGCCGCTCGATGGCCGCGCGGGCTTCGAGGGCCGAGTGGCCGGGGGACTCCTCGAGCTCGCGCTGCATGCGCAGGCGCTGGTCTGCGTGGCGACCGCTGGCTTCGAGGGCCGCGAGGGCCTCGAGGGCCAGGGCCTTGCGACCCAGGCGCATGGCCTCCTGGGCCACGGCCAGCTGTCCGGAGGGGTTGTTGTGGACCAGATCCAGCGCCTCGTCCTCGAGCCGCTGGCGATCCTCCAGCCGACGGTAGGGGATCAGGCGCAGGCGCTTGCGCGCCTTGCCCGTGCGGTGGGATCGGCGGATGGTGGGGAACAACAGCGCCCCAAGGGCCAGAAAGAAGACCGGCCCCATCCAGGCCTGCAGGTGGATGCCCGTGATGGTGAGGAAGGTCTCGACCAGCTCTTTGATGATGTTGAAGCGGCCCATGGAGTCCTGCTGGGATCAGCTGTGCAGGGACCAGAGATCGTCAGACTCCGCGCTGGTCCGGGTCGCCAGCAGGTAGGCCTCGGTGCGCGCCGTGTCGACGATGGCGCGGGTGAGGAAGATACCCACGCAGCACAGACACATGCCGAGCATCCAGACCACGCCCGTGACCAGCAGGTAGAGCAACATCCACAGGCGGTTGCCCCGGGCCAGGTCCCAGGAGTGCTCCACCGCGCCGAGGATGGGTTGCCCGTCCAGCGCTACGGCATGGTTTCCGAAGTAGAGGCCCAGCCAGACATAGAGGTAGGCCGGAACGAAGAGCCCCAGCCCGACGAGCCCAGCCACCGCGTACAGGGACGGGCTGGTCACCAGGTAGCCGACGCCCGCGATGGCGACGCCGGGCAGCACCGCCAGCAGCGCGATGCCGGTGAGGATCAAGCCTGCAGCGACCTTGAAGCCCATCATGCGCAGGAAGACGTCGGCCCCTCCGAACAGGGTGCCGAAGCTGCCGCCCCCCGTGCGCAGGACCTCCTCGTGGAGCCTGAGGTAGCCCCCGTGGACCCAGGAGCGGAAGGCCAGCACCATCAGCCCGCAGACCAAGCCGATGCCCAGCACCAGGACCACGATCGCCACGATGATGGCCAGCTCGGTGGCGCCGATGTTGCCCGTCAGGCTGGCGGGGTCGAAGCCGGTCAGCTCGCCGACTCGCGCGCCCATGCCCTGCCAGTCCTGGCTCTCCCAGCTGTCGTAGTCATCCCAAGGATCGCCGCCCCCGCTCCCCCCGGAGCCACCACCGTTGCCGCCGCTGTTTTCGGTGCACTGCATCAGCACGGCCCCCAGCAACAGTGGCCAGGGAGCGGCCTCGAGCGCCTTCAGGCCCGTGGCGAGGCTCCGCGAGATGTCGAAGGCCTGTTGGAAGGAACGTGGCACAGTGCACCGGGCGTCTACGAGGGGGGCGCGGCAGCGCGGACGCTCCAGGGTGGGAGCGTGTGGACCCTAACGCACACTCTCCCCAGAGCACCCCTTGCGGCGGCGGTCCATCCCGTGGATACTGTCCCCCTGTTCGAGTCGTCCAAGGGGCAAGCTTGGAGCAGCGCAAGACCCGGGACCAGGCCAGCGCCAGGCAGGCCTTCACACTGGTTGAGTTGATGATCGTCGTCGCGATCATCGGCATCCTCGCCAGCGTGGCGGTGCCCAACTACTCGGTGTTCGTGCTGCGGGCCAAGAAGTCCGAGGCCTATGTGTGCCTCGACGGCATTCGCACCGCCGAGTACGCCTACGAGGCGGCCTTCGACACCTTCCTGGATGCGCCCGCCAACCCCGCCGGCTCGCTCGACAAGACCGCTCGGCACTGGGATCTCTCGCAGCCCAACTGGCACACCCTCAACTGGGAGCCCACCGGCGCGGTGCGGTGCTCGTACCAGATCGAGACCTACGACGGGGACTCCTGGTTCAGAGCCGACGCCTTCTGCGACCTCGATGGCGACGAGCAGGTCGCTCTGATCCACCTCTACTCGTGGAACAGCGGCGGTCCAGGCACGTTCTACGAGCCCTACCCCGAGCGCTACTGAGCGACGCCGGCTTCCACCTTGGGGGCCCGGCACTCCGCGATGGGGAGCCCACCGGGGACCATCAGCATGATGGTCTCGTTGAGGGCTGGCTGCAAGCGCGCGGCCATGGAGGCGCAGAGCTCTGCGGCCAGCTGTTTGTCGTGGGAGCCGGCCCATTCCGGGCGCGTGACCCCGATCCAGCCGCCCGGCACCTCGTGCAGCTCCAGCAGCTGCTCGACCAGGCCTTGGGTCTCTACCTGGTTCTCGTACTGCGAGGCCGTGGGTGAGGCGGGCTGGAAGAGGATGGCGATCAGCGCAGCGCCCACCAGCAGGAAGCCGTACAGCAGCCAGTTCGGCCTGCTGGGAGGGCGCACGCTCAGCGCGAGCGGCTCGTGCTCGTGCATGCTGGCCCGCAGCGCCTTGCCCAGGTCCTGGGACTCGCTGGCGGCCTGGTCTTTCTGGCGCCTGATGAGGGCGCTCATGCGGGCGAAGAGGCTGGGCTGGTCTGCGGGTCGGTCGGGCCGCGCTTCGGCGATCCGGTCCTTGAGGGAGCCCGCCAGGCGCCCCAGGGAGCGGGCCCGGTGCTTGAGCCCCGGTGTAAACGCGACCTCTTCCAGCAGGTCGCGGATCTCGAGCGTGCCGTCGACGTGGGGGAAGATCCCATACTCGGCGGTGGGTGGCAGGCAGGCCTGCACCACCCGGCGTCTGAGGCCGAAGTCTGCCTTCTCCACGGGCTGAGCGCTGCGATTACCGAAGGCCACCAGCTCTTCCACCGCCTTGGACAGAGGCGCCAGCTTGTTGTCCGAGCCGGCGTCGTTGTTCAGCTCTTCTTCGAGCTTGCGGCGTTCGGTGCGGATCTCGTCCAGGCGGTGGCGGGCCGCTCCCTCGGAGATCCGGTCCTGGGATCGCAGCCCGAGCACCTCGATCTCATCCCGCTCGATGCGCTCGAGGCGAGAACGGATCTGCGCCTTGCGGCTCTGGCCGCCGGCGGCGCCCTTGGCCGCGGCTTCGCGCAGGATCTCCAGGGCCAGCTGGGGGTCCTCGAGCCGCAGAGAGATCCTGGACCACACCCCCCCGTCTACGGACTCCACAGGGAAGAACACCTCGGGCTGGGACTCGGTGGGAGGGTGGAGGTGCTTGTTCGCGCAGGCGTAGTAGAGGTGGCGCTCGTGCCCCAAGCTCTGGATGGTCAGGGCCTGGGCGCAGGTGGGGCAGAAGATGTGCCCTTCGCAGAGGGCGGAGAAGCGCAGGCCCGGGCGTGCGCGCTGAGGGGCGGGGGACGGCGCGGCACCGCGGGTGTGCGCAGCGGGCGCGCTGGCCCCCTTGGGTGCAACGGGTCGCCCCAAGGGCTGAGGGCCCCTGGGCAGCTCGATGGAGGGGGGGCGTTGGGCGCCGCCGTCCCAGCTGGGGGCGGTGCTGGTGGAGACGGGGGGCGGGGTGGGAGCACCCGCGGAGCCGTGAGCCCTGGGCGTCGTGGAGCTTGCAGGCCGGCGGTGGGGCTGGCCGGCGCGCTGGCGCTCGCTGCTGCGCCCGCCTCCCTCGCTGGCGGGATCGGCCACGAGCCCCGTGGTGTCCACCATGATGGCGCGTCCCTGGTAGATCAGCTCGACCACCGCGGAGTGCCAGTCGGGATCACCCTCGCGCACGAGCCGGCCTAGCTCGTACACCCGCAGCTCGTCGAAGGTGCGGGCCTCGCAGTGGGACCGCAGCCGCATGAACAGCGGGCTGTGCTTGGTCAGGCCCTTGGCTGCGCCGGGATTCTCCTCGATGTGGTCGATGAGCATGCCCGGGCGCGCGTCGCGCAGCGACTCGAGGGCCATGCGCTGGACCTCGAGTGAATCGACCTCGTCCCGATCGCGCGGAACCAGGACAAGTTCGATGAACCTGGGAAGGGAGTCGCTCACATCCACCCGCGGGTACGCGGCCTCGGCGATACTACAAGAACAAGGTGTGGTGCGGCAAGCGTAGGCGGATCAGTCCGCCGAGGCCGACCCGATGCAGCCACCGTAGAGCCTGGAGAGGATGTGGATGCTCGCCTGGAGGCAGCCCGGGCAGGATGACACCCGCTCCCTGCCGGCTCGAGCCCGAGGCCCGTTCCAGATCTCGGCGATGGTCTGCTCGCGCACGTTGCCGATTTGGGAGTGGTCCACCCCGCAGATGATGATCTCACCATCGGGCAGCATGTAGAGGATGTCCTTGAGGCAGCGGCAGCGGAAGCGGAGGCTGCCCTGCAGGATCTCCTTGCGAAACACATCGCCGGTGATGAATCGGCCGACGGCGTGATCGATACGCGGCAGCTGCAGGCGCGTGCCGACCTCCTGGTCCTCGAGGGCGCGGATAGCGCGGCTTGGATCCTGCAGAAGCACGAAGTGCTGCGGGTTCTCGGCCGGCGAGGTGCTGCCGTCGAGGAAGGGGCTGACGTTCACGCCGGGGATCAGGTCCGCGCCGAAGGAGGCAGCGTAGGCCTTCATGCCCTCGATCTCGCCGAATGAATGATCCGTGATGGAGAAGTTGATGCCCATGTGGAAGCCGAGCTCGCGGCGAAGCGGCGCGAGGGCCTCGAGGGTGCGGGTGGCCATGGCCCAGCTGCCTGGGACGCCCCGCTGGCGGTCGTGGGTGGCCTCGAGCCCGTCGACGGACACGCGCAGCTGCAGCCCAGGCCAGCCCACACGGCGCACGGCCTCGATGATGGCGTCGGTCTGAGTGCCGTTGGTGGTGAGCTGCACGATGTAGGGGTCCACGACCCGTCGCAGCTCGGCCAGGATGTCGGCCATGTCCGGGCGGGTGAAGGGTTCTCCTCCCAGGAGCTTCACGATGTCGAGAGACCGGAGCTGCGGCAGCAACTCGAACCACTCGCGGGTGCTCAGATCGCGCTCGGCGGGCACCTCCCAGGCCCCGCAGGAGACGCAACGCATGTTGCAGCGGAAGGTGGTGAGCAGGTAGCCGACGTGGGGCATCGGCGCCCAGCTGGGGCGCAGCCGATCCATGGTGGCGCTGGTGGCCATGTTGCCCCAGGCGCGGGCCCGCTGCCGGACGGTCCGGAGGTGCTTGTCGGAGACCTTCACATGGTCACCATGGAGTCCAGGTTGAGCCAGCGGCGAACGGTCAGCAGAGACAGCTCGCCTTCGAGGACCAAGCCCATGGCCACGCGGGCGAAGTTGGCCAGATTGGCCGCCTTGGCCAGCAACACCAGGGGCTTGGGGTTGCGCTTCAGCCCTGGGTCAGCGTGCAGGCGCCAGAGCAGGTCGCGTGGAACAAAGGGCTTGTTCAGCAACACCAGTAGCGCGAGCCAGCGCAGCTCCGTGGGCGGGCGGGGGTAGTCGAGGTCAACGCGGAACTGCTCGAAGGCGTGCATGCCCTCGCCCTCCACATGCTGCGGACCGATGCGGCCTTCTCGCAGCAGCCGGCGCGCCAGGTGGGTGCGTGGGTAGATGGTCAGGCCGAAGAGGTAGAGCTCGAAGGGGCGCTCCAGGTCCATGAGCAGCCGGAACAGAGCGTCCTTGTCCTCTTCGGTGGAGCTGGGGTCGTCCCAGATGACTTGGAGGCTCGAGCGGATGCCCAGCTTGGCGAACAGGCCCTGGGCGCGCCGCACCTGATCGTCGCTGGTGTAGCGGTGGTACAGCTCGTGGTTGATGCGCTCCGAGGCCTGGATCCCCATGCAGAGCGCGCGCAGTCCGGCCTGCTTCATCAGGAGCAGGCGGTCCTCCCGCACCAGGCGGGGATCCACGAGCACCTCGAAGGGCAGGCCCACCCGGGCAGGCCACGCGGTAGCCAGCTCCTCGAGCCACGCCTTGCGCATGGGGAAGACCTCGTCGTCGAAGCGCACGACCTTGATGCGAGGGTTGAGGATCTTGGCCTGCTCGAGCTCCTGGACGATGTTCTCCACGGAGCGGATGCGCCAGTCCCGGGCGAGCTTGTGATAAAGCGGCCGGGTGACCGTGTTGCTGCAGTAGGTGCAGGTCCAGTAGGGGCATCCCCGGCTGGCCAGCAGGGTGTACTCGGGGTTGTGGATGTAGGGGTCGCCCTGGGTGATCCGCGTGCCGTCGATGTGGACCTTGTCCTGGGCCGAGGCGAAGTCGCGGAAGGGCAGGGAGTCCAGGTCGGCCGGGGGAGCTGCGATCTGGTTGCGGATGATCTCGGAGCCCCGCCGGGACCAGAACCCGGGCGTGCGCTCCGGGTGATCACCCTGGGACCAGCGGTCGAAGAACTCCACCACCGAGCCCTCCACCTCGCCCAGGGCGATGTAGTCGGCCTGCTCGATGCTGCGCTCCGGGAGGAAGGTGGGGTGCATCCCGCCCCAGATGACCGGCAGGCCCAGCTCCACGTGGATGCGCCGGGTGAGGGTGGTGGCGATGCGGTGGAAGGCCGAGGCCCGCACCGAGAAGCCTACGACCTCGATGCGGCGCTCCACCAGGGTGGCCAACAGGGAGGCAATCTCGTCCTCGCGCGGCCACGGGAAGCGGTTGTTGCTCCAGTCCTTGAAGTAGATCTCAGTGACCGGGAAGCCCGCCAGGCGCAGGGTGGTCGCGACGTACCGGATGCCGTTGTTCTCGAGGGCGTACAACGAGATCAGGGCGATGCGGGGACGCTGGCGGCTGGTGGGCGAGGGCATGGTCGGGCGCTCGAGACGGGGACAGGGAACCTAGCGGCTACGGCGTCGCTTCACAAGACAGCTTGGGTTACGCCGCCCCTCGAACTCGGCCACCGAGCTACCCGGTGGCGCGCCGTGGTCCCGGAGGTCTCCCCATGAAGCTGGCTGTCATCGGAGCGAGTGGTCGGACTGGCCTGGGGGTGATGCGGGCGGCGCTCGCCCAAGGGCTCGAGCCCTATCCGGTACTAGAGAGCGACCGGCAGCTCGGCCCCCTCTCCGGCATGGTCCCGGCGGGCCACGAGCGCTACGCGGACTTCACGTCCACCCCCGCCTTGGTGGCCGCCCTGCACGGCTGCACCCACGCCATCGCCGCCATCCAGCCCCGCTGCATGGGGCCGGGCTTCCCCATTCACGACAGCGCCGCGGTGGCGGCGATGCTGGCCGCGGTCGACCAGCTGGGCATGGAGAAGCTTCTGTGGTGCAGCACGATGGGGGCGTTCCATTGGTCGCTGCACCTGCCCAGCAAGCAGGCCTACGAGCTGGAGTACGCCGTCAAGTGCAGCCCAGGTCGCTGGGGCATCGCCAAGTTCAGCGCGTACCACGACGAGATCCTCGAGGCCTATGTGGCCCCGCGCGACGGTGGTCGCCCGCGCAGTGTGCCCTCCAATGGCCACTGGGCTCCGCTGTCCCGGGATGACGCAGGGCGGCTGCTGTTGGCTTGCCTCGGGCGAATCCCTGATGGTCGGGTCCAGTGCCTCGGTGGCCCCGAGCTGCTGATGGCGGACGAGCTGGCCCAGATCGTGGCTCAGCGCGCTCACTCCGGCCGCGGCCGCGCCACCGGCTGCCCAGGGGTTCCCGAAGGCGACCACGCCGTGATGCTCGAGGACACCCTCACCACCGCGGGGATGCTGCCCAGCGAGCGCCTCGGGCCCTGGCTCGACGCGCAGCTGCTCGGCGGCGGTGAGCCCGAGCTACCCGCCAGCGTCTACCCCCGCGGCGATCCGGGGCCGTCCTCTCTGGATGTCGGCGGCGAGCTGCCCCTGTGGGACGCTGCGGGGCCGGTGCTTCGACGGGTCGTTCACGAGCTCATCGGGGCTGATCTGGTGGCCAGGGGGCTCAGTCCGGCGCAGCTGGACTTCTCCGGCGCCACGGCCCGCGCTCCCCACGTCGAGGTCCATGGCGGAACGCTGTCCACCATGCGTGGCGTGCGCGCCTTGGACGCCCAGGGGGCGGTGATCCTCCAGGGTGAGGTCAACTGGCTGCGCGACGAGCTGGCCGAAGAGCTGCGCGTGTTCTTCGGTCGTCGCATCCCCGACGCGGTCTGGGACGAGCTGGACGTCGGTGTCCGGCGTCGCCTGGCCGACGAACCGCGCTACCGGCGCGACAAGCGGGTGCTCGCCTACACCTGACGGGCGGTCCAGCGCAGCACGGCCAGGCCGCCGGCCAGCGGGATCAGCAGCAGGAGCCACCAGCCCAGCCACTGGACCACCAGGGCTGCCAGCACCAGGAACATGGCCGTGACGCCGGCCTTGACCCCCAGCCAGAGCATGTCTGCCATGGCCTGGGCCACGTGCCGGTGCAGCCAGAGCCAGAAGACAGCGCGTACCCTGGCCGTGGCCAGGTGCTCGTCGCAGGCTGGCGAGGCGGGATCGAGCCACCAGCTCAGGTCGGCGCCGACAGCCTCCCGGAGGTAGCCCACGAGCAGGCCGCGGGCTTCTTCACTCTGGTGTACCTGCCAGGGCTCGAGCTCGTCCCGTCGGACCGCCGCGCGGACCTTCTCGCTCAGGTCTGGGCGCAGGCGCCGCGCCTGGCGCAGGTTTTCTCTCCACTCGCCGGTGCGGGAGGGCAGGATCCCGGCCAGGAAGTCGAGCCCGAAGCCGACGCTCGCCTTGTGGTGGAGCCAAGCTGTGAGGGTGTGCGGTCGCCAGCCGCGGCCCTCCATGGGGGCCAAGGCGAGCCAGAAGATGACGGCGGCGATCAGGGCCGAGGCGAAGCCCAGGCAGAGCACAGCGCTGGCGACCCAGCCCATGGCCGCCCACCAAGCCATGCCGGACATCAGCAGGGGGCCCCCCACCGCGATGGTGGTGGCCACCAGGGCCAGCACCACGGCGCGCAGGGCGCTGACCCGCTGCAGATCCTGCTCGTGGCTGATCATGGCGGCGATGTGTCGCTCCCACCAGGTGGCGGCTTCGGACGAGGGCTCATGGCTCATGGCGGTCCTCCGTGATCTCCTCTGTGTCATCCTCCTGCGGATCGATCGCGGGGGCAGAGGGGGGAGAGCCCTTGGGGGGCTTTGCTGCAATGGTATCGCGTTCCAGCGTCGGATGATCACCCAGCCAGACCGCCCCCAGGGCGCAGGTCTGAGCGTCCTGCTGCAGCAAGGTGGGGAGCCAGACGCGATCTCCGGCCATGCGCACCAGGACCTGGGACAGTCCCCAGAGGCGCAGCACCGGGCCCTGTAGGGACACGGCGCTCTGGATCTTCCGGCGGGGCAGGATCCATGTGCGCCGAATCCAGAAGCCGCGGCGGGCGATGACCAGCCGATCCGTGATGCGCCAAGCTTGCCAGCGCCAGTCGAACCAGCCGGCCACCATCATGGCCGGGAGCGCCAGCATGGCAAGCAGCCCCCAGGGGCCCCCCACCACGACGGCGACCAGGACCAGCAGACCCCCGCGCACCAGGGCCTGCAGCCAGATGGACAGCAGGGCGCGGGTGGGGGCGGGCTGGAGGTCGCCGGCCCAGGGGTCGGCATCCAGCCCCGCCACCAGCTGCTGGCAGAGGCCGAACAGCTTCTCTCTGTCCACCATGGGGATCGTGGCTTCGGCCTGGCGCATGCCGTCGGGCCCCGCGGCGAGGCCGGCGGTCTCCATGTGCAGCGTGGCGTAGCCCATCAGCCTGCGCAGCAGGGGCTCGTCCACGCGCATGAGCTGGATGCGCCGGGTCTGCAGCCCCACCTGACGCCGGGTGAGCAGGCCGTGCCGCGCCTCGACGCGATCGTTCAGCTCCACCAGGCGCAGGCCGTGGTAGCGAAGCAGGGTGTTGCCGACGGCCAGCACCACGCCGAGCACGAACGAGGCCAGCACCACACCTGCGATGAAGGCGGGGTGCAGCCCCTGCTGGAGGGCGCCGGGGTCGCCCCCGCCCAGCTGCTGCCACAGCTCGAGGCCCACCGCCGCGATCACCGCGAGCACGCCCACCCGCCTGGAGGTGAGCCCGTGAGCCAGCAGCTCCAGCGTGCCCACGGACACCAGCACACGCTCTTGGGGGGCCTCGTTCTGGGCGGGGGCCACTCCGGCGCTGCGCCGGAGCTGCTCCAGGCGATCCATCAACGCCTGGGCCTGAGGCAGGGGCAGGGCCGAGAGCAAGCCCTCGGTCTGCTCGCCGCCGGCAGTCTCGAGGCGCACCTCCACCAGGCCCGTGAGGCGATGGAAGGGGTTGCGCACCAGCTCGCTGTTCTGGATTCGCTCCGGACCGATCAGGCGCACCTGCCGATAGAGCAGGCCGGAGCGAATCTCGAGGCGCCCGTCGTGGATCCGGTAGCGGAGGGTGGCCCAGTGCACCACGGTGCGGGCCATGGGGGCGAGGAAGAAGGCGGGCAGGTAGAGCAGGTCGAGCCAGGACAGGCCGTTGCCCGCTTCGGTGCCGATGGCGAGCGCCAGCAGCAGGGGCCAGTAGGCCCGCACGATGCGCCAGGCCTGCGGTACCAGGTTGATCAGCGGCGAGGCGCCGTGGAGCCTGTTCCATGCCTCGACCGGCGGTGGCTGGTCAGAGGCCATCCTCGCCCCCTACGCGGCCGGCAAGGTCGTCGCGGAGGGCCTCGGCGGTGGCGCTGTCCAGGCCGGGGATGCCACCGTCGGCTGCCATGCCGCTGGCGGTGAAGACCAGCAGCCGGGTGAGGCCGAAGATGCGCTCGACGGGCCCTTGGCGGGTGTCCACGTGCTGGATGCGGGCGTGAGGGATGACGCTCTGCTGGCGGAAGAGCACGCCCCGGGCGACCCAGAGGTCGCGATCCCGCACGGCGTAGCGGAATCGATCGTAGGAGAGTGGGGGCCAGACGCCCACCTGTACGATGAGCAGGACCAGCAGCAGCAGGGCCATGGAGCCCAGGGCCGCGGCCAGGGCCGGCCCCATGCCCAGCACCGTGAAGAGCACGCCTGCGGCGACCAGGGTGAGGGGACCGAACAGAGTGGCGAAGCCCACCAGGGCCTGGATGCGCCACAGCGCCACCACGCGGGGGTGCAGGCTGCGCTGCTCGTCCGCGTCGGGGGGGGCCAGGGCCGTGAGGTCCCGATCGTTCATCGGCTCACCGTCTGCTGCCGGACCCTCTCGTACATGAGCACGCCCGCGGTGACGCTCAGGTTGAGGGACTGCAGGTCCCCGGAGGTGGGGATGGTGGCGATGGCATGGCAACGCTTGAGCAGCGGGGCGGTCAGGCCCTTGTCTTCACCGCCGAGCACGATGGCCACCGCGCCGGTCATGTTCACCTGCCAGTGAGGCTGCCCGCCGTGCTCCGCGCCGATGATGCGCACGGCGCGGCGCTCGAGCATGGCGAGGCAGGAGGACAGCCCCTCGCGGATGACGGGCACTACCTCGGCGGCGCCCATGGCCACGCGCTGGACCACGGCGTTGACCTCCTTGCCGCGCACCCTTGGGACCACCACGGCGTGGACGCCAGCGCCCAGGGCGCTGCGGAGGATGGCGCCCAGGTTGTGCTCGTACTGGGGCTCGTCCACGAGGATCAAGAACGGCTCGATCCCCTGGGCGTCGAGACCGTCCAGCAGCTCGGTCAGGGAGGGCGCGGTGAGGGGGTCGACCCACGCGATCACGCCGTTGTGTACGCCGGTGAGGCTGATGGCGTCGAGCTCTTCGCGGGGCACTCGCAGCAGGCCCACACCCTGGGCCGCGGCGGACTGCAGCAGGCGGTCGAGCTTGGGGTGAGCTCGCGCGCGCTCGTCGATGAGCAGCTTGTGCATCCGGCGCCGCTTGCGCGAGAGGCACTCGAGCACGGGGTTGCGCCCCTCGAGCTGGTCCAGGCCGCCTGGCTTGCGTGGGCCAGCCTGGGTCGCCGCTTGGGGCTGGCTGGGGCGCTCCCGGCGGCGGGGTGGGCGGTTCCGTTGGGCCATGGTGGCTCCTGCAGAGGGCGACTATCGCGTCCTGCTACCCCGCTTCGCTCCCTTGCGCTCGTGGGGCCGCTGCTCCCAGCTGCCGCGGGCCGGGCCTGGCTCCACCAGCTTGTCGCGGCCCAGGCCGATGAGATCCTCCCGACCCCACGCCCGCAGCGCCTCGCGCACCGCGGCGGCTTCCTCTCGTTTCCAGTAGAACAGCAGCGCCCGATGTCGGGCTCGCTCCTGGTCGGAGCGCGCCACGGCCACGGTGCGCCCGGTGGCCGGGTCGATGCCGGAGTGGAACATGGCGGTGGCCATGGTACCCGGTGTGGGAAGGAAGAGCTGAACCTGTCGCGGCTTGATGCCCTGACGCTTGAGGTACAGGGACATGGCGATGGCTTCGTCCGGGCCTGCGCCGGGGTGGGCCGCCAGCAGATAGGGCATCAGGATGTGCTGCTTGCCCTGCGCCTGGCAGGCCTGCTCGAACATCTCGGTGAAGCGCTCCAGGGCCGCGATGGGGGGCTTGCGCATCAGGGACAGCACGGCGGGATCGATGTGCTCGGGGGCCACCGTGAGCCTGCCCGAGACGTGGCGGGCCGCCAGGCGGCGGATGAAGCCCGGGTCCTCCAGCAGCAGCTCATGGCGCAGGCCCGAACCCACGAACACGTGGTTCACGCCCCGGACGCGGGTGACCTCGTCCAGCAGGCGGGCGTAGGCGTGGGCGTCCCCCAGGAAGTGCTGGCATCGGCGGGGGTGCAGGCAGCTGGGGCGCCGGCAGCGCTCCCGGGCGCCCTCGGAGGCGCAGGCCAGGCCGTAGAGGTTGGCTGTGGGGCCCCCGACGTCGGTGATGGTGCCACGGAAGCCAGGCCTGGCGGCCAGGTGGCGGGCTTCGCGGAGGACCGACTCGGGGCTGCGGGAGACCACCTGCCGGCCCTGGTGCAGGGCGATGGCGCAGAAGGCGCAGCCGCCGCCGCAGCCTCGGGTGACGGTGAGGCTGGCGTCCACCGAGGCGAAGGCGGGCACGGGCTGATCGTAGGACGGGTGGGGGGCCAGGGCGAAGGGGAGCTCGTACACCTTGTCGAGGGCGTCGGGCTCGAGGGCCTGCGCGGGCGGGTTGCACCACACTGCGCGGTCGCCGTGGCGCTGAAGCAGGGGGCGAGCGCTGAGGGGCTCGGCGTTCTGGTGGGCCAGCCAGGTGGCCTGGGCCAGGGCCTTGGGGTCCTGCTGGATGGCCTCGAGGCTGGGCAGCTCGATGGGATCTTCGGAGGGCAGGGGAGCCTTGGCCCCCACGGGGAAGGCGACCCCCGGGATGTCCCGGCAGGCCTCGATCCCTCCACCAGCGGCCAGGCGTCGCGCGATCTCCAGCGCGGCCTGCTCGCCCATGCCGAAGACCAGCAGGTCGGCCTTGGAGTCCAGCAGGATGCTGCCCCGGACCTTGCGTTGCTGGTAGTCGTAGTGGGCCAGGCGTCGCAGGCTGGCTTCGACCCCGCCCAGCACCACGGGCACCCCCGGGCATGCCTGGCGGATCCGAGCGGTGTAGGCGATGCTCGCCCGCAGGGGGCGCAGGCCTGCCTGGCCGCCAGGGCTGTAGGCGTCGTCGTTGCGCCGCTTGCCCGCCGAGGTGATCCCGTTGACCACCGAGTCCATGTTGCCCGCGGTCACCCCGAAGAAGAGCCTGGGCGCACCGAGGGCGCGGAACGCGTCGGGGCCGTCCCAGGAGGGCTGGGCGATGATCCCCACCGTGTACCCATGGGCCTCGAGCCAGCGGCCGATGACCGCGGCGCCGAAGCCTGGGTGGTCCACGTAGGCATCACCGGTGACCAGCACGACATCGAGCTGACCGCCAGCTTGGGCCCGGGTGGTGGGGAGGAAGCGCAAGCGCTTCTACAGCAGCTTGGCTGCCATCTCGGCCAGCTCGGAGCGCTCGCCCTTCTTCAGTGTGACGTGGCCGGCCAGGGCCTGGCCCTTGAAGTGCTCAACCACGTAGGTCAGGCCGTTCGAGGTGGCGTCCACGTAGGGATTGTCGATCTGGTAGGGGTCGCCCGTGAGGATCACCTTGGTGCCCTCGCCGGCGCGGGTGATTACCGTCTTGACCTCGTGGGGGGTGAGGTTCTGGGCTTCGTCGATGATCAGGAACTGGCGAGGGATGGAGCGGCCGCGGATGTAGGTGAGCGGCTCGACCTCGATGATCTTCTGGTCGATGAGGGGCTGGTAGCTGGGGGCGCCCCGGCCCCGCTTGTCGTCGCCGTCCTCGCCGTTGAGCAGCAGCTCGAGGTTGTCGAAGATGGGCTTCATCCAGGGGTTGAGCTTCTCGCTGATGTCGCCGGGGAGGAAGCCCACGTCGCGGCCCATGGGGAAGATGGGGCGAGCCACCACCAGCCGGCGGTAGGCGCCCTCGTCGGCGACCTTCTGCAGACCGCAGGCGATGGCCAGCAGGGTCTTGCCGGTGCCGGCGATGCCGTCGAGGGTGACCAGCCTGATGGAGTCGTCCAGCAGCAGATCCAGAGCGAAGATCTGCTCCTTGTTGCGGGGGTAGATGCCCCACACGGCGTCCTTCTGGCGCTGCACGCGCACCAGCCGCTGTTGGCGCTCATCGAAGCGGCCCATGGCGCTCTGGTTGTCGCTGCGATCGGCGGCCTTGAGGATCACGTACTGGTTCGAGTACAGGGTGGTGTCTTCGAAGCTGACCCAGCCCCGCTGGTAGAGCTCCTGGATGAGCTTCTCGGGGACCTCGCGCTCGGCGACGCCGGTGTAGTTCTCGTCGAACTGGATGTGGGCGTGCTCGTAGTCTTCGGCCTTGATGCCCAAGGCATCGGCCTTGAGCCGCATGTTCACGTCGCGGGTGACGAACACCACCGAGCCCAGGGGCTGCTTGCGGGCCAGGCTGTGCACCGTGGCCAGGATACGGTTGTCGTTGGTGTTGGGCTCGAAGTTGCGGGGCAGCTGATCGGCGTCGAGGCCCAGGTCCACGACGAGTGTGCCACCGCCGGGCAGGGGGACGCCCTTGGACAGGCTGCCCTCGGCCCGAAGGCCGTCCACGGCGCGGGAGATGGTGCGGGCGTTGCGACCCGTCTCGTTCAGGTCGCGCTTGAACTTGTCGATCTCCTCGATGACCGTGATGGGCAGGACCAGATCGTGCTCACCAAAGGAGGCGAGGGCTCCGGGGTCGTAGAGCAGGACATTGGTGTCGAGCACGTAGGTGCGGCGACCCGTGGTGGAGGGCGTTTCGGTCTGGCTCACGGGTATGTCTCGCAGGTGGGAGGGGGGCCGTGGGGGCTCACTCGATGCCGAGGACGAAGTCGCTCATGCCGCCGGTGGGTTTGTCGGAGGAGCGTCGCGCGTAGTCGATCTGGGGGTCGTGGAGGCGGATGACGCCGGCGTCGTTGTAGCCGGTGCCCATGTAGACATGCAGTATTCCGCCTGCGGGCTGGGGCCCGGGAAGCGCCGAGAAGGTGACGTTGTTGCTGCCGGGCTTGAGCCAGGGGGCGAGGTCGAGGATCAGCTGGTCATCGCCCGAGCGCACACGGCGGACGAGGTCGCCGTTGACGAACACCTCGATGGTGTGGCCCGTGGAGCGGTTGTCCTCGGTGACCATCCAGTACCGGCCCGCCGAGACCGCGCTGGCCGCTGGCTGGAGTGGGGCGTCGGGGGCCGGGGCCGGGTCCAGGCTGCGCACCACGTACTGGGGCGCCGTGACGTGGATGTCGCCGTGCTCGTCGATGTGGACGTCGGCGTCGGTGAAGGTCTGGTCCCTGAGGCCAGTGGCCCGCACGCCGTTGACGTACAGCTCAGCTGCGCTCGCCAAGGTGGACACCAACAAGAGGGTGGCCCACATGGGAGCTCAGTCCTCGCTGCCGTTGAGGCGCTCGCGGATCTCCTTGCCCGCTCGGAAGACCGGCAGGGACTTGGCCTTGACCTTGATGCTGCCGCGGGTGCGCGGGTTGCGGCCGTCGTAGCCGTCGTATTGGCGCACCTGGAAGGTGCCGAAGCCTCGGATCTCGACGCGGCGCTGCTCGCAGAGGGCATCGAGCATCTGCTCGAAGACCAGGTTGACCACGCGGGAGGCCATGGTGTGGGGGACATCGCCTCGCTTGGCGACGGCTCGAATGAGCTCGCTCTTGGTCATCGCGGGGTCTTCCAGGTGCTCGTGGTGATCTGTGGCCGCAGCTGCAGCCGGGCCCCTTTATGGGCTGCTAGGGGAGGGAGCAAGGGCGCTCTTTGGCCAGCGCGGCCAACAGCTCACGGGCCACATCGGGGGCCGCCTGCGCCGGGGAGGGGACGCCCCCAGGGCGCAGCCGCGCGAGGCTGGTGATCTCGCCGTCGGTGATGCCGCAGGGCACGATGAGGCCGTAGGGAGCCAGGTCGGTGGTGAGGTTGAGGGCGAAGCCGTGCATGGTGACGTTGCGGTGGATGTTCAGCCCCACAGCCCCGATCTTGGCCTGCCCCACCCAGACGCCGGGGTAGCCTTGGCGCCGCTGGGCCTGGACGCCCTGGGTGGCCAACCAGCGGATCAAGCCTGTCTCGACGGCATCCACGGCGGCCTTGACCCCCAGCCCTAGCCGGCCGATGTCGGCGATCAGGTAGCCCACCAGCTGGCCGGGGCCGTGGTAGGTGGCCAGGCCGCCGCGCTCGGTGCGCACCACCTCGATGCCGTGCTCGGCCAGCAGCGCCACTGGGGTGGGGATGGGAGGGGGCCGGCGGCCCTCGGTGACCACGGGGGGGTGCTCCAGCAGCCAGAGCTCGGGCACGGCGAGCCCCTCGAGCAAGGCCTGGCGGTGCTGGCGCTGGCGCTCGAGGGTGGGCTGGTACGCTACCGTGCCAAGCCAGTGCCAGCGGGGGAGGGGATCGCCGAGCTGGGCCGGGGTGCTCAAGGGTCGAGTACGAGCACGACCAGGGCCTCGGTCAGCAGGCGTGCATCCCGACTGACGGTCTGGAAGCGGATGGAGTCGTCCACGCTGAGCACCAGATCCACGTCGGAGTGCAGATCGGCAGCCCGGAGCAGCAGCGGTGAGGCGCCGGCCCGCGCGAAGGCCAGCGGATCGGCGGGGTCGGTGACGTACTGGACCATGGTGCGCTTGCGGGCGATGGACTCGTGGACCTGGTCGAGGGCGTACAGGACGTCGCCGTCGGACGCCAGCAGCCGGGGCGCCAGGGCTCCCTGGGCCGAGAGGCCACGGGCATCGATCACGATCCCTGTGAAGCTCGAGCGCTCACCCCTGGGGGGATCCCCATCCGCCGCGCCCGCGTAGGCGGCGGGTCGCAGCCAGGTGGCGAGGTCCAGCTCGGCGGTGATCTCCACCTGCCCTGAGCTGTGGTAGCGGGTCTCGGTGACGTGCCACGACGACGACTCCTGGCCCAGGTGCTCCCCCACGGGGGTGCGGGCGTCGATCAGGTCGCGGACGGTGGTGGCGTGATCCAGCTGCACGCGCCCCGCCGCCTCGAGCAGCCGAGGACCCAGGTGCTGGCGCGCTTGCTGCTCGGTCACCTGCAGCTCGGCGTGGGAGCCCGGCGCGGGCTGAGCCTGGTCGGACATGGTGAGGACCATGTGGGTCCAGTCCACGGACGCGCCCGCCAGCTGGCTGGTGACCGGGGCGAAGGAGGGGTCGGCAGCCTGGGCCGTGGCCGGTGAAGCCAGGGTGATCAGACCGACGAGAGCCAGCGTTGCGGGGGTCATGCCAGCGGGAGCCTCGGGTGCAGGTGTTCAGACCTAGCGCTGGGGTTGCAGCCTGGCAAGGCGTCAGGCGAAGCGGATCACATCGGGCCGGCCGAACAGGGCCTCGATCTCGGTTCGCAGAGCATCGGTGGCGGCTACGCCCCGATGCGGAGGGAAGCGGAGCTTCACCAGGGCACGCCCCTGGTAGTCGATGTGCAGGCGGCAGGAACAGGACCCGGTGTGGGCGCTGAGCAGGGCCACCAGGGAGGCGCAGCGGCTGGGGTCGAGCTCACTGTGCGCCAGGGCGAGGACCACGGCCCGGGTGGACCGACCCAGGACCTCGGCGGCCAGCTCGGCGCTCTCGGCCCGGATGCTGGGGAGCTCCTGGCCCTCGCGCTGCTCGATCTTGCCGCGGATGATCACCGGCTGGTCGGACTGCAGGGCCTCGCGGGACTGCTCCCAGGCTTCGGAGAAGAAGGTGCACTCCACCGTACCCATGGGATCGCTCAGGGTGACGAAGGCCATGCGCCCGCCCCGCTTGCTGCGGATGGCGCGGCTGGCGGACACCACGCCCGCCACGTTGACCTCGACCGCCCGGCGGAAGCCGCCCTTGCTGGACAGGCCGTGGTCGGAGGCGAAGCGAGGTAGGCCCTCGAGGGTGCAGGAGGTGTGCCGCGCCAGGTCCTTCATGTAGGGCTCGAGGGGGTGGCCCGACAGGAAGAAGCCAAGGGCTTCCTTTTCGTTGGACAGGCGCTCGCCTGTGGGCCACTCGCCGCGATCGGAGAAGCGGTAGGCGGGAGGGGGGGCCACCGCGCCGCCAAACAGGCTGGTCTGGCCGCTGTTGCGGGTCTCCTGGGTGCGCTGGGCCACGCGGATGGCACCGTCCAGCCCGTCGAACATGGCGGAGCGGGTGAGGCCGGTGAAGTCGAAGGCTCCAGCCTTGATGAGGTGCTCGAGCACGCGCTTGTTGAGCTTGCCCAGGTCGACGGAGTCGAGGAAGTGGGGCAGGTCACGGAAGCTGCCCCCCACGGCCTCGCGGGCCTGCACGATGGCTTCGACCGCCGCGCTGCCGACGTTCTTGACCGCGCCCATGCCGTAGCGGATGGTGTCGCGGGCGTCGGCGGGGACGTCGAAGGCGGTGAAGCTGTGGTTGACGTCCGGGGGAAGGATCTGGAGCCCGGCCCGCTGGCAGTCCCGGATGTAGATCAGCACCTTGTCGGTGTTGTCGGCTTCGATGGACATCAGCGCCGCCATGAACTCGGCGCGGTGGTGGGCCTTGAGCCAGGCGGTCTGGTAGGAGATCAAGCCATAGGCGGCGGAGTGGGACTTGTTGAAGCCGTAGCCGGCGAACTTGGCCAGGAGCTCGAAGATGTGGGTGGCCGTCTCGGCGGGGATGTCGTTCTTGGCCGCGCCGTCCAGGAAGCGGACCGCCTGCTTGTCCATCTCCTCTTTCTTCTTCTTGCCCATGGCCCGGCGCAGCAGATCGGCCTCGCCCAGGCTGTAGCCGGACAGGATCTGGGCCACCTGCATGACCTGCTCCTGGTAGAGCACGACGCCGTAGGTGGGCTTGAGGATCTCCTCGAGCTGGGGCAGGGGGTAGGTGATGGCCTTGCGCCCGTGCTTGCACTCGACGAAGTCGTCCACCATGCCCGACTGCAGGGGGCCGGGCCGGTACAGGGCGATGAGGGCCACCGCCTCTTCGATGCTCTGGGGCTGAAGGCGCTGCAGCAGCTTCTGCATGCCGTCGGACTCGACCTGGAACACCCCCAGGGAGTCGCCCTTGGACAGCAGCGCGTAGGGCTTGGGATCGTCCAGCGGGATGAGCGCCATGTCGATGCGCTCGCCGGTGTTGCGCTCGATCAAGGCCACCGCGTCGCGGATCTGGTCGAGGGTCTTGAGCCCCAGGAAGTCGAACTTGATCAGGCCTACGGACTCGGCGGCCTTCATCTCGTACTGCACCACCGGGCCGCCCTCGGCCGAGTCGCGGTACAGGGGCGCGTACTCCACCAGGGGCTTGTCGGCGATGACCACGCCCGCGGCGTGGATGCCGGTCTGGCGGCACATGCCCTCGACCAGCTTGGCCAGGTTGACCACCCGCTTGACCCGGGGGTCGGACTCGACCAGCACGCGGAAGGACTCTTCCCGCATGGCATCGTCGAGGGTGATGTTGATCTCGTTGGGGACCAGCTTGGCGATGCGGTCGGCGTCGTTGAAGGTGAGGCTGGCCACCCGGGCCACGTCGCGGATGGCGAGCTTGGCCTTGAGCTTGCCGTAGGTGATGATCTGGCTGACCAGGGGTGAGCCGTACTTGAGACGCACGTGCTCGATGGCTTCTTCGCGGCGGTCCTGGCAGAAGTCCACGTCGATGTCGGGCATCGACACGCGCTCGGGATTCAGGAAGCGCTCGAAGAGCAGGGTGAAGCGGATGGGGTCGACATCCGTGATGCGCATGGCGTAGGCCACGAGGCTGCCGGCGGCGGAGCCGCGCCCGGGGCCCACGGGGATGCCGTTGTCCTTGGACCAGTTGATGAACTCGGCCACGATGAGCAGGTAGGCCGGGAACTGCATGTGGATGATGATGCCGAGCTCGCGCTCGAGGCGCTCCCAGTAGACGGGATGCTCTTCCGGAGAGATGTGCTGGAGCCGGAGCTTCAGGCCTTCGGTGCCGTACCACCGGAAGTAGCCGTTCATGTTGCCGGCACCGGGCGGGCGCGGGGGGATGGCGTGGGCCGGATCCGGCAGCCCGAAGTCCCGGGGCGGGGGGAAGGCCTTGTAGAAATAGGCCCAGTTGTTGTCGGTGTCGGCGTCGGGCTGGGTGTCGGGGGGGGTGGTGGCCGGGAAGTGGTAGGTGTCGAACTGGAACTCGAAGACGCAGCGCTCGGCGATCTCGGTGGTGCGCTCGATGGCGGGCCCGTCGTCGGGGAAGATCTCCCGGAGCTCCTCTTCGGACTTGAGGTAGGCTTGGTCGGTGGGGGAGTGGTAGCGGTCGGGGGTGTCCAGCGCCTCGCCCATGCCGATGGCGTGGAGCACGTGCTGGGTGACCACGTCGGTGGGCTCGAGGTAGTGCACCGGGTTGGTGACCACGGTGGCGATGCCCAGGATCTGGCCCAGATCGCGGCAGAGCCGGTTGGCCTCGTCTTGCTGTGGCAGGCCGAAGTCCTGCAGCTCGAGGAAGAGGTGGTCGGAACCGAAGATGGCCTGCAGCTGCTCGAGGCGTGGCTGGGCCTGGTCGGGCTGGCCCTGGACCAGGGCGCGACCCACGGGACCCTTGAGGCCGCTGGTGAGGGCGATGAGGCCTTCGTGGTGCTCTGCCAGTAGCTCGAGGTCCACGCGCGGGCGGTAGTGCATGCCGTCGAAGATGGCGCGGGTGATCAGGTGGCAGAGGTTGCGGTAGCCGGCTTGGTTCTCGACCAGCAGGACCACGGACCAGCCCCCGAGGATGCCCTTGGGATCCTGGAAGGCGATGCCTTCGGGTTGGACCGTGATCTCGGCACCGATGATCGGCTGCAGCCCCTTGCCCTTGGCCGCCTTGAAGAACTCCACCGCGCCGTAGAGGTTGCAGCGGTCGGTGAGCGCGATGGCGGGCTGACCCAAGGTGTGGGCCTTGGCGACCAGGTCCTTGGGGGAGACGGCGCCGTCGAGCAGGGTGTACTGGCTGTGGACGTGGAGGTGCGCGAAGGCCATGGCACAGCTTGGGTTGGGGGCCCCTGGAACATAGCCCGCGGGAGGGACAGATTCTGGTGATCCCGCCTCGTGTGCGCGAACGGGCCTGTTCCCGGCCGCGCGTGGGGGGCCGCGCCAGGGTGTCTTCGGGGGGCAAGTCCGTCCGGCTCCTGGGGTCACCGATGGCTCGGTCCCTCGCCCGAGGCTCAGTCGGGGGTCGCGTGAGCACCGGTCGGGCTCGCCTACGATATGCTGTGGCCCGTCGCCCCCTCAGGAGCTCCCCCATGCACCTCACCGCACTGGTCGCCGTCTTGGCCCTCGCCTGCAATGGCCCCGCCCAGCAGGGCGGCGGCGCCAACGGCCCTGGCGCGCCACCGCCGGGTCCTCCGCCTCCCGCCGGAGGGCCTGGCCCTGCCGTTCACCAGGGCGGCGCAGACGGGCTCGACCGGGACCTGATCCTCACCACCGTGGCTTGGCCTCCCGGGGGCAAGATCCCCAGCACCTACACCTGCGAGGGTGAGGACATCTCCCCGCCGCTGGACTGGCAGAGCCTTCCCCAGGGCGCCCAGAGCCTGGCCCTGATCGTCGAGGACCCCGACGCCCCCGATCCAGCCGCCCCGCAGACCATCTGGACCCACTGGGTGCTGTACAACCTGCCCGCCGAGGAGCGCTCCGGCATCCCCGAGGCCGCGCGGCACCTGCCCCCGGGCACCCTCGAGGGCAAGAACGACTGGGGCAACACCGGCTACGGCGGGCCCTGCCCCCCCATCGGCGAGCACCGCTACTTTCACAAGCTCTACGCCCTGGACACCCTGCTGCCCGACCTGGGCCAGCCCGACCGCGCCGCCCTGTTGGCGGCCATGGAGGGCCACGTCATCTATCAGGTCGACCTGATCGGCACCTACCAGAAGCAGGCCGCCCAGTAGGCTTCAGCGGCGCTGGGGTAGGGTGTCGACCATACGCCAGGCGATGCTGCGCTCGTGGCCAAAGTGGGCCGAGACCAGCTCGCCGATGCGTGCGTCCATGGTCTCGTCGTAGCCGGGCGCTCCGATCACCAGCTCCAGGCGGTCGGCGCTGGGGCAGGGCTGCGCGGCCAGGGCGGCGATGGTGTCCCGGGCCGCCGCTCCTTCGGCCACGCTCATCAGCGCGGGGACCAGGGTGTCGATCCGGCCATCGAGGACGTCCTGCTCCGGGTCGTACCGCAGGAACGCGCCGCGACGAAGGAAGAGGATCACCCCCTGGTCGCCCACGGGAGGGTGCAACGGCGTGTAGCTGGGCCAGACCGGGCTGCGGTGGATGCCGTAGGCGTGGAAGGCCACGTGCAAGGACAGATGCTCGGTGTCGAAGCCGCTCACGACGATCCGCTCGGCCTGCCAGGCCCGTCGAGCAGGCCGCAGCCACTCCTTCACCGCCCAGTGGGTGAGGGTGTAGCTGTAGGGCTCCACACCCTCGCCCAGGGGCAGGCTGACGGTCTCCAGCCCCGGGGGCGTGACGTCTGCCACCGCCACCAGTGGGCTCAGGCTCATCAGCTCGTCCAGGCTGACCCGCTCGAAGTGGATCCGACCCATACCGTGGCTCCTAGGCCCCGTACTTCTTGATGGCGGCGTCCAGGCGGGGCAGCAGCAGGTAGATGAACAGGGCCACACAGGCCGACAAGAACGCCAGCAGGAGGAAGAAGGCCTTGGGGGTCATCTGCCCCTGGATGCCGCCGAAGAAGCCGGAGAAGTTGTTGCCGAAGGCCGAGGCCATGAACCAGCCGCCCATGGTCAAGCCCACCAGGCGCTTGGGCGAGAGCTTGGTGACCAGGGACAGGCCCATGGGTGACAGGCAGAGCTCGCCGATGGTGACGATGGCGTAGAAACCCGCCAGCCACAGCCCGGCCACCTTCACGCTGCCGTCCTCCGACAGGAAGCCCGCCAGGGCCATCAGCAGCAGGGCCATGGTGGTCAGCACCAGGCCGTAGAAGATCTTGCGCGCCGTGGTGATGCCGCGGTTTTTGGCGACCATGAAGCCGAACAGGCCCACCACCAGCGGCGTGAACAGGATCACGAACAGGGGGTTGAAGCTCTGGTAGACCTCGGGGTTGACCACCTGCAGGAAGGCGCCTCGCTCCAGGTACTCGGGGTCCTTGTCGAAGCGCTCCCGGTAGCCGTCGTAGATGGTGCTGTAGGTGTGCGCGTCCACGATGTAGGCGGCCGTGGCCGCGCCTTGGGACTCGCGCACGAAGGCCACCCGCCGCACGGCCTTGGCGCCGTCGGGGATCTCGACGCTCACCGTGGCGTGGCCATGGCTGTCCGTGCCTTCGACCACCGTGACCACGCCGTCGGCGTAGACGTCCGTGGCCCGCGGTGCCCAGTCGGCCTGCGCGGGGCTGGGCTCGGTGTCCAGGGCCAGCTCTTCGATACGAACGCCGGGGATCGCGGCCACCGTGGCGACCGCGCCTTCGTCCATGCGCTGCAGCCCGTACATGCGGGCGATCTCTGCGCTGTCCACCGCCAGCAGGGTGTCGGGGTGGGGGCGCTTTACGTCCGCGGCGGCGTTGGTGAAGTAGCTGGGCATGGCGTCCTGCTGGAAGGCGGAGGGCACGAAGCCCACCTCGCGGTCCGTGTCGTCCCGGGCCCACTGGGTCATGGCCGAGCCGTTGAGGTGCAGGATCATGAAGAAGGTGCCGCCGGCCACATAGATGGGCAGCAGGGCCAGCAGGCCGTCGCGCTCGTCTTGGGGCGCGGTCAGGCCCATGCGCACGAAGAAGACGATCACGGGGATCATGCCGGCCAGGAAGCCGCAGACGGCGGGGCGCATGGCCACGCCCTCGGGCAGCCACCAGATGGCGGCGAAGTAGCCCAGGATGCCGACGCCGAAGGCGGGCGCGAGGATCTTGAGGGCGATGGAGGCCAGGCTCATGTCGTCGGGATCCCGCTCGGGCTGCCGGTCTGCCTTGGCCAGGACCTTCCAGTTGATGCCCAGGATCATCAGGCTGACGAGCAGGCCAACACCGGCGACGCGGAAGGTCCACAGCCAGCCCAGCTCGTTGCGCACCGAGGCGGCCAGCAGGGTGGCGATGAGCGCTCCGATGTTGATGCCCATGTAGAAGATGTTGAAGCCCGCGTCGCGCTTGGGGTCGCCCTTCTCGTACAGGTTTCCCACCATCACCGAGATGTTGGGCTTGAAGAAGCCGTTGCCCAGGATCAGCAGCACCAGCCCACCCACGAAGGTGACGTAGCCCTGCACGCTCATCATGAAGAGCCCGCCGGCCATCATCAGGCCACCCAGGGCGACCGCCCGCCGGTAGCCCATCAGCCGGTCGGCGATCATGCCGCCCAGGAAGGGCGTGAAGTACACGAAGGCCAGGTACAGCCCGTAGATCTCGTTGCCCTCGGCCGCCGGCAGCCCCAGGCCGCCGCGCTCCATGTCGGTGGCGTACAGCAGCAGGATGCCCAGCATGGTGTAGAAGGCCAGCCGCTCCCACATCTCGGTGAAGAACAGCGCGTACAGACCCTTGGGGTGGC
>CALDOK010000277.1 GCA_937912125.1 uncultured Pseudomonadota bacterium
GTCAGGCCATGAAAGACGGCTTCGACATCGTCGCCGCAGTGGGGGGCGACGGCACCTGTCACGAGGTGGTCAACGGCCTGATGAGCGAAGGGAGCACCGCCGAGGACCGGCCGGTGTTCACGGTGGTCCCCTTCGGCACCGGCAGCGACCTCATCCGCTCCCTGGACATCCCCAAGGACACCGCCCGGGCGCTGTGGCTCGCCAGCACCGGCATCACCCTGCGCGCCGATGTGGGCTGGGTCCAGGCCACCACGGCCGAGGGCGCACCCAACGAGCGCTACTTCATCAACGAGATCAGCTTCGGCATGAGCGGCATGGTGGTGGATCGGGTCAACCGCTCCTCCAAGCGACTGGGGGGCTTCGCCTCCTTCCTGGGCGCCACGGTGAGCGGCCTGCTCAGCTACGTGCCCCAGCGCGCGCTGCTGTCCTGGGAGGGCCCCGATGGGTCGGGGCAGTGGGAAGGCGACCTCATGAACGCCTTTCTGGCCAACGGCCACTACTGTGGCGGAGGCATGCTCGTGGGCCGGGGCGGCTCCATGTTCGACGGCCTGCTCGACCTCACCGTCCTGCCTCCCATGAACCTCATCTCCTCCGCGGCGAACCTCCCACGCCTGTACCGGGGGAGCGCCCACAACGCTCCGGGGGCCTTCCGGGTGGCCGCCACCCGGCTCGAGGCCCGCTGCACCTCACCGTCCGGCGGGACCCTGTTGGTGGACGCAGATGGCGAACAACCGGGTCAGCTGCCCCTGAAGGCGCGGGTGATCCCTGCCGCGCTCCAGGTCCGCGGCGGCTGGCTGCGCAGCCCGATCACGGAACCGTAAAGTCGCTCACGACTTCCTGACTCTACGGGTCGATATCGAGAAAACCAGGCAATTCGCGAGGTCCAGGTCGCGGTGCTGCAGCGGTGGTGTGACCAGTGGTGACTCCCGAACGCGCGTCTAGGACGAGCAGTTCAGCCATTTAACGCTAATTATAGCTTTTCTCGTTTTTATTATATCCGCGAAATGGCAGGTTGCGCCGAAACGACAGAGCACAAAAAAACCTGTTTTCACGAAGCGACTTCGGGGATACATACCCTTTGAAAGAGCCAGACAGGGTTCGTGATCGTCCATCGTCAGAAAGAGGACCCTCCCTGACTACTTCATTCGTTTTTTGCCTTTGTTTAGTCTTTATGTTTTTCGAGTCTCAATCGACCGACCTCCCCCCCCCCAAGACCCAACACGGAGTCATCATGAACAAGGCCCAACTCACCGAGAAGCTCGCCGAGCAGTGCAACATCCCCAAGGTCCGCGCCGCTCTGTACATCAACACCCTGGTCGACATCATCAGCGACGCCCTGGTCAGCGGCGAGCAGAAGGTCACCATCTCCGACTTCGGCACCTTCACCGTGTCGCAGCGTCGTGAGTTCACTGGCCACAACCCCAAGACCCGCAGCCAGATCCGCGTTCCCGCTCGCCGGATCCCCGTGTTCCGCGCTGGCAAGGGCCTCAAGGAGTCCTTGAACAAGGACCTCAACTAGATCGAAGTCTCGCCCAGCCGCTGGCTGGGTCCGAGTCCAGGCGCGTCCCTCCAGGGCGCGCCTGGCTTGCTTAGGAGCGCCCCGGGCGGTCGTCAAAAGCTCGTAGATTGCCGCGCTTGGCCCCCTGGCCCGGGGCGCTGGCCACGCCCCAGGGCTCGGCTATTCGCAGAGAATGCTGCCTCGAAGGTACGGATGTTTTTCCGCGGCACGAATGTGCCCCGGCGCGCCAATAGGGCGCGGGGGAGGGGGAGCGTCAGCGGCTATGACCCACGATTCGGCCAATCACCGGATCAGTACGGTTGAACGGTGGTTTGTTTTCCGGGGCACGGATGTGCCCCGGCGCGCCCACAAGGCGCGGGGAGGGGGGCGCGCTAGCGGTCTGGGGGGAGGCAGCCTCCCCCCACCAGCAAGCAGGCCGCGTGTCCCTGGTTCGGCCTGTGGCCGAGGCGGGGACCAAGGCCGCGCCAGCGGTGCGGGGGAGGGCCGCCTTCCCCCGTCAACAAGGGGAGGCCTTGGTCGCCGTGGAGGCCGAATGGCCGAACGATGACCAAGGCCGGAGTCGCGTCCATAGCCCCGCGCGAAGCATGGGTGGTATCCTCTGTACCATGCCCACGAGGATGCCCATGATGAACCCCTCCTCCCTGTCCGCCTGCAGCCTGCTCAGCCTGGGCTTGCTCGCCTGCCAACCCGGAAACCTGTCCACCACCGCGGGGGACTTCGGGGTCGCCTTCGACATCGAGCCGGATTGCATCGAGATCGATGTCTCCGCCTTGAACATCGAAGCCCCTTTCACGGTGGACATGTTCATCAAGTCCGGCACCGACGCAGGCTTCGACATCTACCCCCTGATCGTGTGGCCTGGCGCCTTCGCCCTGTTCCAGGACGAGTACCAGTACCTCATCTTCGGGCCCTCCACCGACACCTCCGCCGGCGCGGGCGCCTCTTCCCCCACCGACATCCTCGACGGGGGCTACCACCACGTCGCGGCCACCTACAGCGCCGACGGAGAGGCCGCGGTCTACCTGGATGGCGACCGGCTGGTCAGCGCGCCCATCCCGCTGCTCGGAGAGCCTGGCGGCACCCTGTACCTCGGCTGCTGGCCGGCACAGAACGACGCCACCTTCAATGGCGTCATCGGCGAGGTCCGCATCCAGAGCACCAGGCACTACGACAGCGACTTCGCCCCCACCTGGGAGACCTACGAGGAGGCCGACACCGTGCTGGCTCTGTGGCACCTCGACTCGGGCCGCGGGACCTCGGTCCTCGACACCATGGGCATCTCCGACGGCGAGCTCACCAACGGCGAGTGGGTCGAGTTCCCCATGCCCGGCTACGACCCCGACGAGGCCCCTGGCGACACCGGCGGCGACACCGCGGAGTAGCCCCTCTGAAGCACACGACCCCCGGCTGGATGCCGGGGGCCGAGGAGCGTACCAGGACCGGGCCTCAGACCACCGTGGTGGTCTCCTTGCAGATGATGTCCATGCCCTCGAGCTCGTCCAGGATGGGCGCGTACATGCCCTTGGTGACCGGGGCCCAGACGCCGCGCTCGCTGATCTCGCCCTGCAGCAGCATGCGCACGGCGATGGCCAGGGGCAGGGACACGGTGCGGGCCATGCTGGAGTCACCATAGGGGATGCCGTAGTCCACCAGGTCCATGATGGTGTGCTCGCGGGTACCGTCGGGGAAGACCGCGATCACGTCGTGGTGCATGGCGATCATGTCGCGCTCGCCGGGGGCGTAGGGCATCTTCTCCATCATCGCCTCGGCGATGGCGTCCAGCGGACACTCGATCCAGTCGGACAGGGGAATCTCGTCGAACATGCCCAGCCAGGCCAGGTTGATCACATGGTCGTGATCGACAGGCACGTCGAGCTTGGCGGCCACGGCGGCGGCCAGGTCGGCGCCCTGGTCCACACCGAGCACGGCGCGCACCATGCCAGCGCGGGTGTGGTCGGCGTGCTCGAGGGCGTCCTGGCTGAACAGGCCCAGGCCGATCCAGGCGGTCCAGCGAGCGCAGTGGTCAGGGTAGCGCAGGGTGCCCCGGAAGAGAGTCTGCAGGCCGTAGAGCTTGTAGACGTCTTCGTAGGCGATGCTGTCGCGGTTGGGGTAGGCCTCGAGGTCGCCGACGCCTTCGATCTGGATCAGGTGGTTGTCGGCCAGCAGCCCGGAGCCCGGGGTGGCCACGACCTCGCCGTCCCAGCGGTACAGGCCGTTGTTGCTGGCGGCGGTGAGCACGCCGCGGGGGGCCCAGGAGAACTTGTAGCCCAGCTGGTTGTTGGCCTCGGGGGCAGGCAGCCCACCGCAGTAGGACTTGAAGATCTCGATCTTGCCGCCGCGGGCCCACACGTCGTCGAAGATGCGCATGGCGGACATGTGGTCGATGCCCGGGTCCACGCCGCACTCGTTGATGAACATGAGGTCAGCCGCGACGACGTCGTCGTGCAGGGCCTTCATAGCCGGCGAGATGTAGGAGGTGGTGCCCATGTGCTTGCCGTGCTTCAGGCAGGCCTTGGCGACCTCGGGGTGCATGGGGGCCGGCAGCAGGCTGATGGCGATGTCGCAGTCGGCCACCAGGCGGTCCAGCTCGCCCAGGTCCTTGACGTTGAAGGGCAAGGCCTTCCCGTTGGGATGCCCATCGATGAGGGCTTCGGCCTTGGAGACGGTGCGGCTGGCGCAGGTGAGGTGGAAGCCGTGGTCGAGCAGGTAGCGGACCAGGGGACGGGACACGAGGCCGGCGCCGAGGACGAGGACCTTCTTGGACATGGTGGTCTCCTGAGAGGTGAGAGAGTTCGACGGTGGGGCGGTGTTCTCATCGCCGAGACAGGCCGCCCGCGAAGGGATTGGGCTCTTCAGCGAAGGAAGTCGGCCATGTAGCGATACTCGGGGGTGAGCTCGCCCTGGTGGAGGATCAACGCCGCCCGCAGCGGCGCGGGCAGGGCCACCTGGGCGAGGGGCAGGGTGAGGTCGGCCCGCATCAGATCGGCCACGAAGGGCTCGAGGGCGTCGCTGAACGCCTTGGACGCCTCGGCGGGCAGCTCGCAGGGCAGGTTGTCCACGGCCATCATGCACAGCCCCCGACCGGCGGTGCCGTCGGTGATCTCGTCGGTGATGGGGTCGTAGACGAAGTGCGGGTTGTCGGGCTCGGTGGCCTTGACCAGGCACTCCACCGAGCCGCCGATGTCGCAGCTCACATCTCCCACCACCTGCAGCCGGATCTCGCCCTGCTCCTCGAACCAGCCGCGCAGCTGGGCGTTGCTGATGAGCCGTGGCGAAGCGGTGGTCCAGTAGATGGCGTTGATCATCAGGTCGAGGTGGGGCACCCAGCGCTCGAAGATGGTGCGGTAGCGCTCGGGGTGCTGGAAGTACTCCATGAGCTCGAAGGCGGCGCCTTCGGCCACGGGCTCCACCATGTGCTCCTCGCGGAAGACCACGCGGAAGACGCGGTCGCCCGGGGGGTCGGCCATGGCGGTCAGGGCCGGAAGCTCCTCGGGGGTGATGTCCTGGATGGGCAGCCAGTCGAGCACGTGCTGGGCACCCTGGGACACGTTGCCGTAGCCGGTGATGCCGATGACGAAGGGGCGCATGGCCTGGGGCAGGCCCTGGGTGCGGATGTGCTCGCCCACGGCGCGCAGCCCGGCCTCGGCCTTGTCCAGCCCGCCATAGCTGTAGGTCATGCCCACCTGCTCGAAGGGGTTGGCGATGCCCTTGGCCGCGTAGCGTTCGCCCGCAGCCTGCAAGGTGTCGATGGCGCCTGCAGCCCCCGCGAACCACGAGAAGAAGATCAAGCGGCGGCCGCGATCATCGACCACGCGCTCGTAGTCGAACAGGTTGCAGCGCAGCTCCATGAGCCGCCGCAGCATGGCCATGTTGTAGGGCTGACCCTTGATGGTGTGGGAGAAGTAGACATAGGAGCCGCCCTGCCGAAGCAGCGGCGTGGGGATCTCCTTGACCGCCACCACCACGTCGGCGTCGAAGGGGTCGTCCACGATGTGGGCCCCCGCTGCGCTGAACTCGGTGTCGGGGAAGATGCGGGTGGGGGAGGCCTGGACCCGCACCTCGAGATCGGGCTGGGCAGCGAGCCTCTGCACCGCGGCCGGCGTGAGGGGCACGCGGCGCTCCCAGATGTTCTTGTCTTCGAGTCGGATGCCGAGGGTGTGGGGCATGCTTCACCTCGTCGGGGGTTCTTGCGGCGGGATGTAGGCAGGGCAGGCACGCCGAAGCGGGGACCCCTTGTAGAGGGGAGACCGGGGCACCGCCAGCCGGCCTGACGGAAACATGACGGCCCGCAGACCCCTGGGTAGGGCTGCTCTGGAAGGGCTATGCTCAGGCCCGCGCCTCGGAAGCACGTCGCGACCGAGCCCCCTCTGCACACCGGAGATCCCATGTTCCGCGCCGCTATCGTCGCCATGCTGCTCACCGCCTGCACCTCCACCCACGACGAGGCCCCCGCGAACGCCGCCGAGCCTGCCCAGGCCTCGATCGAGCCGGGTGGGGACGGCAAAGCCCCCGCGGTGATCCCCGAGCTGGCTCCCCCCCAGCCCCCGGGTGAGGCTCCGGCCGCAGCCCTCCCCTCCCGCTTCCCCTCGCCATCCACCTGGGCCAGCGCCCCGTGCGAGGGGCGGAGCTACCAGCGCCAGATCCACTTCGAGGGGGATCGCTTCACCGCCAAGGACCTGGTCGCCCCGTGCCCGCCTGGCACCCAGTGCGTCTGGTCGGGCATCATCGACCGCGCGGGCAGCTGGTCCCTGGAGCGCAAGCAGCTGCGCCTGCTCCCCGACACCGACGCGCCCGCCTCTCCCCAGGCCAGCAAGTTCCCGCTGCCCGAGCAGCTCTGGTTGGCGGCCGACGGCACCCTGACCGAAGACGAAGGGCGCTGCCCCTACGTCATGGCGCCCACCCAGTAGGGGTCAGGGCTCGCGGGCGAAGGCAGGGTCCTCGAGGCCTGAGCTCTGGTAGCGTGGCTTCAGGAGGTCCTCCGCTGGCGCCGCGCGCTCCTCGGGGCGCAGGGCGGCCAGCCGTTCGTTGGCCTCGGTCACGGGCCCTCCATACACCGCCAGGGCCCGCGAGCGCTGCACGGCCTGCCGGTAGGCCTCCGCGGCCTTCTCCTCCTGGCGCCACGCCTCGTCGTCCAGCTCGAGCCGATACATCTCCGCCTGCTCGGAGGTGAGCCAGGGCGGGACCCAGGCCTCCCGGAAGCAGTCGGCCATGTGCTCGTAGGCACCGCCCAGGCGCACCAGCGCGGTGAGGCCCCAGCCGCCGGCGCCGGCCTCGATCACTGCCGCATGAGCCTGCTCCACCTCGCGCAGGGCGGCGGCCTTGGCGGCCACCTGCTTGCGAACCCAGGCCTGGGCGGCGCTGCGACCGCTGGGGGCGGCGTGCCCCCCAAGATCGATGGCCTCATAGCGCGCCAGGGCCTCCACCCCGAGGCGGAACAGGGCCTCGGCCACGCTCTCCCGCAGCTCATCGTCCAGATCGGAGCCGCGGGAGTCCTCGCCCCAGCGCTCCACTACGAGGCTCCACGCGCGGCGGGCGTCCTGCCCTCGACCGGCCGCCTGCAAGGCGCGACCCTGGCGCACCAGGGCGTGGGCGCGGAGGCCCTCGCTGGCCTGCTGCTCACCCAGCGCCGCGACCCGGGCCCAGGCCTGGGCCGCCTGATCGTGGCGCTGGGCGACCTCGTGCAGATCCGCCACCTGAGTGAGGAGCTCCCCCTGGCGCGGGTGATCGGGCCAGAGGCGGTCGTGGACCCGGAGATCCTCCAGGGCCCGATCGTGCTGCCCCAGGGCGATGCGGAACAGCGCCGCCGACCACATGGCGTCCGCGGCGGCGTCGTGCTCGGAGGCCTCGGCGACCAGCCGCTCGTACCAGGAGGCGGCGCCCTCGAAGTCCGCCAGGCTCTCATGGTCGAAGCCGAGCCCCACCAGGGCCGCGGTGCGGTGCTCGCTGCCCGGGAAGCGCTCCACCAGGCCCGAGGCCGCCCGAATGGCGCCATAGGGCTCTCCCGCAGCGCGATAGTGGACCGACGCATTGTGCAGCGCCAGGTGGGCCACGTCGCTGGTCGGGAAACGATGCGCGAAGGCCTCGAAGGCCACCGCGGCCGCAGCGCGGTCGCCATCCTGCTCGAGCAGCGCCTCGATGACCCGGAAGCTGGCACGCTCGTGTACCTCCCGCAGGTGGGCGTCGAAGCCCCTGCGCCCCAGGCCCGGGTAGCGCAGGAAGGCCTCGGAGGTCTCCACCAGCTTGCCGTAGTCCCCCACCAGGTTCAGGGAGTCCAGGATGAGGGTGGCCGCCAGCTCGGCCTCTTCGGAGCCAGGGTCCATGGCGATGACCGCCATGAAGCGATCCGCCGCTTCGGAGAAGTGGTTCCGGTGGTAGTGCAGCCAGGCGGCCTTGGTGGCGAAGGCGCGGCTGCGCTCCCCCTCCGGGACCAGGGCCAGGTAGCCGTCCACCGCCTGGAGCAGCCGCTGGTCCCAGGTCCCCAGGGGCTGGGGCTCCACCCCCGGGGGCGCCCCCGCCGCGCGGGCGCTCCGCCCAACCACCTCGTCGGCCACAAACACCGCGCTCTCAGCGCAGAACAGGCTGCGGGGTCCCGCCGGGTCCCGCTCCACCACCTCCCGGTACTGGAGCCAGGCCTGCTCGTGCTGGCCCACCTGGTACAGCAGCTCGGCGTAGGCGTAGCGCAGCTCGTGGGCCTCGGATCGGTCCTCGAAGCGCGCGAGCCAAGCCTGGTAGGCCATCAGCGACCGCCTGGCCGCCTCCTCGGCCTCAGCTCCTCGCCGCAGCTTGCGGGCCTGCTGGTGCCAGTCCACAGCCAGCGCGCGCAGCCTGGCCTCGACCTCGCTGGCACCCTCGGCCAAGGCATCCGCGTCACCCGCGTTGGCCCGGGCCCACGCCCCGGCGGGCCCGTATTCCCGCACCAGCTGCTCGAGGGCCTCGAGGGCGGCCTCCTCCCGCCCCTGGTCGTGCAGGATCGTCACCACCTGGCCCTGCCAGGCGGGAGCCTCGGGCTCGTGGGGCAGCTTGGTGATCAGCAGGCGCAGCACCTTCACCGCCAGCTCCGCCTTGCCCTGCTCCCGGGCGTGGGACGCCACCCGCTCCATGGACAGGCGCAGCAGATCCGGCCGCTTCAGGCCCTCGTAGAAGCGCAGGGCACCGTCCAGATCGTCGGCGTCGGCGAAGAAGCGGGCCAGATCCCGGCGCGCCTCCTCCTGCAAGGACACCGAGCCCACCCCCTGCTGCTCCGCCAGGGCCACCGCGCGCATGATCTCGATGGCCTGGTCGTAGTCGCCCAGGTTGTACAGGCACCAGGCCTGCTTGTAGAGCGCATAGGGCCGGATCTCGGCCTCTGTGTAGCCAGCGCTGTGGCGGTAGGCGCTCAAGGCCGGCAGCGCCCGATCCCGATCGAAGTGGTGGTCGCCGATGAGCACGTAGGCGCTGGCGGCATGCTCGCTGGACGGGTGGGTGCGCACCAGCCAGATCAGCGCGGACAGGGCGTCGTCGGGCCGCTCGAGCTCGAGCAGCGCCATGGCCTGCCCCCAGGCGCCCTCGTGGGAGCGCTCATAGAGCGGATAGTTCCGCACCACCTGGTCGTAGAGGCGCTCGGCCTTGCTCCTCCACTCCCGGGAGGCCACGGCCTCGGGGCTCTGGGCGCAGTCGGGGCCCTCTTCGGTGCCGCAGCTGGGCGAGGGGCCGTCCATGCCCGCCATGGCCTCGAGCCACAGATCGTCGGCCTCAGCCCCGTACAGCTCCGCCAGGCGCAGGATCATCTCGGCCCTGCGCTCACCCGTGGCGTTCCGCAGCAGCTCCTTCAACATGTCGATGGCTTCGTACCGACGGGCTCGGACCATGGCGCGGGCTGCGTCGCTGAGATCGTCCGCGACCGCCTGGTCTCTCAGCACCCTGCGGGTGGCGCGCTGGCCACGGAGCGCCTCGTCCTCTCCAGCCTGTGCGTGGGCCGCCAGGCTCAGGCCGAAGCCCAGCAACAAGAAGCGAGACAGGGGACGGCGGGCGAACGCGTGGCGAGACATAGGACCTCCGGTGGCGACGGGTAGAGAGAGCCGCGCCCGCCACAGGCAGGAAGGTCTTGGGTCCGACGGTAGAGCCCGGCGGGCGGCGGCTTGCAGGCCATGGACAGCGCTGGGCCGGCCTGGTTCCGCCCGGGTTGACGTTTCCTTGACTCGCCGGGTGGAGCCCGGGGCCCGAGCGCGACGGTCCGCTACCCGCTGGGCTGGTACCAGATGGGGGAGGACCAGGCGCGCTGCTGCACGGTCTCTTGCACGCTGCCCTCGTCGCAGCGCGGCGGGCGGGCGTCGTCCGCGTAGCTGCCGCACTGGCGGGTGCTCCAGCGACAGGTGGGGACCTCGAGGGCACGCACGTACCAGAAGCCGGGGCGCCCGGGGTCGAAGTCGGGGGACCGCCACTGGACGCAGAAGGAGGCGTCCCCTCCCCCGGCCTCGCAGCTCTGGGCGTCGAGCCAGCCCGGCTCGTCGCTCCAGGCCAGATCGTGGACCCGCTCGCCGATGGCACCGTCGGGCTCGATCCAGCCCTCCACCACCTGCAGCTGATCCAGGCCCACGCCGGGGAAGAGTTCGGTGCCCGTGTCGGCCTGCACCGAGATCCACAGGCTCGGAGCCTCGTCGAGGGGCCCCTCGATCACCCCGCCCATGGGCACACCCGCGGCATCGGCAGCGGCCACAGCGTCGTCTCGCTGGCACAGGTCCTCAGGTAGATCGCCCGCGAACACGCGCAGGGAGATGCGCGGCCCGCTCGTGGCGTAGACCTCCCGGCGCCGCAGGGCCTCGAAGACGGCGTCCCGGCTGTTCTCCACAGCCCACACCGCCGTGACCCCACCCGGATTGTCGATGAAGGTGTCGTGGGTGATGTTGCCGTCGCCCAGGCGCTCGTCCACCGTGTCGTCCACGGTGCCTACGTGGCCCTGGTAGTCGTCGTGGCGCACCAGCCCCGGGGCGCCGTTGTGGGTGTCGGTGCTGCCCAGGAAGCCGAGGCGGTAGGGGTTGACGGCCAGCTGCCGCTGCAGGGCCAGGCCCTGCTCGAGGGCGTAGCGGCCGAAGTCCAGCCGGTGCACGCAGCCCCACAGGCGCATGCCCCCGGTGCCCAGCTCGTCCTCGTCGCAGACTTCGTCGTCCGGCGCCCGCAGCTTCTCGAAGTCGCAGTGGGGGTCGTCGGGACCGCCCAGGCCGTTGCGACACTCGCTGTCGCCCTTGTGCTGGAAGACCTCCACCAGGGGCTCCATGCGGGCGCGCAGGGCCCAAGCCTCGGCGGCAGGCGCGTCCACCTCGGGCTCGTCCACCCAGGAGGGGTGGAACATACGGCCGTTGGCCAGGTTGCTGTTGTGGGGGACCACGATGGCGTCGCAGGCGCTGACCGCGCCGGTGCATTGGGCCTCGAGGGCCCGCCACAGATCCCAGGCCGTGGGGGCCTCGAAGGCCGAGATGGGGGCGGGCGGGGCCTGCAGGTTGCGGAACAGCACCACCCGGTGGACGTTCGAGATCTCCGGGGTGCGGGTGTACTCGTAGCCAGGCAGGGTGGTCAGGGCGCAGGCGTCGCTGGTGTCGTAGGCGGCCTGGCTGGCGGCCAGCAGATCCCGCCAGGCGCCGCGGGCAGCGTCGCGGCAGTCGCCGGCCTCGGCCCCACAGAGCTCCTCGCTGCGGGAGGGCTGCTCGGCAGCCAGCTCGGCGCCGAAGGTGAAGGCGGCGTCCGGGTCGCCCCCCTGGTAGGCATCGCAGATGGCCGCGTCGTAGCCGGAGCTGCCGATGGTGGTGCACTGGGCCACCTCGCCCAGGTACTCGCCGTGCTCGGTCAGCGCGACGAAGTCCAGCGGACGGTCGAGCTGGACCACCCGCTCCGAAGCGATGGTGATGGGCTCGCCCCGGGCGAAGGCGAGCACCTGGTCGTGGCTGGCCACCGTGCCGTAGTTGCGGGCGTCGAAGCTCATGGACCCGTGCACGTGCAGATCGCCCCAGAGCAGCACGCGCTCGGCGCTCCGGTGGGCGCAGGGGGTGCGATCTTCGGTGTAGGTCACCAGGGGCGAGGCCCCGCCGGGGTCGCCCGGGCCGCAGGCCAGCACGAGCGCGAGGAGCAGCATTGGCGTGATCCCTGGAACGACGGCTCAGCGCGGCCGACGCGCCAGCCCGACCAGGCCCAGCAGGCCCAGCAGGCCGAAGGTCGAGCCCGCCGCACGAGCGCTGGAGCAGCCGCAGCCGCCCGGCTCTTCTTCCTCGGGCTCGGCCAGCTCGAAGTCCACCCCGATGGTGAAGTCCATGATGGGACAGTTCATGCCTGCCAGGTCGAAGTAGTAGGTCTCGCCAGGGACCAGCGGGTAGTCGGGGTCTCCGACCTCCAGGCGCACGCTGTCGGGCTGATCGTCGATCACCAGATCGTAGTCCACTACCTCGGTGAGGATGGTGAAGTCGAAGCCGATCAGCTGGTAGAGGTTGTACTCCTCGAAGGTGATCAGCTCGCCCTGCCGCAGGTAGAACCCGTACTGCAGGTCGTCGTCGTCCAGGACGTTGGGGAAGCTCGCCTTCTGGAGTCCGAAGTCGATGTTCACCGCCGCAACGTCCACGTCGGTGGGCAGGGTGAAGCTGAACTGGAAGGGCAGCGGGAAGAGCAGGCCGCCGTCGAAGCTGCGGGCCAGGGTGCACGCCGCGGACCCAGCGTAGCCAGCCAAAAGATCGGCCCCCATGAAGATCCCCTGCTCGCTGCCGCCGTCGGCGATGGGGATGACCCGGCCGCTCTTGTACCAGCCGCGCTCTTCGAAGATCGAGGCGATGGCGTCGAGATCGGCCTGATCGAGCTCGCCGGTGTCGGCCAGGGCCGCCGCATGCTCGTCCACCGCCGTGGCGTACTCGAGGAAGGTGGGCGCGGAGCTCAGGCTGCCCAGGGCGCCGTAGATGATGTCGTCGGCCAGGGGCACGCCGACGGCCTGGCGCACGGCCCACAGGGTGCCGCCCACGATCATGCCGTCTTCGTGGGCTTCGCCCAGCAGATCGTCGGGGGTCTTGCGGTCGTTGTCGAGGTCGCGCAGGCAGGCCTGACCGAAGGCCGAGCCGAAGTACTCGGCCGAGCAGGCGTCGCCCTGGAAGGTGGAGGACCAGTAGTCGGCCATGCCCTCGTTCACCGCGTGGGCTGCCGAGTGAAGCCCGTACTGATCGAAGCTGATGGGGTAGTCCAGCTCGGCGTTGATGTCGCACAGGTCGTCGACGATGCCGTGGCCGAACTCGTGCTGGATGACGTCGGCGTCGTAGGCCAGGTCGATGGTGCCCTGGCCCAGCACGATGATGTAGTCACCGTTCCAGTCCTTCGTGAAGTAGGCGTTGTCGTACCGACCCGTGGCGCTGTCGCGGTAGTTGGTGGTGAGGGTGACCGCCCCCCCCCAGCTGTGGCCGTGATCGGCGGCGAACCACTGCTTGATGTCGCTGACCTGCCAGTAGGCGTTCACCTCGGAGAAGGGGTCATCGTAGATGTCGACCTCGTCGTCGGGCTCGTAGAAGAAGTCACCCGCCTCATCGGCGATGGCGGTCTGGGCCAGCGAGTCGACGTCGCCGTCGTAGACCATGGTGTAGACCTGAGCCAGCTCGCTGGACAGCGTGGTGGCGCCCAGCTCGAGCCCCGGCAGCTCCACCTCGACCAGGCCCGAGTTGGCGGGGTTGTGCTCGTAGACCTGGGCCATGGCCTGCTGCCGCATGTCCCGCGCGGTGATGATCTCACCGCTGTGGGCGTCGACGCTGACCCGCCAGTGGGCGCCGGGCTGCACCGGCCAGAGATCCACCCGGTAGACCAACCGGCCACCGCTGGCGTCGGGGAGCACCACCAGCTTCGACCGGGGCGGCACCGCGAGCTCGTCGGGGACGGCCAAGACGGCGTGGGCGACGGCCTGTTCGGCCGCCAGTGAGGGCTCAGCGTCCACCCACAGCCCCGGCTCGAGCTTGGCGCTCACCATGACCACGCGCTGGGAACCATCCAGGGTGACCACGACCTGGGCGCCTGCCACCGGCACCCCAAGGTGTAGCTGGCGCAGCTGGACCCGGGTGCGGTCGCGCCAGGCGGAGCTTCCGTAGGCCTCGAGGGTGACCTCGGGCAAGCCCAGCGCCTGGCCGTGCTGGGCCAGGAAGGCCTGGGCGGCCTGGGCGGGCGAGCCGGCGTAGGGACCCAGGGCAAAACCCCGAGCCAGCAGGGAGCCGAGCTGGGAGTCGGGCCGAGCGAGCTCTAAGGAGCGCACCGAGCTGGCCTCGAGAGCGCGCTCGAAGTCGGGGTCGAGGACGGGCTGGGTCGCGCGCGCCACAGGGCACACGGCCAGACCCGCCAGCGTCAGCAAGGCCGACGAGGCGAGCAACATGGGGCCTCCGGGGAGGGAAAGAGCCGGGACTACCCGCGAATGACAGCGCGGGCGGAGCTGGTTTCCCATACCACGATGGTGGTCAGGCCGGGCAGCACAGGCTGGACGCGCTGCCAGATCCAGGCCCCGATGCACTCGGCCGTGGGATTGGGCAGCCCGGGGATGTCGTTGAGCATGCGGTGGTCGAGCTGGTCGATGACCGGCTGGACCGCCGCCTCGAGGTCGTGGAAGTCCAGCACCCATCCCGTGACCGGATCGATGGGGCCCATCACGTGGACCTCGACCGTGTACGAGTGGCCGTGAACCCGACGGCAGGCGTGACCCTGGGGCACCGCAGGGAGGAAGTGCCCGGCCTCGAACTTGAACTCTTGGATGATCTCGGCGTTCATGGCTGCAAGCTAACCCCAAAGCTCGTCGTCAACCCGTGAAGCAGCGCGCGCACTGGCGCGATCTCGAGCGCTGGTGATCATCGCCACCGCCCGTGCTCACTCCTCCTGCTGGAGCGCGTGACAGGCGGCGCAGCGCCCGGCCACCGCGGCGAAGACGATCTCGGCCCGCTCCAGCTCGCCACCCTCGGCCCCCACGGCCTGCTGGAGGATCCCGGCGGCCAGATCGCCCCCGGGGCCTTCAGGCGGCACGATGGGCCCGGCGCAGGCACGAACGAGGGCCCGGCCAGCCGTGTCTGGGTCGTGCCCCACCAGGGACCACCACAGCCCATCGGCGATGCGCGCATGCTGTCGATCCATGGAGGCGTCATCCATGGCCCGACGCGCCAGCGTGGCCGCGCCCGGAGCCCCGTCGACACTAACGGCATGGCAGTCGCCGCAGGCCCGGGCCATGGCGGCCAGGCCCTCGCCCGCATCCACCAGGTCCTGGGACGCCATCAGGAAGCCCGCTGCGCCGTGTACGGCCAGCACCGCCCGCTCGGCCTCGACGCCCCCACCCTCGGTCGACGGGCCGCCCTCGAGCGCGGTGGCCAGCCGGGCCACCTCCGCCTGCTCGCCCTGGAACACAGCGTCGCGCAAGGGCCCGGCCGCGTCGAAGTGCCCCAGCTCCCCGGGCGAGGTCCGGGGACAGGCGCATGCTTCGACCAGCAAAGCCAGCAGCAGCGGTGCTCTCACGGGGGCTCCCTGGTCGAAATCGGATGCGAGACGGCTTACCCACCTATGGCATGGCAAACCTGGGAACCACAGGCCGACCCAGCAGGTTCACTCGCTGGCTGGCGAACAGGATCTGGAACGAGCGCACCGGTGTGCGCGCGAGCGAGGATCTCGTCCGCCTGGACAGCGCCCTGCGCTTCGGCGCCCTGTACGCCCTCACCATCCTGGGCCCCATCCTGCTGCTCGGCTACTTCGGCGTGGCGGATCTGCTCTCCGGCGAAGCCTCCCTCACCGCCGAGATCACCCAGGAAGCCGAGAGCACCATCGGCTCCTGCGCCACCGACGTCGAGGAGGTCTTCGAGCGCTTCGAGATGGCCACCCGCAACCGCCTGCTCTCGGGTCGATCCCTGGTCGAGGCGCCCGGTGAGCTGAGCACCCACCTGCTGCTCACCCTGCGGCTCGACGCTCAGGGGCAGATCACGGCGCCCTTCGACGAGCCCATCACCGCCCCCCCCAGCGACCACACCTTCTTCCTCACCGGCCCCTTCGCCCAGGGCCGCCGGATCGAGGGCCAGGACCCCGCCCTGGCCGCGGCGCTGTACCGCATCGCCGCCAAGCAGGCCCCCGGCATGACCAGCGAGGGCACCGCGGCGCTGCAGCAGGCGCGCGCCATGAACGGCGCCGGGTTCACCCGCGAGGCCGAGGCCGCCTTCGCCGACATCGTGGCCGAGTATCCCAGCGCCCGCGACGCCTGGGGCTTCCTGGTGGCCGACCTGGCCCGGCTCGAGCGCGGTCAGCTGCTGATCGAGCGCGAACCCGAGATCGGCGTCGGCGCCCTCGAGGCCGTGGTCGACGACATCCTGGGCCGCCGCTGGACCATCGGCCAGGGGGGCGAGGCCGCCGTGGCGCGCCGGGCCCTGGTGCTCATGGAGGGCCAGGCCGACCCCGACTGGCTGGCCAGCCGCCGCAGCCGCGTCGACCAGCGCTCCCACCAGCTCTACTGGGCCGAGCGCCTGCAGCGTGAGCTCGATCCCCTCACCGCCGGCGGCCGCCTGCTCCAGATGGCGCCCGGTCGCTTCCGCTACACCCTGGGCGACCAGGCCCTGTGGGCCACCGCCTGGTTCGACGACGAGCTGTACGCCTTCGCCCTGGATCGGGCCGGGCTGTTCGAGGCCATCCAGGCCGCGGCCAACCGCGCTCCCCGGGGCGACTCCCCCGTGGTGGTCGACGTGCTCAGCCCCGACGCCCTCTCCCCCCTCGGCGCCCTGGCCCGCCGCTCCCTGGCCCCCTGGCTGCCCGGCTGGACCCTGGTGGCCAAGCACATCGACCCCGAAGGGCTGGCCGCCACCATCCGCTGGCAGCGGGCCCGCCGCATCGTCCTGGTGCTGGTGGCCATCCTGCTGGTTGGCGCGGGCGGGCTCATCACCGGGCGGCTGGTCTCCCGCGAGCTGGATCTGGCCCGCCTCAAGACCTCCTTTGCCGCCAACGTCAGCCACGAGCTGCGCTCGCCCATCACCCAGATCCGACTCAAGGGCGAGTCCCTGCAGCTCGACCTGTGGGAAGACGAGGACGACCGGCGGCGCCACTACGACGCCATCGTGCGGGAGTCGGAGCGGCTCTCCCGCCTGGTCGACAATGTGCTGGACTTCGCGGCCATCGAGCGCGGCACCAAGAACTACACCATCCGCCCCCACGACCTGGGCATCACCCTGCGCAACGCGGTCCAGTCCATGCGCATCTCCATGGAAGCTCGGGGCCTGACCTTCGACGCCGACATCCCCGACGAGCTGCCCATGGTCGCCCACGACCAGGAGGCCATCGCACAGGCCCTGACCAACCTGCTGTCCAACGCCGCCAAGTACGGCGCCCAGGGCAAGTGGATCGGCCTGTCCACCAATGTCCTGCCCGATGGCGTCGAGATCTACGTCGCAGACAAGGGCATCGGCATCGACCGCGACGAGATCCCCAGGATCTTCGAGCAATACTACCGCAGCCAGGATCCCCGGGCCCGCAGCCTCAAGGGCACCGGGATCGGGCTGGCGATCGTGAAGTACATTATGGAAGCCCACGCGGGCCAGGTGTCGGTCTCGTCCACGCCGGGCCGCGGTAGCGTCTTCACGCTGTTCCTTCCCTTCTCCTAGGCCCCCCGGAGTCACGCATGGCACGCATCCTTTTCGTCGAAGACGAGGCCGAGGTCCTCAGGACCCTCAAGGCCTTCTTCACCCGCGAAGGTCACGAGGTGCTGGCGGCCCGTGGCGGCAGGGAAGCCCTCGAGCTGGCGGAGCGCCACCTGCCCCACGCCGCGGTGCTCGACGTCATGCTGCACGAGGGCCCTGAGGGCCCCGACGGCATGGACGGCTTCGAGGTGTGCAAGGCGCTGCGCGACCGCGGCTTCGCCGGCCCCGTCATCTTCCTCACCGCGCGCAACGCCGAGCACGACAAGCTGCTGGGCTTCGAGCTGGGGGCCGACGACTTCGTCACCAAGCCCTTCTCCCTGCTCGAGCTCAACGCCCGCATCGCGGCGGTGCTCAAGCGCGCCGGCGGCGCCCGCTCCGTCTACCGCTTCGGCGAGGTGGTGGTGGACCTGGACAACTACGTGATCAAGCAGGGCGAGGCCGAAGAGCGGCTGTCCAACCGCGAGCAGGAGCTGCTGCGCTACCTCATCGAGCACCGCGGCATGGTGCTGCCCCGGGAAGAGCTGCTCACCAGCATCTGGAAGTACGCCCCCAACGTCACCACCCGCACCGTCGACACCCACATCCTCAACCTGCGCAAGAAGCTGGGCGACAACGCGCAGGACCCCATCTTCATCGAGACCATGCACGGGGTCGGCTACCGCTTCGTGGCCGAAGAGGGCTAGGCTCCCATGACTCCAGGCGCCCTGCTGCTGCTGGTCGCCACCGCACCGGTCCACGCCGTCGAGGGTCCCCTCGAGTGGGCTGAGCTGTTCGACGCGCGCCTGCTGGACGTGGCCGTCAACGACGGCGAGACCGCGGCCTTCAACCTGCAGTCGCTGCTCAACCGCCTCGAGCCGAGCGACCCCCTGTACGGCCAGGTCGCCTACTGGCTGGCCCACACCTACATCAGCCTCGACCAGCGCCAGCTGGCCCACGAGGCTCTCGACATCGCCATGGAGTCCACGACCGCCCGATCGGCAGCCCTGGCGCTGCACAAGCAGCTCGAGTCCATCGACCGCCAGGTCACCAGCCTGCCCCTGGCCTCACCCCTGGACCAGGACTTCGGCCCCTTCGTACACTCCTGGCTGTTCGGGGACCGCGGCTGGCTCGAGCAGGGCACCCCCCAGGGCGAGGACGATCCCGCCCTGCGCTGGGCCTGCATCGTGCAAGATCGACAAGACGACCAGATCAGCGCCACCTTCGCCCCAGACGCGGGCCGCCTGCGAGGCATCCGGCTGCAGCTCAAGGCCGAGCACTTCCCCGCCCACCTGCGCGTGCTGCTGGTGGACGAGCGCGGCCGCGAGTTCGCCACCGACCCCCTCACCGTACCCACCGACGCATGGCTCCAGCTCGAGCTCGAGCGCAGCTCCTTCCACTCCACCGACCCCACCCTGCCCGGCGAAAAGCCCACCGCACGCATCGCCGCGATGCACATCCACGATGTCACGACCTACTTGAGCTCAGACCGTGGCCCCCGGGTGGTGTGGTTGGATGACTTGGAGATTTGGTAAGCGCCCTCGAAGGCTGGTCGTCAGCCCCGACGTACTAGGCGCGAAGTAATGTGACGAGCGGCTGTGTTCACTGGAGGTCACCCCAAGGGAGCACCGCTTCGGACCCAGAGAAACCAGCGCCCTCGAAGGCTGGTCGTCAGCCCCGACGTACTAGGCGCGGGCCTTGGTCCCCGCCTCGGCCACAGGCCGAACCAGGGACACGCGGCCTGCTTGCTGGTGGGGGGAGGCTGCCTCCCCCCAGACCGCTAGCGCGCCCCCCTCCCCGCGCCTTGTGGGCGCGCCGGGGCACATCCGTGCCCCGGAAAACAAACCACCGTTCAACCGTACTGATCCGGTGATTGGCCGAATCGTGGGTCATAGCCCTAGGCGCGAAGTAATGTGATGAGCGGCTTGTAGCGTCCGGAAACTCTGGCGGGATTCGTCCAGAAAGTCTGGCGGGGTTTCGTGATCTTGGTTGAAGGGTGAGGCTACGTCAAGACCCGTCACGGCCCGCAGGTCATGGACGCTGACGACGATGCGGACGATGTGGACGTCCCGCGACACCGCCAAGCCGCCACCTCTGCAACAAGGCTCGGGTCGAACGTTCCACTTCAGCGACAGGGCCTGGTCGAACGTTCCACCCGGGCTGGTGAGAGTGCCTGCACTGCCCGAAAATCGGCGTTTGCCGGCACGACGAGAGCCACGCAGGCCACAATCCATCCCACAGTGGAACCTTCGGCCCCATCCTGTCGCGGATATGGAACCTTCCAGGCCACCCTTGTTGCAGCCCGGCCGTGGGGAGCCACCGCGAGGGCGTCAGTCAGCGATCAACGCGTCCGCCACCAGCTCGGTCAAGTACTCGACCTTCACTCCCATGTTCCAGTGGCCGTTCAGGTCGTGCAGCTGGGTGTGGCAGTTCTCGCAGGCGGTGACCAGCACAGTGGCGCCGGTGGCCTTGACCTGGTCGGCCTTGACCTTGGCGCTGGCCATGCGGAAGTCCTTCTCGCCCATGGCCACCAGGCCGCCGCCGCCGCCACAGCACCAGTTGTGCCCGCGGGTGGGGGTGGTCTCGACGAACTTGTCGGTGAGCTGCTCGAGCACGTGGCGAGGCTCATCGAACACACCGCCGTTGCGCGCGAGCTGGCAGGGGTCGTGGTAGGTCACCACCCCCTCGAGCTTGCTCTTGTCCAGCTTGATCCGTCCATCACGGACGTACTGGTACATCAGCTCGGTCACCGAGAGCACCTCGAAGGGCAGCTCGCCCATCATGTGCTTGAGCACCCGGAAGGCCGTTCCGCACTCGCAGATCACCACCTTCTTGACCCGCAGGCGCTGGGCCTCGTCGATGATGCGCTGGGAGATGTCGCGGGTCTTGGCGGGGTTGCCGACGAAGGCGCCGAAGTTGACCGCCTCGAAGTAGGACAAGGACCACTTCTCGCCCGCGGCGTTCATGATGGCCGCCGCCGAGATGATGGAGTGCTTGCCCGCCAGGGCCACGTACAACACCTCGGCGTCCTCGACCTCGAGGGGCACCACGGCGTCGCCGCCTTCACTGCGCCACTTCTCGATGATCTCGGCCTCCAGGTTACCCACCGCCGCGGCGAAGTTGGCCTTGGTGTCGGTGTAGGTCTTGGCCTTGGCCACGGACATGTCGGCCAGCATGTTCAGGATCATGGGGGCGTCGCCCGCCACGTTGAGCAGCTGCTTGGCGATGCCCTGGATCTGCTGGGTGTCGATGCCGAAGGGGCACACCGTCATGCAGCGACGGCAACCGGTGCAGGTGTAGGCGGTCTGGTAGACCTTCTTCATCCAGGCGTCGTCCAGCTCCACGGCCTCCTCCAGGCCCGGCAGGATCTTGCCGTTGAGCGTGAAGTAGCGCTCGTAGATGCGCCGGATGTTCTGGGCCCGCGCCACCGGAGTGTGCTCGATCCTGGGGTCCGAGGCGTAGGCGTGGCAGGAGTCCATGCACAGGCCGCAGCGGGTGCAGCCCTCGAGGTACATGCGCACCGCCGACGACAGCTTCTTGCCGAAGGCCTCGATGAGCTTGGTCTGGGTCTCGGCATCCATGGTCACGCCCTCCGCAGCCGGTTCAGCGGCACCGCCAGGAAGGTGTGCATCACCTTGCTGAACGGCAGGATCATCAGGAACAGGTTGGCCGCGAGCACGTGCAGCGCCACCACCACCGTGTGGCTGTTCACCAACATGCCCTCGATGGGGGAGGCGAAGGAGAGGTGCGCCAGCCTGTCGAAGTAGTGGGTGGCCAGCTCGGCCTTGGTGATCACGAAGCCGATGGGCGGGTTCCACGAGTTGGTCCACGAGATGGAGTCACCCGTGAGCGCGATGAAGAGCAGCAGCAGCAGCAGGTAGTAGTCAGCGGGCACCGAGATCAGCCGCACCGGCTCCTTCACCCTGCGGTTCATGAAGTACAGCAGCGGCAGGGTGAAGAGCAGGCCGCCCAGGCCCCAGCCCACCATGTGACGGGAGCCAGCGGGCACGAGGTTGACCTGGGGGAACAGGTCGATGTGGCCCAGCACCAGCACCACCAGGCCCAGGTGGAACGCCACCAGCATGCCCCAGAACACAGGGGCCTTGCGCAGGATGGTGGGCCAGGTGAGCGCCTCGACCAGCGCCCGAAGCGAACCACCCGCGGAGCGGGGGAACAGGGCGAGGGTGTGGGGGTGCGCGGGCGCCCGGAGGATACTCGCGACCCGGTAGAGGACACCGAAGATGCACCAGGCCACGGCCAGGTACACCATCGGCACCATCACGATGTGGTAGAGCGTGTCGAGCATGGGCCTGGCTGCGCTACTTGCAGCGCTTGACGAAGATCTTGATGGGGCTGCCCTGCTCGCTGCCGAGCACCTGGTGGCCGGTAGTGCTGGCCCAGGCGGGGAAGTCGGACAGGGAGCCGGGATCGGTGGTGAGGACCTCGATGATCTCACCTACGGCGACCGAGCCGATCTCCTGGGAGAGCTTGACCACGGGCATCGGGCAGGGGAGGCCCTTGAGATCCAGGACCTTGGCGACGGTGTACTCGGACATGGTGAACTCCTCGCTTCGAGAGCGTTGGGGGGATGGGGGCTAAAGGAAGAGCTGGACGGAGGATTCGTTGGCATCGGCCAGGAAGGTGGCCACGCCGCAGTACTCCATGCCGGGGTAGTCGATGAGCTCGGCGCGCGAGAACCCCATGAGATCCATGGACATCTCGCAGACCTTGATCTTGACTCCGAGCATGGCCGCCACCTCGAAGAGCTGATCGAGGCTGGCCGTGTTCTTCTTCTTCATCAGGTCCTTGAGCATGGCGGTGCCCATGCCGGCCATGTGCATCTGGGACAGGGCGAGCTTGTTGCGGCCCTTGGGCAACATCCAGCCGAACATGGTGGACATCAGGTCCTTGCCGCCCGCGTCCTTGGCCGGGTCGCGCAGGGCCGCCGTGCCCCAGAAGGTGAAGAACAGCACCACCTCCATGCCCATGGCGCCAGCGCCTGTGGCGATGATCATGGCCGCCAGCATCTTGTCCAGGTCGCCGGAGAAGACGATCATGGACAGCTTGTTCTTCTTGCCAGCGGGCAGGGCTTCGACCTTGGCCTGGAGCTCGGCGATCTGCTGGTTGACATCGACGCTCATGGGAAGACTCCTCGGGGTGGGGCAGTGGTTCGGTCTGGAGGGGGGCTAGCGACGGCAGCCCGCCATGCACTCGACCATGTCGATCAGCCGCGGCTCGGCCAGGGTGTACCGGCCGACGCCGTCTTCACGGACGACCTCGACCAGACCCGTCATGCGGAGGATGCGGAGCTGCTGAGAGACGAGGGCGGGGGCCACGCCGAGCCGCGCGGCCAGATCGCCCACCCGCTCGTCTTCCACGCACAGCATGGCCACCATGCGCAGCCGCAGGGGATGGCCGAGGGCCTTGAGCATCTCGGACAGCTGCGTCGCGTTCTCTTCGTTGATCAGGGGCTCGGACACCACAGCGGCTTCCTCGTTAAAATCGCTAATCTCAACATGGAGATATTTCTATATTGGTAGCTTTTGAGGTGCAAGCGAAAATTCGCACTCAGGCTGACCCGCTCCCCCCCTCCCCTCGCCCGACCAACGCGATAGCCAGGAAGCATGAGCCAGAGTCACCCCATCGTGGTCCAGAAATACGGCGGCTCCTCCGTCGCCGATGTCCCCATGTTGCTCTCGGTGGCCAAGCGCGTGGTCGCCACCCGCGCCGCTGGTCACCGCGTGGTCGTGGTCGTCTCGGCCATGGGCAACACCACCAACGAGCTGCTGGGCCTGGCCCGCCAGGTCTCCCCCGGCCCGGGCCGGCGCGAGCTGGACATGCTCATCTCGGTGGGAGAGCGCATCACCATGGCGCTGCTGTCCATGGCGGTCAGCGACCTGGGGGTCCCCGCGGTCAGCTTCACCGGCTCCCAGTCCGGCATCATCACCGACGAGAACCACAGCGCCGCCCGGGTCATCGAGGTGCGCCCCCAGCGCATCCAGCAGGCCCTCGACGACGACAAGGTCGTGATCGTGGCCGGCTTCCAGGGGGTCAGCCGCTCCCGCGAGGTCACCACCCTGGGCCGGGGCGGCTCCGACACCACCGCCGTGGCCCTGGCGGCGGCACTGGGCGCCGCCTGGTGCGAGATCTGCTCGGACGTGGATGGCGTCTACAGCGCTGATCCTCGCAAGGTCCCCCAGGCCAGACACCTGGATCGTCTGAGCTTCGAAGAGGCCCTGGCCCTGTTCCGGGCCGGTTCCAAGGTGCTCAACGCCGAGGCCACCGCCTTCGCAGCCCACCACGGCATCGTGCTCGCGGCGGTCAAGACCGAGGGTGCCACCCGCAGCACCCGCATCCAGCCCGCCTGGCCCGAGCTGCCCTCACGGGTGGCCGCGGTCACCGTGGACGCACAGCTGGAGCTCGTGCGCCCGGGGCCCGACGGGATCGACCCGCTGCTGCCCTTCCTGGACGAAAACCAGGTGCCCGTGCGCTCCCTCCGCTGCGACGGCGCCATCGTGGACCGTCGCGACTTCCACCACCGCGCCAGCGTCACCTGGCCCGCCGGCGTCACCAGCACGCCCGTGGCCGTGGCCACCGCCGCGGGCGCCAGCTGCGGCCGCCTGCCCCTGCTGCGAAGGGGGAGCGCGGCCCTGACAGCGGCGGGCTTCACGCTGCTGGGCGCCGAGGCCGACGGTGATCGGCTGGCATGGATCCTCGAGCCAGGGCGCGAGGACGAGGCCGAGCTGCTGCTGCACCGCGTGCTCATCGAGCAGGGCTGACCCGGCGCCGGGGCCTGTTCTACGGCTCCCGGACCACGCCCAGGCAGCGATCGGCGGCCGCGCACCACTCGGCGCAGCCCGGATCCAGGCTCGGGTTGCGCACGTCCAGGCCGCAGCCGCGGCAGGGCAACACCGGCTCGTCCTTCCACAGCTCGAGCTCCGCGCCACAGCCAGGACAGCTCACGTAGACGATGTCTCCTGGCTTCCAGCTACGCTGATCCTGTCCTGGGCAGCGGGGGCGATCCATGGCGGGACTCCAGGGTGGCAGGGGGTCTCTCGTAGCCGCAGGTGCGCCGAAGGTCGGGCTGGCGTCAGGCGGGGATCAGCTCCCAGATCTCCACCCGCTCCCGAGTCTTGCGCCGGGGACCAGCGCCCGGGGTGTCCGACGCCCGGACCTTGCGCTGCAGCTTCTGCACCAGCGTGAACCGCCCGCGCTCCAGCTCGGTGAGGATGGGGTGTGGAGTGTCGGGCTGCACCAGCGAGATCAGGCTCGAGAACAACAACACCACGCGCCCAGTGGGAGTGAGCCGCGCGAGGGCCTGGTCGAAGAAGCGCTCGAACAGTCCAGGCTCGTAGTACAGCGCGCCGTCGAGCAAGGTCTCCACCTCGCCCTGGGTCCAAGGTGGATTGAAGACGATCAGCTCGGCGGGCGCGGGGTCAGCCCCCAACAGATCGCCGTGCTCGAGGTCCACCGGCAGCGGCGAGGGCAGGCGCGCCAGCTGGCGCTGCACGCTGATGATGGCGTTGGGGTTGTCATCGGTGGCCAGCACGCGCTCGAAGCCAGCCTTGCAGAGCATCAAGGCCAACACACCGCAGCCGGTGCCCACATCGACCGCGCGGGTGCGGGGCCCCTGGTACTGGCTGAGCCAGGTCGCGAACAGCTCGAGGTGTGTCACCCGCGTCGGCACATAGGTGCCATAGAACGGGTACACGCGGTAGCCCAGCACCGCCAGGTGGGCGCCCTTGGTGTACCAGATCCAGGCGCTGTAGAGATCCTGGGCGTCGGCAAAGGACAACGCGAAGCGAGACAGCTCCGGGTAGAGCTGCTGGAGGAAGCCGATGGCGGGCGCCTCGGCCAGCGCCAGGTGATGGTCGACGACGGGCGCCAGCAGGCGCTGGGACGCCGCCCCGAAGCTGTGCCTGAAGCTGCGACGGGCCTGGTAGCCGGCGTCGTCGGCGGGGGCGGGCAGCAGGGCGCGCAGCTGCGCCATGATGGCGAGCCCGGTGCTGTAGGTGTCGGTCAGGATCAGCTGCTCACCCGCGCGCAGGCGCATGGCGGCCCGGCGGGGGGAGCTGTTCCGATCCACGGAGCTCGCGGCGTGACTGGGCTGCGGCTCCGGGCGGTGCGGGCGAAGGGACATCACCGACTCCGCAGGGGGCGGCTCCGGCGACGCACCGCGCCCAGAGCCAGCAGACCGAGCAGGGCCGCGCCGCTCACCGGACCGGAGCCCTGGCTGCAGCCGCAGCCGTCCTCGTCGATGTCGGGGTCGCCGTCACCGGTGTCGCCGGGCAGCTCGCCGAGCTCCACCTGGGTGGTGATGGTCATCTTGGCGGCGGTGCAGTTCATGTGACGCATGGCCAGGTAGTAGGTCGTGTCGTTGTCGAGCGGGATGAGCTCGGGGTCGAGCACGATGGAGCTGGGGTTGCCGTCCACGGCCAGATCGTAGTCGCGGGCGTAGGGCACATCCAGGTTGAAGCCCATGCCCGTGTTCACCGACTCCATGTCGAAGGTGACCAGCTCGCCCCGGCGCACGTAGAAGCCATACTGCAGGGCGTCTTCGTCGACAGCGCCGCCGTAGAGGCGCTCCATGGTCAGATCGAGCTGCAGGGCCTCCACGGGGCCTTCGCTGGCGGGCGGCGTGGTGAAGGCCAGCTGGAAGGGCATGGTGAAGGCGAAGTCGCCTTCGCGGGCGGTGTCGCAGATGGACTCCGGGATGTCGGTCAGGCCCATGATGAGGTTGACCCGGAAGACCACCGGCTCGTCGATGGAGAGGTCCAGGGCTCGGCCGCATCGCAGCATGCCGCGCTCCTCCATGATGAGCTCGACCTGCTCGACGTCCGCCGCCTCGAGGCCGCCCTCGTCCACCATCTCCCAGGCCACGGCGACGCTCATCTCGGCGAGCTCGGCGAAGGTGGGGGAGCTGGAGAGCATGCCCAGGGCGTCGTAGATGATGACATCGGCGGCCTCCTGGCCTACCACCTGGACCATGTCCCAGGTGGCGCCGCCCACGATCTCGCCGTCGTCATGGGACTCGCCCGTGAGGTCGGCGGGGCAGGTGTTGTCGTTGTCCATGTCGCGCACGGGGATGTACTCGCCCACCAGAGAGTCACCCTGGTAGGAGCCGGCCCAGAAGTCGGCCACACCCTCGTGCATACCGCCGATGGCGTTGTTCCAGCCGTACTCGTCGTAGACGATGAAGTCCTGGGGGAACGCGGTGCGCGCCTCGATGATGGCGTGGCCGTGCTCGTGGGCGATGATGTCCGTGTCGTAGCAGAAGTCGCCCACGCTGCCCTGACCGAAGACCAGCATGTCGTTGCCGAACATGTCCTGGCTGAAGTAGGCGTTGTCGTAGGTGCCGCCGGCGTCCTCGCGGTAGTTGACGTAGGCGTACAGGGGGCTGTCGAACTCGTGGCCCAGGCTGTCGACGAAGAAACTGCGCAGGGTTGAGAGGTGGAAGTAGGTATGCACCTCGGCAAACGCGTCGTCCACCGAGTCCTCATCAGGCTCGTAGAAGAAGTCGCCCTGCTCGTCGGCCACCGCCAGCTGAGTCTCCACCTGGCTGCTGCCCTCGAAGGCGATACTCTCGACGGTGACCCGAGCGCCGGTCATGGTCTCCATGGCGCCGGTCAGGCCCTCGATCTCCACATCGATGGTGTCGCCGTCCAGGGGGCTCTGATCCCAGACCGTGCCGCTGGCCTCCCGGCGGCGATCGGCGATGCTGAGCACGGCGCCGCTGTGGGCGTCGACGGTGACCAGCACGGAGCGGATGGGAGCGGGGGTGGACAGGGCCACGCGCCATGCGAGCAGGGCCTGGCCGCCCCGGGGCAGGATGACCAGCTCGGGCTGCGGGCGTCCGTGGAGGCTGGCCATGGGCAGCTCGACGGCCTGCAGGGCGATGGCCACAGCGCCCTGGCCGTCGACCTGGGGCTGGGTGTCCACCCGCAGGTCGGCCCGCCCACTGGCGCGGACCATGCTGACGGTCCCGCCGTCAGCGACCTTGACCGTGGCGAAGGCGCCGTCCACAGGTACGCCCTGCCAGCTCTGCTGCAGCCGCACGATGCGGCCGCCGTGGGCGGGCAGCTCAGCCGCGAGCTCGAGGCTCAGGCCCTGCAGACCGAGCAGTGGGGCTTGCTCGTCCAGGAAGCTCCGGGCGACCTGCTCGGGAGACCCCGCGTAGGGGCCCGCGCGGAAGCCGTGGGCCAGCACCTGGCCGCCCCGCCTATCGAGGCTCAGTGGGCGGGCGTGGGAGGCCTCGAGCTGGACGGTGAGCTCGCCTGCGGTGGCCGCGAAGCCCAGACCGGGGGTGAGCAGGGCGATGAGCAGAGCGGCTGAGCGCGCGGAGACGATCATGGAGCACCACGAGAGAGGGGCTCTGGAGTGTAGTCGGCCCAGAGGATGGGGCCCGGGAATCTTGGACAAAACCAGGTCAGGAGTCCGCCGGGTCACACCGCGACCCCCCTCCCACACCGCAAGCCCCGCCCCCCACGTGCGGACCCCAGCAAGAAAAGGTCCGGTGATCCTCGATTTGGGCCCCATCCGTGGCAGGATGGCAGGCGGCAGCTTCGCCGCGCTTCCCCAGGAGCTTCCCATGCGCACCGTCCTCGTACTGGCCCTGTTGGCCCCCCTGATCGGCTGTCCTGGCCCCGCGGCGGATGACAGCGGGACCACCCAGGACGGGTGGCTACCCGACACCAGCCTCGGGACCTTCTTCTCCCTGGCCCGCGTGCATCGCCTGGAGATCACGCTGGACTCGCAGGCCTGGGACAGCCTGCTCGACGACCCCCACGGCTACGTCCACGGGGACATCGTCCTGGACGGGGCCGCCTACGACGACGTGGGCGTGCGCCTCAAGGGCGGGGCCGGCTCGTTCGTACCCCTGGACGGGGACTACCCCGAGATCTCCGGAGACGGCAACGGCAACCCGGGCAAGACGGCGTTCATCCTGAACCTGGACAAGTACGTGGACGGCCAGGAGCACCTGGGCCTGGAGAAGCTCACGATGAACAACCTGGTGCAGGACGACTCCTGCATCCACGAGACCACGGGCTACGCCCTGTTCCGCGAAGGCGGCGCGCCCGCGCCCCGGGTCGCCTACACCGACCTGTCGCTCAATGGCGAGGGCCGCGGGCTCTTCCTGCTCGTCGAGGCCCAGGACAACAGCCTGTTCCTGGACGACTGGTACGGCAGCGACCAGGGCAACCTGTACGAGGGCGAGTACGGCACCGACCTCCGATCGGAGCACGCGGAGGCCTTCGACCAGGACAACGGCGACGACGAGAGCCGAGACGACATCCGGGCGGCGGCGGCCCTGCTGGACCAGGCCGAGCAGGCAGGCGGCGACGAGGGCTACGCGATGATGCGCGAACTGATCGACATGGACGAGTACCTGGCCTTCGCCGCCACCGAGATCTACCTGGGCCACTGGGACGGCTACAGCCCCAGCATGAACAACTACAAGGTCCACCACCACCCCGACAGCGGGCGCTGGACCTTCCTACCCTGGGGCACCGACCAGCTCTTCGAAGAACAGTTCGAGCCCTATGGCGGGGTGATGATGGAGCTGGGGCCCACCTGGCGCGGCGGCCGGGTACACGAGCTGTGCTTCGCCTCGCCGGCCTGCCGCGGCGCGCTGCACGAGGCCTTCCTGCAGGTGCTCGAGCGGGTGGAGCGCATGGATCTGGCCGGGCTGAGCCACGAAGCGCAGGCCCTGGTGGAGGATCGCGCCCTGGCGGAGTCCACCGCCCACGGCGATCCCGCGATCACCCGTGAGGCATGGGAGCAGGTGGACCACTACATGGCCGAGCGGCCAGGGCAACTCCATGCCTGGCTGGGCTGCCTGGTGGGCGAGCTTGTGGACCATGACGAAGACGGCTGGGACGGGTGTACCGAGGACCCGGACGACCGCGAGCCGGAGATCGGACCTTAGGAACCCTACAGGAACAGCGCGCCGGCCGCGGCCGCGGTGCAGAGCAGCGCGACGACGATCAGCGCACACCCCACGCCCGCCAGCCCCACAGCCACACCTCCACCGCCCCGGGGGCCCGTGAAGCTCACCTGGTCGGGCTGCCGCGGGTCGTAGATCAGCGGGATCACGGACCCCAGCGCAGGCGGGTCGGCCTCGCCGGGCGCGCTGGCCTCGTGCGCCTGCCCGTCTGCGGTGCTGTAGCGCACGATGGGGAAGTAGACGCGACGGTGGATGGCGGTGGCCGTGCTCAGGTGCTCCCGGTGGCCGACCACCACAGCAGCAGCGCTCACCGCGCGGCGGTTGAAGCCGGCGTTCTTGCGCAGGAACACCAGCCCCACCAGCAGCAGCGCCACGCCCATCAGGGCGAAGGAGCCGGCGAGGAAGAGGAGCAGGGCGATCACTCGGCCATGGTACCCCAGCGTCCCCCATCGCGGGACGCCAGAGCCATGGAGGCTCAGCCCGATCCCCCCGGACTCCACGGGATCGACCCGACCTCACCGCCGGCGGACGCGCCTGCGCTTGCGCTCCCTCCAGCCTCTGCCCTCACCCCCAGCCTGCCCGCCACCTGGGGGGGGGCGGTGCGGCTGCGCCCCGAACAGGGCCTCGGGATCGGGCAGCCAGGCCCACGCCGAGGCGCAGTGCGCGGGCCCGAACTTCAACCTCTCCTCGGCCTCGGCGGTCCGGGCCGCGTCGTCGAACTCGAGCCGCGGCGCCATGGCCGTGGGGTGCCCACTCCACCACGAGTGGCGCGGAGACCAGCCCCGCGCCGGCACGCGCAGGGCCCAGGTTGCCACGCCGAAGCGCCGCCGGGTCAGCGTGACCCAGCCCGCCTCGAGCCCCCACTCCACCCGCAGGCTGCGCCCCAGGCGCCAGGCCAGAATCCCCACCGCCAAGGCCAGGACCGCTCCGCTGACCCAGGTGGCCAGCGCCATGGAGAGTGCCATGGTGACGGCCAGGCCCGCCCCCGCCAGCGCGGCGACCACCACCCACAGGGTGGCCTCACGGGGATCGGCGTCGAGCCCGTCGGTGGGAAGATCCAACCGCACCCCGTCGCCGCTGCGCTCGAGGGAGGGCCGGAGCACGCCCAGGCGCAGCTGGGCCCAGCCCACGCAGCGCAGCAGCCAGGGCATGTTGGCGCGCAGACGCTCGATGCCCCCCGCGGCGCCGGCGTAGCGAGCCGTGAGGTCGGCCTGGATGGCCTCGCTCAGCTGCTGCGCCCCCTCGCGCCCTCCCAGATAGAGCTCGTCCAGCGAGGCCGCGTCGAGGTGCAGCTCGGTGACCACATTGTGGCCGTCGACGCCCGGATCTCCCCAGCCGCCCAGGCCCATCACCCGCGCCCGCACCGCCGGAGGCAGCTGCCGGCGGCGAAAGGGCACCCCCAGCAGGCTGTAGCTGAGCACCGGGCCCGGAGGCTCGAGGCGCAGGCGAAAGCGGCTGGTCCACTGCCCACCCAGGGCCAACGCCACGGCGAACGCCAAGACCCCCACGGTGATCTGCCAGCCGGCCTGGTCCAGGACCACGAAGGCGCCGCAACCCCCAACCAGCGCCACCAGGATCCACCAGCCCTGGCCGCTCAGGTAGTCGCGACCGCTGTACTCGACGACGCCGTCGCGCTCCCGGCGGCTGAAGCTCACGGCGCGGACCCCGCCCCTAGCTCCCGCTGCCGCTCGTAGCTCTCCTGCCGATCCTGCTCGACCTGCAGCTGCCGCTGCTCTTCCTTGGCCTGCTCCGCGAGGAACTCTCCCTGGTAGCGGTTGTACTGCGCGAGCACCTCGTCGCTGCCCGGGTAGCGCGCGTCGGCCTCCTTCAGCACGATCAGGGCCCGCACGTACTCCTCACGGCGCGCGTAGGCGGCGGCGAAGGCCATGAAGTCGGGCAGGTCCCGCAGGGCCTGCAGCGCGGGCTTGGACTCGTTCAGCAGCACCCTGTAGTTGTGGGAGGAGGTCTCTTCGTACAGCCGCCGGGGCGCCGCGAACTCGATGAGCATGTTGTCATCGGTGTTCATGCTCGCGCCCATGGTGAACGCCTCCATGGTGTCCCGCTCCATCTGGAAGAAGGTGAGCAGGTCGAAGGCATCCTGGACCTGGATGAGGTCCAGCTCGGCGGCCACATCGGGGCGGGTCCCGATCACCGTCTGCAGGCCGTCGATGTCCAGCAGCAGGGGCTGGTTGGAGCCCAGGATCACCAGATCGGCGTCCTCGATGGTGGCGAACAGGGCCACGTAGGGGAACACGGAGCTGAAGGTGTGCAGCAGGGCGCGCACCTCTTCGGTGCCCATGCCGTACATCTGCACCCACTGGGACCAGATACCGTCGTCGGTCAGGCGGCTCTTGCCCAGCTCGAAGAACTCCTGGGTGAACAGGTTGGACACGCCGGTGAGCCAGGGGTTGGACGGCTCGCTCACCACGACGCTGTAGGTGCCCGGGGGAGTGAGCATCATGTGGTTGCGAGCGTCGTTGATCACGGGCCTCACCCGAGGGTCTTCCAGAGGACGGTGGTTGTGCTCGTCGAAGAAGTGGGACGCCTCGAAGATGCTGGGCTCGAGCTCCACCAGATCGATGCGGGCGGCGTCGGGGTGCAGGGTGACCGCGCCCGCGGTGATGCCTGAGGCCAGGCCGATGACGCAGGCGTTCTCGACCTCGCGCCCGAAGAAGAAGGGCAGGTGCCCCACCATGACCTGGGTGGGCATGTCGGAGGTGGTGGAGGCGTCGACCTTGCCGTTGTTGGCCAGCCAGATGTTGCCCGTCTTGCGGTTCTGAGCCACGGTGACCACCGAGCTCAGGCCTTCGTTGTAGTAGAGCAGATCGTAGGGCTCCACCGCGTAGGCGCGCACGTTGGCCCGGCTGCGATCGGACAGCTCCGTGACGTACTTGTACATGCCCGCGGTCATGAGCAGGGGCTCCCAGGGCGGCGGGAAGACGACGCCGAGCGCCAGCACCACCAGGGTCCCCCCACCCACCGCGGCGAAGCGGGGGCTGTGCCGACGACCGGCCACCACCCAAGCAGCCCCGAGGGCCACCAGCGCGCCCAGCACGTTGATGCCGTTGGCGAAGCCGATGGTGCCCACCACATGCAGCCTGGGCAGCAGCACCAGGGCCGCCCCCAGGGAGCCCACGATGGCGCCAATGGTGTTGAACCCGTAGACCTTGCCGACGGGGCCGGCCAGGCTGCCCGTGTCGGCCACCAGGGAGCGCACGGCCATGGTGAAGGCGGCGCCCATCATGACGGCGGGTGGGGTCATCACGGCCATGGACAGGCCCAGCCAGGTGGGCCAGAAGTAGCCCGACTTGCCCTCGATGAGGTCGAACAGCTCGACGTAGAGGTAGGGTAGCTGCTCGAAGCCGTACATCATGGCCCAGGTGGTCACAGCCACGGCCAGCTGGGTGACCGCCAGCCCGCAGAGCACGCCCACCCGACCGAAGCCCCGCAGCAGCGCGTCGGCCGCCCGGCCACCCGCCCAGCCGCCGCCGGCGATGCCCACCAGGAAGGCCAGCAGCATGGTGCTGAAGGCGTAGGTGCTGGCACCCAGGGTGAGGGTCATGAGCCGGAACCAGGCCAGCTCGTAGATCAGCGAGGCGCAGCCCGCCAAGCAGACCACCACCAGCAGGGCCTTGTCGGGAGCGGGGGGAGGCTCGTCAGCGCTGGCCTCGATGACCGGCGGAGCGTCCCCGTCGGCCCGTCGCGACAGCGCCAGAGCAGCCACCATCAGCAGCAGGTTGGCCGCCGCGGCCCAGGCGGTGGTGGCCGACAGCCCCAGGGCCGGCAGCACCACGAAGCCCGCCAGGAAGGTGCCGGCCACGGCGCCGAAGGTGTTGACCCCGTACAGCAGCCCCACCCGGCTGCCGGCCGTGTCGAGCCGGGTAGTGACGAAGCGGGCCAGCAGGGGCAGGGTGGCGCCCATGCAGGTGGTGGGGATCAAGATCAGGGTGCCCACCAGCAAGGTCTGGAACAGAGAGAACACCAGCGGCGAGGGCTCGAAGGCGGCCCAGAAGCCCAGATAGACAGGCGTGACCAGCCCCAGCAGCAGCGGGAAGATCAGCGCGTAGACGCCGATGATGCCCTCGAGGATGCCGTAGACCAGCAGCGGCTTGGCCACCCGGTCGGCGTAGCGCGCCCCCAGCAGCCCCCCCAGGGAGAGCCCGCCCATGAAGGCCGCCAACACAGTAGCGATGGCCACCTGGCTGGTGCCGAAGACCAAGTGCAGCTCCCGGCCCCAGATGGTCTCGTAGACCAGCGAGGTGGCGCCGGAGAGGAAGAACAGCGGGACCAGCAGCTTGAGGGCCGCCTCGCGCCGCACCAGGGAGAGGTCATTGTCCATGGCGCCAACTAACCCAGAAGTGCGCCCAACCCCTACACCCGGAGAGCCGCGCTCGACCCCTACACCCGGAACAGCCCCGGCCCCACCACCTGGACCCGATCGGGATCGAGGCCCAGCTGCACCATGGCCTCGCGGGTGACGGGCTGGACCTCAGCGGTGGCCTCGCGCTGGCGAGCCCACGCGGCCAGCTGGGTGTCGGAGAAGCGGATGTGTCCGGCGAACCAGTCGTACAGAAGGTGGTGCAGCTGCAGCGCCAGGGCGCGGGAGGGACCAGCGCTCAGGGCGCGCTCCTGCAGCTGGCGGATCTCGCGCCGGAAGTGGGTGTGCTGCCAGCGGTGAGCCTCGGCCCGAGGGTAGCCCAGCCGCTCCATGGCTCGCTCTTCGGTGGCGAAGTGGAAGCTCACATAGGCGTCCAGGTAGGCCAGCCCGTTGCTCAGCTCCAAGGGCGCGAGCTGGTCCTCGGGGAACAACAAGGCGTTGCCCCAGGCGAACAGCTGGAGGTGCTGCTCGTCCACCGAGGCGATGCCCGTCAACAGATCGTCGGACAACAGCAGGCGCTGCACGCGACCTCCAGACACAGGCCGAGGGCTAGTCGGCGATGCTGCCGTCGGTGTAGACGGTCTGGGCCTTGTCGCCCAGCTCGGCCATGGGCACCATGATCCCAAGGGCCAAGAAGTCGACCACGGTGACCATGGCGATGACCAGGACCGCGATGACGAGCATGTATTCGACGGTGGACTGACCGCTGCGAGACATCACTGACCACCTCCGACATAGCCATCGCCAGCCATGTTCTGCACGTCGGTGGACATGCTCTGGAGACCGCTTTGCAGACCGGGAACGAGCGTCTGAGCCACGGCCCACAGGGCGACCACCAACACGCTGACCAGCAGCATGTACTCCACGACCGACTGGGCGGTGCGAGAACGCCAGGCATAGGCGAGCTTGGGGCGCATGGACCCTCCAACGGTTCCGGCATAAGGAGAATACGCCAGCATCCTCCCATTGTCACCCCCCCAGCTGCACCCCCCGCCCGAGGCTCGGCTCCCTCATGTTTCCCCACCAGAAGCTCGACTGGCTCCTCGGCCGGCTGGAAGGCGATGTTCGCGACAAGGCCGACGACCCCGCCGTGCGCCTCGAGTATGCCCGCGCCCTCATCTCCAAGGGTCTGTTCCACGGCGGTGGCGAGCAGTTCTGCTCCCTGGCCCTGCGCCAGGTCCAGCGCGTGCTCAAGGAAGACGCCCTCAACGGCGAGGCCCTCATCCTGGCGGGGCTCGCCCTGATCGGCATGAACCGCCCCGAGGGCGCCCGCTCCTACCTGGACGAAGCCTTCAAGCGCGTGCCCGAGCGCCCCGACCTCCACCTGGCCCTGGGCGTGATGCACCGCTTCGAGGGCGACCGTCACCGCGCCATCGGCCACCTCGAGCAAGCCTGTCGCCTGGCGCCCGACTCCTGGGAAGCCCACTTCCACCTGGGCCGCACCCTCTTCGAGCGCGCCCGCGAGCTCAGCCACCCCCAGCGCCTGCTCGAGCGCGCCCAGTTCCACCTCGTCAGCGGCCTCAAGGGCAGCATGAACCGCGACCTCGAGGCCGTGGCCGTGCGCGACCTGGGCAACACCTGCCTGCTCACCGGCCGCTACGCCGAAGCCGAGAAGCTCTTCAACCGCCTGCGCGAGCACCCCCGCATGCGCGCCAAGGCCCGCTTCCACCTCGGCTGCGTCGCCTACGGCCTGGGCAAGTACAAGAACGCCATCCACCACCTGCGCACCTACCTCACCGACAACGCCAACGACGCCCGCGCCCACGCCACCATGGCCCAGGCCTACCTGCAGCTGGGCGAGCTGGCCCGCGCCCGTGAGTCCTGCAACAAGGCGCTGCTGCTCGACCCCGACAACCTCGAGGCCCGCTACACCCTGGGCTGCACGGTCATCGAAGAAGGCGACCCCCAAGAAGCCATGCGCATCTTCCGGGTCAACCTGCGTGACAGCCCCGACCACCTGCCCTCCTACCTCGAGCTGGTCCGCACCCGGCGCCGCGGCGGCGACGTGCGCTGGCTGTCCCAGGCCCTGCACTCCGAGGTCGGTGACTTCGACCGCATCCCAGCCGACGGCCACGGCGGCGACCCGCGCGCCGCCACCCGCGAGCGCATCGCTGTGCTGCTGGACGAGCTGCGGTCGGTGGGCCCCAGCTCGGTGGGCACCATCCTCTCGGCCGTGGGGCGCACCCGCGCCGAGGCCATCCGCTTCCAGCTCTTCGAGGCGGCCGTGGGCCTCGCCGCCAGCCAGGCCGCCGATGACGTGGCCCTCAAGCTCCGGGATCCGGGCCGGCACTTCGGCATCGAGCTCGGTCGCCAAGCCCACACCACCGCCATGCTGCTGCCCGAGCCGGTGCTCACCCGCGGCCTGGCCATCGGCGAAGAAGACCTCAAGCGCGAAGCCGTCAACCGACACGGCCCCGCCATCGACGTGGCCCGCCACCGCCAGAACGTCGAGCGCACGCGCCAGGAAGCCCGCGCCTACCAGGCCCTGCTGCTGCTGGCCATCGCGCGCCGGCGCTCCCGGGCTGGCCGCCACCTGCTGCAGCGCTGGGCCGAGACCGCCGATCCCGAGATGGCCACCGTGGCCCGCATCGGGCTGGCGGCATTCGGCGATCCCGCCGCGGTGATCGCCCTGCGCGAAGCCGCGACCAAGGCGGGCGTGGCGGCCCAGGCCGAGCAGGCCCTCACCCAGCTGGCCCCCCCCCGCGACGCCGCGGCGCCGCGCACGGTCAGCAGCAGCGAGACGGCCCACTGCACCGCCTGCGGGCGCACCTCCAGCGACGCCCACCACCTCATGGCCGGTGGAAAGGCCGTGATCTGCGACCAGTGCGTCGTGTCCATCGGTCGCAACCGCGCCACGCTCCGGGCCCCCGACGACGCACGCTGCAGCGTGTGCCACCGCGGCGCCTTCGAAGCCCGAGGCCTGTACCAGTACAGCGGCGTGGAGATCTGCAACCACTGCCTCGAGCTGTCCCTGGGCTTGCTCGAGCGCGAAGAGGTGGACCGCTTCCTGGCCGCCTGGTAGGGGCTCCCCTCCCCCCCCTTCGCGCCCCGAGGACTCCATGCAGATCGAGACGCTCGCCGTAGGCCAGTTCCAGGCCAACTGCTTCCTGATCACCTGCCCCACCACCGGCGCCTCCGCCGTGGTGGATGTGGGCGAAGACGGCAGCTTGGTGCGCAAGCTCCAAGCCCGCACTCCCAGCCCCACCCTGGCCGCCATCCTGCTCACCCACGCCCACATCGACCACGCGGGCGGGCTGCTGGAGCTGCAGCGGGCCTTCGACGCGCCCACATGGATCGGCGCCCTGGAGCGCCCCATGTTCGAGACCCTGCCCCAGCAGGGCAACTGGTTCGGGATGCCCGCGCTGAACCGTCCCTGCGGCCGCATCGACCGCTGGGCCGTCGACGGCGACAAGGTGCAGGTGGGCGAGCTCGAGCTCACGGTCCTGTCCGTCCCGGGCCACTCCCCTGGCCAGATCTGCTTCTACGGGCACGGGCACGTCTTCGTGGGCGACACCCTCTTCGCCGGCAGCATCGGCCGCACCGACCTGCCCCTGGGCGACAGCGCCACCATGAACGCCAGCCTGTCCAAGCTGCTGGAGCTGCCCGGCGAGCTGGTGGTGCACTGCGGGCACGGCCCCGACACCAGCCTGCAAAACGAACTCGAAGCCAACCCCTACCTGGCCCACGTGCGCCGAGCCCGGGGCATGGCCGAATCCCAGCGCCGCTTCCGGTGGTGACGATGCCGCCCACCACGGCCCTCGATCCCCGCAGCACCGCGGCCCTGGCCTGCGCGGTCTGCGGCAACCACGACGCCCGCGTGCGCTACCCGGTGCGCGACCTCATCCAGGCCCGAGACGGCCAGTGGTGGTTCGTCACCTGCCAAGCCTGCGGCCACGGCTACCTCAGCCCCCACCCCAGCGAGCAGGAGCTCGGGGAGCTCTACCGCAGCCTGTGGAGTCCCGAGGGCCTACAGCTGGCCAGCAACGTGGGCCGCTCGGGCTTCGAGAGCAAGCTCACCAAGGCCCGCCTGGCCGGGCTCCGCGCGGTGCTGGGCTCCCACCCGGTCCAGCGCCTGCTGGACGTCGGCTGCGGCCTGGGCTTCTTCCTGCGCGCCCTGCACGAGGCCTGGCCCCAGGCCGAGGCCCTGGGGGTCGAGCTGGTGGATCAGGCCGCCAGCCGGGCGGAGCGCCCCGGCATCGACGTGCTCCGGCTTCCATGGGAGCAGGTCCAGCTTCCCGCCGAGGACTTCGACATCGTCACCCTGATCCACTTCCTCGAGCATCAGACCGATCCAGGCGTCGACATCGACAAGGCCGCCGCCCTGCTGCGGCCCGGCGGCGCGCTGGTGGTCGAGGTCCCGCGGCTCGACGGCTGGGGCCGCCGCCTCTTTGGGCGCTGGTACTGGCCCCACCTGCCCCCTCAGCACCTGCAGGTCTTCTCCCGCGCCGGCCTGGTGCGCCTGCTCGAGGAGCGCGGCCTGGACGTCGGCTTCGTGCGCGCCCGCAGCGGCTACCCCCTGCAGGCCTGCACCACCCTGGTGCTCTTCGCGCGCTACACCTTCGGCTCCCAGAGCCCCTACAAGTCCAACTGGCTGGTGCGCGCCCCCCTGATGGCCCTGGGCTTCTCGCTGCTGCCCTCGTTCTTCCTGTTCGACCTGCTGGTCGCCCCCCTGCTCAACCTGCTGGGCATGGGGGACATCCTGCTGGTGGTGGGCCGCAAGAAGGCGTAGGGGAGCACTTCATGTGCTCCGGCGCCCGCGAACCTCGCGCCGCTAGTAGTCCCAGTCGTAGCTGTCTTCTTCCTTGTCGTCGTCGGCGTCGTTGACGTCGGTCCAGGTGACCGTGTCGCGGCCCTTCTCCTTGGACTCGTACAGGGCGACGTCGGCGGCCTTGACGATCTGCTCGGCGATCTCGTTGGCGGTGGTGTTGCTGTCGACCCGGCCGGCCCAGGTGGTGCCGCCGAAGGAGCAGGACACGGGCACCCGAGCGTCGCCGATGCTGAGGTCGAGCTTGGAGATGGCCTTGCGCACCCGCTCGGCGGTCTTGAGGCCCACCGGCCCTGGGGTCTCGGGCATGAGCAGGTACATCTCGTCGCCACCCACGCGGGCCTTGATGTCGGTGGCCCGCAGGACCTCCTGCAGCACCGAGGCGATGGCGCTGAGCACCACGTCACCGAAGGGGTGGCCGTAGCTGTCGTTCACCGTCTTGAACTTGTCGATGTCCATGCACACCACGGACAGCGGCCTGCCCGTGCGGCTGTGGCGATGGATCTCGCGCAGGAAGCCGTCTTCGAAGTGGCGGCGGTTGGACAGCCCGGTGAGCGGATCGTAGTAGGCCAGCTGCTCGAGGCGGGCGTTGGCCAGCTCGAGGGCGTGGTAGAAGCGCTCCTTCTCTTCGAGCGCGGCCTGGAGCTTGAGGGTGAGCTCCTGGTAGCTCAGGTGCTCCTCGACCAGCTGCTTGTTGGCCTGCTCGAGGATGCCCTGGAAGCTCGCCTGCTCCTTGACCCCAAGGCCCAGCGTGGCGCTGACGGCCTCGACCTGCTCGGGGACACTGGCCAGGACCTCTTCGACCTGCTCGGTGGTGAGCCCGAAGGGCTCGGCGGTGAGCACCTGGTGGCAGAACTCGAGGGAGGTGCGCTTGTCGCGGGCGGTGAACACCGACCCCAGCACCTCGGCCCCGCGGGCCACCTGGCACAGCTTGCGCACGTTCTCGGACAGGCCCTGGGGGGACTCGTCGTGGTGGTTGGCGATGGCGACGCCGATCTCTTCGGGCAGGCCCCAGTTGCGGGCCAGCATCCAGCCCACGTGGGTGTGGGAGGTGCCGAAGTTTTCGTGCTCCACCCGCGGCCGATGCTCCATGCCTGTGGCGCGGATGATGGGCCAGGATGAGACCTTGCCCGGCATCACGTGGAGCATCACCATGATGCCGAACTCCTGGAGCAAGCCCAGGGTGAAGGCTTCTTCCTGGTCCAGGCCCAGCAGGCCCGCGAAGTAGCGTGCCCCCACCGCGCGACGCAGGGCGTCTTCCCAGAAGTCCACCACGTCGAAGCCCTTCATGCTCTCGGCGCGGGTGGCGTCACGCACCGCGAAGCACAGGGCGATGTTGCGCAGGGCGCGGTTTCCCAGCACGGCCACGGCCTGGTTGGCGCTGCGGACCTTGCGCTCGAGCCCAAAGAACGCGGAGTTCACCGTGCGCAGCACCTCCACCGTGAGCCGAGGATCCTGGTTGACGATGCTCGACAGCTGGGTGGCGCCGACTTCTTGATCCCGGCATGCCTTGACGATTCCAAGGGCGGCCTGGGGAGGGGCAGGCAGGTCGGATGGCTTGATCTTGCCAGCGAAGTGCTGCTGGGAGGACATGGGAAAGCTCCCAAAGGGACACAATAGGAAATGGGCGGACGCTCGAGCGCTGACCGTATCACACTGCAACCGACGAACACGCCCCTTCTAGGGTCCTTCCCGTTAACCCCCACCACAATTTGCGTTTCGAACAGATAGGCGCGCCGTGATGTCCCGATCCAGAGGCGAACAGGCGGCGCACCCGGGCTTCTACCGGGACAAACCAGTGAGTCCACACCGTCCAAACCGATAATCTCCCTAGTGCTCCGGGCGCCAGCCCCAGCGCCGCAGCGCGAGCTGCCGATCCATCATGGCCTGGATGGTCTCCTGCACCAGCTGGCACAAGGCTCGCACCACCTCGTCGTCATCCGCGGCCTCGGGGGGATGGCCGTCGACGGGGATGGGCGGACCGACCTCGACCATGGTGCGCACGGGCAGGGGCAGGTGCATCAGGGGGCCCACGCCCAGCCCCCAGGGCAGGCCGAGGAAGACGGGGAAGGACTCGCTGCGGAAGTGCTTGCGGACTCCCGTCCAGCGCGCCAGCCGCTCGCCCCGGCTGAGGACGAAGTAGGCCTCGTGCCCTCCCAGGGACATGACCGGCACGATGGGGACCTGGTTGCGCAGGGCCAGGCGCACGAAGCCGCGGTGCCCACCGAAGTCCACCCGGTGGCGGTCCTTCCAAGGGCGGAAGGCCTCGTAGTTTCCACCAGGCCACACCGCGACCTTCCGCCCCGCGGCGAAGACGGCGTCGGCGGAGGCGTGGTTGGCGCGCACCGCCCCCCCCTTGGCGAGCAGGGCGCCCAGGCCCGGCATGGCCATGAGCGCATCATGGGCCAGGTAGTAGAAGCCGTCCTGGCCCTGCTTCAGATCGTGCCAGGCCAAGCCCAGCAACACCGGCTCGAGGAAGGTGATGCCCGCGTTGTGGTTGCCCACCAGCAGGGCCGGGCCGGCGGGGATGTGCTCGATCCCGAGCACACGGCCGCGCAGATACCGACGGATGACGTTGCCCAGGGGCACAAACTTGTCGATGAGCGCGGTGTCGATGATGGGCAGCTCTTCCATCGGGCGCCTGCCAGGCTAAGGGTCAGCGGCTATGGCTAACCGCCGACGCCCCCGTGCGAGGAGCTGGCATGCAGCGCGATGAGCTGATCCACTGGCTGGACCACATCCTGGAGACCTCGGCATACCAGGACGCCTCCCTCAACGGCCTGCAGATCGAGGGGGCCCGGGAGATCCACAAGATCGCGGTGGCCACCGACGCCTGCCAGGCCACCATCGACGGCGCCGTGGCCGCTGGCGCCCAGCTCCTCATCGTCCACCACGGCCTGTTCTGGGGGCGCTGCGAGGTGATCAAGGGGGCCCACGGCCGCCGGGTCCGCGCCGCCATCCGCGGCGATCTCAACGTCTACTGCAGCCACCTGCCCCTGGACGCCCACCCCACCATGGGCAACAACGCGCTGCTGGCGCGCCTGCTGGATCTGGTGGACGCCCGGCCCTGGGGCGGCGATCCCGCGCGCCCCATCGGCGTCGCTGGGCGGCTGCCCAAGCCCTTGGCTCCTGCGGCCCTCGCCCAGCGCCTCGAGGCCCTGCTGGGTGGCCCGGTCCAGACGCTGCCCTTCGGCCCCGACCCTATCCGCAGCGTGGGCATCATCAGCGGCGCCGCGGGCTCGCTGGTGGACCAGGGCATGCACGACGGGCTGGACGCGGTGATCACCGGCGAGGGGCGCTACGGGCAGTTCTTCCTGGCCGAAGAGGGCGGCATCTCCCTGTTCTTCGCCGGCCACTACGCCACGGAGACCCAGGGGGTGCAGGCCCTGGCTCAGCACGTCCAGGACGAGCACGGCCTGCCTTGGGTGTTCCTGGACCACCCCACAGGTTTATAGAAGGGAGGCGTCACCCCCCCTGCCCTCGAGGTCACCCCATGCACGCTCTGCTTCTCGCCGCTCTGCTGTCCGCCGCTCCTCAGGCCTGTGAGCTGGCCGGGGTCACCCTGCCCGACACCGCGTCGCTGGGGGGTGAGACGCTGCTGCTCAACGGGATGGGGCTGCGCGAGTACTTCTTCATCGACATCTATGTGGGCGCCATGTACCTGCCCGTCACCACCACCTCGGACGTCCAGGCCATCTCCGCCGACGTGCCCAAGCGCATGGTGATGCACTTCATCTTCAACGAGGTCACCCGCGAGCAGATGATCGACACCTTCCGCGAGGGGCTGGACAACAACCCCGAGGCCAAGTCCATGGGCGATCGGGCGGAGCAGCTGTACGCGGTGATGGAGACCTGCAACGCCGGCGATCAGGTGGTGCTGGACTACGTGCCCGGCGCCGGCCTGACCATCTACCTCAAGGGCGAGCCCAAGGTCACCATCCCAGGCGCCGACTTCATGCAGGCCGTGTGGATGTTGTTCATCGGCGAGGTGCCGCCGTCCAAGAAGCTCAAGAAGGGCCTGCTGGCAGGCTGCCCCAGCTAGAGGTTCTCCTCCAGCCACTTCTCGGTCTCGCTGAACAGATCGTCCATGCCCCACAGCGTGACGTTCATGACGATCTCGGGGTCGTCCACCGAGCCAGTGGACTCGCTCCACAGGCCCATGTAGCGGTAGGCACCCCAGCTGGCGTCGGCGCCGGGCAGGAAGACATCCACGCTGTAGCTCTGCTCGATGGTGTTGTTGCCGCTCTCGCCTACCCCGGCCTCTTCGATCCAGGTCCGGGCCAGGATGCCCCAGGTGTCGGTGCCGGGCTCGCCCTCTTCGGACAGCTCAACCCACCGGAAGTCCTTGATCATCTCGTAGGGGATCTCCATCAGGGAGTTCTTCTTGATGAGATCGTTGTTGGTGCGCAGCACCAGGCAGTCCCGGGTCAGGAAGCAGGCGGGATCGGTGGGATCGAGGAAGATGCGGTCGTACTTGTCGCGGGAGTTGGGCTCGAGTGGGGTCTGATCGGCCTGGGTGATGGCGACCGCGTGGTCCTCGGGCGAGAAGGCCGAGCCCGTGACCAGGCCCACGCCCAGGCAGTCGGCCGGGTCGGTGCCCGCGGGGGCGTTCACATCGACGATATCGTCATCGCTGAGGACCTCGAGCTGGAACGAGAGATCGTGGTAGTCCGTGTCCAGGTCCAGGCCGGCGAAGTGCTGCTGCATGTTGTACATGCCCACCTCGAGCACGCCGGGCTCCTCGGTCTCCCAGTTGCGGAACAGGTAGGCGCTCAGCTCGTCCAATTCGGTGGGAGCCTCGGGAGGCGGCTTGCAGCCGACCAGGGCGATGACGATCAGGGGCATGAGCAGGACGGAGCGGGACATGGGGCCTCCAGGCGAGCGCGCGATGAGGCAGCGTAGCCGAGCCACGTGCGGGTTGCGAATACGAGCGGGCGCGCAGAGCTTCGGGTATGTTGCCGGGCCAGAACGCCATGGAGGAGACGACATGTCCATCGCCCGCGCCCTCGCCCTGCCCGCCCTCGTCCTCTGCGCCTGCGGAACCCACACCATCCAGCTCACCGACGACCAGAACTTCCGCTTCACCACCGCGCTCACCGCCGACGTCATCCCCGTGGCGGACTGCCCCGATGACCTCACCATGGACTGGTCTGGGCTGACCTCGGATCTGCTGGGCCACGAGCTGGACCCCACCACCGACATCGACAACCTGCGGGTGGTGCGCTTCTACGATCTGACCCCCCAGGAGATCCTCGACGCCATCTCCATCAACGAGCTGTCCCAGTCGGACCTCTCGGGCAACGTGGACTACGCGCCCGTCGCGGGCGAGACCCAAGCCGAGATGACCGAGTTCAACTTCAACGGCACGGCCATCGACCCCGCCACCGAGGTCTGCGCCTCCCTGGGCGCCACCTTCATGTTCACCGCCCTCACCGGCCTGTACGAGTACCGGATGCTGGTGTTCTTCGAGCCCACCAAGGGCGAGACCAACACCGAGGTCCTCCTGGACGCCGACTCGGCCGCGCTCGAGTTCGACGCCGACCTGAGCCGCGGCGGCGTCATCGAGGTCCCTAAGGGACGCGACTACATCGTCAGCTGGCTGGATCTGACCCTGGACGGCCAGGGCAACAGCTTCTCCCTGTCCAACATCGATCGCCTGATGCTGGCCCGGTACTCCCTGGACGTCCAGGAGATGGAGCAGCAGTTCCTGGACCTGCAGATCATCCCCGAAGAGATGTACACCGCCGACATCGGCGGCGTGGGCGAGTACGAGCTGGCCCTGGCCACCGACGAAGCCGGCCTGGCCTTCGAGGGCTTCGACGGCGAGGGCCTGTGGCTGATGGGCCTGTTCTGCAGCACCTGCGCCAACCCGGCCCCCCTGTACCTGGCCGTCATCGAGGCCAACTAGCTCGCCTCACGGCCAGGGCCTCCCGCCCCTTGCACCCCTGCCCCAGGCGGCTATGCTCACGGTTCACGATTTCACGAAAACGTGAAACCAATGAACCCATCAAGCGACCTGCAAGCCTGGCACGACCACCCCGCGGTGAAGCGGCTGGTGGACCAGTTCGGGCTGTTCTTCCAGGCCTTCGGCTTCAAGCGCAACATCGGCCGCGTCTGGGCCACCCTGTACCTGAGCCCCCGCGCCCTGGACCAGGCCGATCTCTCGGAGATCCTGGGGCTCAGCGCTGGCTTCATCAGCACCGGGCTGCGCGAGCTCGAGGGCATCGGCGCGGTGCGCGTGACCACCTCGCCGGGCTCCCGCAGGGCCCTGTACGAGGCCGAGCGACGCCTGCTGCGCACCGTGGCCACCATCCTCACGCGCCGGGATCTCGACGCGGTCCTGGCCCTGCGCGAGGTGGTGGTCCAGGCCCGAGCCGCCCTGCCCCAGGGCAACACCAAGGCCTGGTGCCACGAGCGCCTGGCCCTGGTCGAGGACGTCACCCGCCTGTACGAGGTGATGGCCGGGCTGGTGGTGCGGGTCTCCTCCGGGCCCGAGGCGGCCATGGGCTCCATCATCCGCGCCCTGCGCAACACCCGCTCCTGGCTCCCCAGCCTGGGGGGCCCCCACCCCCATCACCACGGCTAGGCCCGAGGACCCCATGGACTTCCACGACCGCTTCGTGCAGACCGGGGACGCCTGGCTGCCCGCCATCCTGGCGCTGGCCGAACAGACCATCGCCCGCAGCGTGCCCGCTGGTTCATCCCTCCCCGGCATGGCCCGCTACCACCTGGGCACCGGGGGCAAGCGCCTGCGGGCCCTGCTGCCCCTGCTCACGGCCCAGGCGTTGGGCCGTGACCCCGCCGCGCTGGTGCCCCTGGGCGCCGCCTGCGAGATCCTGCACAACGCCACCCTGGTACACGACGACCTGCAGGACGGCGACCGGCTGCGCCGTGGAGAGCCCACGGTCTGGGTCCACTACGGCCAAGCCCAGGCCATCAACCTGGGCGACGCCATGTTCTACTGGACCCTGCTGCTGGTGCAGCGACTCGAGGGGCCGTCGGGGCCCCGGGAAGCCGTGACCGAGCGGGTCCTGCTCGAGACCCTGAGGGTGATCGACGGCCAGGAGCAGGAGTTCGCCCTCAAGGACATGCCCGCCTCCATGGGCGGGTACCTGTCCATGGTCGAGGGCAAGACCTCCGGGCTCTTCGCCCTGCCCATGGCCGGCGCGGCCCTGTACTGCGAGGCCCCCGCCGCCGTGGTGGAGGATCTGGCCGAGGCCGCCCGCCACATGGGCGTCCTGTTCCAGATCCAGGACGACGTGCTGGACCTGTACGGCAGCAAGGGGCGCGATCTGGTGGGCGCCGACATCGCCGAGGGCAAGCGCTCGGCCCTGGTGGTGCATGCCCTCACCACCCTGCCTGCGACTCGAGCCGCCTGGCTCGAGGGCGTGCTGGACGCCCCCCGCGAGCGCACCACCAGCGCCCAGATCGCCCAGGCCATCGAGCTGCTGCGTACCTGCGGCTCGCTGGACTACGCCCTGGACGAGCTCACCCGCAGGCGCGAAGCCGCCCTGAAGGTGCCCGCTGTGGCCGCCAGCCCCGAGCTCACCCAGCTGGTGGCCGGCATGTGCGCCGTGTTCCTGGGCCCCATCCAGCCCCTGCTCGAGGGGCGGTCGTGAGCCTCGCCCAGGATCGAGCCGCCTAAGCGACCTTCATGCCCCAGTTCTCCCGCACCTTCGCCCTGTCCATCGAGGCCCTGCCTACTCGTAGGTGAACGTGGGGAACTGCGCGGTGAAGGCGAACACATCCTCGCGCAGCGCGTCGGCTGCAGCCTTGTCGGCGAACACGCCGGTGCCCTTCTCGATCTTGCCGCGCTTGGTGATGGCGCAGCAGCGGTCGAAGAAGTCGGCGATGGTGGCCATGTGCTCGGGCTTCATGCCCCGGCTGGTGACCGAGGGGGTGCCCATGCGCACGCCATCGGGGAACAGAGGCTTCTGATCCGGGCGGGCGTTGGGCACCGTGTTGAAGTTGAGCACCAGGCCCACCTGCTCGAGGGCGATGGCCACCCGCCGGCCGGGCAGCTTGCGGGACCGGAAGGTGTCCACCAGCAGCAGGTGGTTGTCGGTGCCGCCACTGGACACGTGGTAGTCGCGCTCCATCAGCGCCGCGGCCAGGGCGCGGGCGTTGGCCACCACACCGTGGGTGTAGGCCTGGAACTGAGGCGTGGCGGCCTCGGCCAGGGCCACGCCGATGGCGGCGATGGTGTTGAAGTGGGGACCGCCCTGCATCCCTGGGAACAGCGCCTTCTCGACCTTCTGGTAGTGCTCCTCGGACTTGGCGAGGATCAAGGCCGCGCGGGGACCGCGCAGGGTCTTGTGGGTCGTGAAGGTGACGATGTCGATGTGGGGCCAGGGAGACGGGTGGGCACCACCGGCGATGAGCCCGGCGATGTGGGAGACGTCGGCCAGGGAGATGGCGCCCGCCTCCTGGGCGATCTTGCCAAAGGCCTCGAAGTCGATGGTGCGCGGGTAGGCGGTGTAGCCACAGACCAGGATGTCGGGCCGGAACTCGAGGGCCTGGCGGCGGATCTCGTCCATGTCCAGCACGTCGTCGGGGTTGCAGCCATAGGCCCCGATCTCGAACCACTGGCCCGTGACGCTGACGGGGGAGCCGTGGGTGAGGTGCCCGCCATGATCCAGGCGCATGGCCATGATCTTGCCCTCGAAGGGCTTGAGGAACGCCGCGTAGACCGCCAGGTTGGCGGGGGCACCGGAGAGGCCCTGGACCACCGCGTGGGGGTAGCCGAAAAGCTCGCAGGCGCGCTTCTGCACCAGCACTTCCATCTCGTCGGTGAACTCCTGGCCCTGGTAGTAGCGCTTGCCCGGGTAGCCCTCGCCATACTTGTTGGTGAAGCTCGAGGCCAGGGTGGCCCGCACCGCGGGAGAGGCGTAGTTCTCCGAGGGGATCAAGCGGATGCAGCGCGCCTGGCGCGCGTCTTCCTTGGCGACCAGATCGGCCATGGTGGGATCGACTTCACGGATGGTCGCGACGATGTCTTCGGGGCGCATGGGGAGCTCCTGGATTCCAGAGGGAAATGGGAGGCCCCATATAGCCGATTCCACACCCCTCCCGCCCTGTGCGCAGGATCAGGGGAGCGGCGACAGCCGCGGGCGATCAGTCGTTGCTGCAGACCTGATCGCAGGCCCCCAAGCCGATGCCGTTGATGAAGTCATCGCAGGAGACGGCCGAGTACTCGCGCACGCAGTCCTCAGCGGCCTCACAGTCATAGCTCGCGCACTCCCCGGCGTTGGTGCCCTCGGGATCCTTGCCGATGCCCAGGCAGGCCAGCAGGCTGGTGCCCGCGAAGACCAGGGTGAGCACGGATAGGGTGCGTGCCTTCATTTCGTCCTCCCCAGGGGTGCTGAAGTCACCCCAGCCACACCACGCTACCAGAACACGACACGGGCATCAATCCTCGGCGAACACATCCAGGCTGACCGCGTACAAGCCCTCGATCCACACGCCCTCGTCGTCCACCAGGGGCACCGAATCGACGACGCGGGGCTGCAAGTCGATGCCCAGGCCCAGCGGATCGCTGGAGCCGCCCAGCAGCTCACCCAGGTCGATCTCGATCATGCCACCCAGCAGGGACAGCAGGCTCTCGAGGAAGCCGCCCAGCCCGTCGATGACCTCCGCCTCGTCCCAGCCGGGCTCGGCCCGGTAGTCCAGCACCGCGCCCTCCACCACGTCCAGATCGATGCCGATGACCGAGCCGTCGTCGCTGACTCCAAGGCCCAGCTCCACCGCCAGGCTGGCCTCGAGCCAGCTGTCGCAGCTCGAGCCGTGCATGGTCTCGATGTCCACCTGCAGGTCGGGCAGGTAGAGCACCGCCAGGGGATCGATGCCCTCCTGCATGCGCACCACATAGGCGTCGCCGGGCTCGATGGAGAAGCACCAGCCGTCATTGTCCGGGATGTCGTCGCCGCCGGGCAGGTTGGCCATGGGGCCGCCGATCATCTCGCCCATGAAGCCGCCCAGGTCCATGCCCTGGTCCAGCAGGCCCAGCAGGGTGTCACCCAGCATGATGTCCAGCAGCCCCTCGTGCAGTCCCAGCACCGCCTGGGAATCGGGGGCCTCGTCCACGCCGGGGATGGCGATGGAGGGGGCGATCTCCGCCAGGGGCTCGTCGATGGCCAGCCCCAGGCCCAGGGCCAGGCCCTCGACGTCGCCGCTGAGCTCGAGCAGCTCGGCCGCGATCATGGTGCCCATCAGGTCCTGCTCGAAGGCGAAGGGCCCACCCAGCTCGAAGACGCCGAACTCGGCCAGCACGAAGTCCAGCAGCCACTGGCCCAGGGGCTCGCTGACGTAGTCGTTGAGCAGGTCGAGGATCCACTCGACCACCCAGCCCTCGAGATCGCCGAACTCGGCGTCGGGCTCGTCCAGGGCGATGTCGGCCTGGGACAGCTCGAGCCAGACGATGCCCGCGTCGTCCAGCCACGGGTTGGCCATGGCGGTGATCTGGATGAGGCCGTAGCCGAAGCTGATGTCGGCGGACCAGGTGTAGCCGTACACATCGACCACCACCTCGTAGGCCAGCACCAGGTTGTTCAGCGCGATGCCCACGTCGATGCCGCCCTCGACCGCCTCGAGCACCACCACGGTGGGGTCGTGGCTGGCGCCCACGGCGTAGAAGCTGACGAACTCGCTCTCGTAGCTGGGCATGGCCGAGCTGATCATGTCGGCCCAGCCATAGTCGTCGATCATCCCGCCCAGCTGCGCCCCCAGCACCTCGAGGCCCGCCGGGAGCAGGCGGCCGGTGGCGCCGTCTGGCCAGGTGGAGGCGGGATCGTGGCCCGAGAACACGGGCACGCGCTCGCGCAGGTACTGATCGCCGTGCCAGGCCTCGACATCGACGATCCGGTAGGCGTGGTCCACGGGCAGCGCCGCGTGGAAGGCGCCGTGGCTCAGATCTTCGAGCGCCACACCCTCGACATGCACGATGGCGTCCGCGGGGTAGACCTTGCCCTCGACCACCACATCGGCGTCGCCCAGGAAGGCCCCGTACGCCGGCGAGGTGAGCTCGAGGCTCAAGGTCTCATCGATGGGCACGTAGGAGTAGTCGGCGTGGCAGCCGGCCAGCAGCAGAGCGGCGAGGAAGAAGCGGTGCATGGGGCCTCCGACGAGGAGATCGGGCAGAGGCATGCTACCGTTGCCCGCAACGCACGATAGCCAGAGAGTCGCCCATGCGCGAGGTCCGCTTCAGCATCGTCATCCCGGCCGATGAGTGGCTGCGCTACTACCGCGGCGTCGCCAAGGACGTCCTGGTCACCGCCGAGGGCGGCCTGCGGGTGCAGTTCCCCGCCCAGCACCTGCAGCGCTTCATCACCCCCGACGGCGTGCGCGGGCGCTTCGCCATCCAGTTCGACGAGCGCAACAAGTTCGCGGGAATCCGGCGACTCTGAAGCCGCCAAGGGCGACCCGAGCGATCAGTCCGCCCGCTCCACCCGGTTTCGGCCCAGGTTCTTGGCCAGGTACATGGCCTGGTCGGCGCGCCCCAGCCAGGACTCCACCGGCTCGCCCGGGCGCAGGCGGGCCAGCCCGAGGGAGACGGTGACACTGAGGTCGGCGTGGGTGCGGGACCAGTCGTAGGCCATGAACGCCATGCGCAGGCGCTCAGCCGCGGCCCAGGCGGTCTCTTCGTCGGTGCCGGGCATGAACGCCACCAGCTCTTCGCCGCCGTAGCGCACCCAGTGATCTTCGTTGCGGCAGGCCTGGACCACGATGTGGGCGGCTTGCCGCAGGACCTCATCGCCCACCTGATGGCCGAAGCGGTCGTTGACCTTCTTGAAGTGATCGATGTCGAGGAAGAGGCAGCAGATGTAGTGGCCGGTCTCGCGGGCTGTGGCCACCATGTCAGGGAGCCGGTCTTCCATGAAGACCCGCATGAACAGGCCCGTGAGGGGGTCGCGGCCTTCGGCCAGCTGGAGCCGGTTGGCCACCCGGCGCAGGTGGTCGATCTGGGGAGCCTCGAGCAGCTCGAGCATCAGGGAGACGTTGACGATGTCGACCTTGGTGCCGGGCTCGACCACCGTCTGCTTGACGGGCACGCCGCCGATCTCCACGCCGTTGGTGGAGCCGAGGTCGACCACCTCGAACCAGCCCTCCTCGCGCCAGGACACCCGGGCATGCAGACGGCTGACCCCGACGTCGGACAGCTGGAGATCCGCCTTGGGATCCCGGCCGATGAGGATCTCGCCCTTGAGGGCCAGGTTGACGAACCCGCCCAGATCGGAGCCCGCCGAGACCCGCACGATAGGGTAGAACAGCCGCCCCCCCACCTTCTTGCGGTTGATGCGGCGCTCGATGGTGGGCTCGGCGTTCTCGTCGACCGTGTAGAAGTCCAGCTCCTCGGACACCACCTCTTCGGTCATGCGCTCGGCGTCACCCGAGTCTTCGCGGCGACGGCCCACGACAGGGTGCAGCCCCGAGAGCAGGCGGCTGGTGAACGGGCTGGGGCGTTTGGGGGCCATAGGGGCACAACTCCTCTAGGATTCGCATCATAATCAACGCGGCAGGGTGGGGACACGTTCCGTCCCAGGGGAAACAGCGATGACAACCGACCTACCGACGACATGGGGAGGAGCGCAGGCGCGCGCAGATGTCACCGGACTCCGATAGGTTCTCTATCGGCACACCGAGGACAAAAGATGAGCTGGACCGATCATCCCGACAACCCCCTGCTGCGCCCACGCTGGTGGAGCTGGATCGTCGGCGACCCCTCGGTCATCAGCCCGGACCGGACCCCCGACGGGGCCTGGCGCATGTTCTGCAACAACGTGCAGGGCATCTACCAGTACCGCTCGGACGACGGCCTGCGCTGGAGCCTGGTGCAGCGCATCGACCACAACGGCTTCCGGGCCTGGGTGCTGCCCTGGCAGGGCCGCTTCCACCTGTACTACCAGCGCTTCCACCGCCTGTGGCAGGCCAGCGTGATGGTCCACCGCTCCAGCGACGACCTGATCCACTGGAGCTCTGCCGCCGTGGTGCTGCGCCCGGGGCTGCCATGGGAGGGCGCCAACGTCTCGAACGCCTGCGTGCTGCCGGCCCCCGACGGCGGCCTCTGGATGTACTACTCGGCCGATCTGGTCTACCTGAAGGACATGGGCTTCTCCGAGCCCAAGCACATCTCCCGCGCCTGGGCACCCGCGCCCGAGGGCCCCTGGCGCAAGCACGGCCAGCCGGTCATCGGCCCTGAGCCTGGTCATCGCTACCGGGACCGGGGCGCCGGGGCCATCAAGGTCTACAGCGGGCTGCTCGAGGGCAGCTACGCGGGCTTCCAGAACGGCATCTACAAGGACGAGCAGGGCCGCTCGGCCTCGGCCATCCTGCTGCTGCGCTCCCCCGACGGGCTGGACTGGCAGGAGTACCCCCACAACCCCATCGTCGCCCCCAGCGGCGACCACCCTCGCTGGCGCCGGGCCCATGTGTACCAGATGGACGTCGTCCGGGTGGGGGACGCGCTGTGGATGTACTACAACGCCCGCGACGGCTGGATGATCGGCGTGGAGCGCATCGGGCTGGCGGTGCTCGACGACCCGGCGCAGCTGTGGGCGTCCGTCAGTCCGTAGCGGCTGGGATCACGTACTCCCGCAGCAGGCCGTAGCCGTCGTAGTCCGGGTTGTAGTCGTGGGTGTTGGTGGTGATGACCACCACCATGTCCAGGTCGCGGATCAGGTAGACCAGCTGGCCGCCGTAGCCCCAAGCCGTGGCCACGTCGTGACCGCGGATGTTGGTGAGCCAGAACCAGTAGCCGTAGCCCCAGCCCTCGTCGACGTCGGTGTGCCACTGCTCCGTGCTGCTGATCCAGGAGGCGGGCAGGATGCTCACCCCGTCCCACACGCCGTCCCGCATGTGCAGCAGCCCGAAGCGCAGCAGCTCCCGCGGCGTGAGGTACAGGTTGCAGCCCCCGTGGAAGATGCCCTGGGGGTCCCGACCCCAGTGCTCGGCCGTGACGCCGATGGGCTCCAGCAGGTAGCGGTGGGCGTACTCGCAGGTGCTCATGCCGGTGGCCGCGGTGATGACCGCCGAGGCCAGGTGGGTCTGGCCCGTGCAGTACTCGAACTCCGACCCGGGATCGGCCACCAGGGGCAGGTCGACGATGGCCTGCAGCCAGTCGTCGCTGTCGTCGATGGCGTACTCGGTGAAGTCCTCGACCCAGCGGAAGCCGGCGGTCATGGTGAGCAGGTGGCGGATGGTGATGTCCAGCTTGCGGGGGTCGTCCACCTCGTCGAAGTAGCTGGGGAGGATCTGGGCGATGGGCTGATCCAGATCCGGCAGGTGGCCCTGGTGATGCGCCAGCCCCACCACGTCGGCCAGGATGCTCTTGGAGGACGAGTGCACCGCGTCGCTGTCCAGCGCCTGCTTGCCGTGCAGGTAGCGCTCCATCACGATGGCCTCGTGCCGCATCACGATGAAGCTGGTGACGAAGGGGATCGCCTCGAGCTCCTGGTAGGCCTGCTCGAGGAGGGCGCCGTCCACACCCTGCTCGGAGGGCTGGGCGTAGGTCCACCAGGCGCTGTCGTCCACGGGCTCCACGAAGGTGGGGTTGGTCTCGTAGAAGGTGTGCTCCACGCCCTTGGGGAGCGCGTGGATGCCCTCGCAGTCCACGGCGCTGACGAAGGTGTCCGTGTCGCCGCTGTCTCCGGAATGGCTGTCTCCGGAATGGCTGTCCCCGGAATGGCCATCCGTGTCGCCGCTGTCGGCGGGATGGCTGTCGCTGGGCCCGGTGTCGTCCCGGCCAGGACGGCTGTCTTGATCCGACCCGTCCTGGCAGGAGCAGGCCGAGAGGAAGAGGGCGAAGCAGCAGACGACGAACTGGCGCACGGGAACCTCCAGGGAGGAGGAGCAACCACCAGGCGGCTCAGGCCTCGCCCTGCTCCCGGGCGTCGACGGTGGCCAGGGTGGACTCGGCCAAGCGGCGCAGGCTGGGTCGCATGCCGGGGTGCTGGGCCACCATGGCCAGGCTGGGTCGCACGGAGTAGTCACCGCGAGCGACCTGGAGGATGGCCACCAGCAGCCGCACGTCGGGAGTCCGGGGGGCCAGCTTCACGGCCTGGGCCAGGTGAGCCCCGGCGGCACGGATGCTGCGCTCGTCGGGGCGGTACAGGTAGAGCAGGGCCGCGCGGGTGTGGGGCAGCCAGTGCCCCGGCAGCTGGGTGCAGGCCTGGCCGTGCAGCTGACGCGCGGTCTCGCCGTCCCCCACCAGCTCGGCCAGCAACGCGCGCAGCTCGGTGTGTACCCCGGCCGCCAGGCGGTGCTCGAGGCCTTGGGCTCGATCGGCCAGGCGCTGCACGGCCTGGCTGTCGTCCAGCTCGCACCACAGCCGCGCCAGCTCGAGCAGGTGCAGGGGCTCGAGGGCGCCGTGCTCCTCGAGGGTGTGAAGCATGGCGGGCAGGCGCTCGGGCCGCCCGGCCAACAGCTCGAGCTCGGCCAGATCCAACAACAGCCCGGGGCCCGACACGAGCTGACCCCGTAGCAGCCCACCGATGCGGTCGGCTCCCTCCACCACCTGCCCGGTCATCCGGAACAGGCGCGCCATGGCCCGGTAGGGCCCTTCGTCCACAGGGTTGAGCCGCTGGGCCTGGCGGAGCAGCGCCAGCGCCTGGGGCAGCTCTCCCTTGGCCATCAGCACCAGGCCCAGGCCGAAGTGGGCCTCGGCGTTCTGGGGCGCCCCCTGCACCGCACGGCGCAGCTCGGGCTCGGCCTGGTCCAGGCGCCGCAGGCGGAACAGGGCCCGACCCGCCAGCACCCGGGCCGCGTGGTCGTCGGGATCCTTGCCCAGCAACTCCCTGGCCGCGTCCAGGCAGCCCTCGGTGCGGCCCAGCTCCAGCAGCGCCTCGGCGTGGAGCAGGGAGGCGAAGCGGGCCACCCCTGGCTGCACGGCGTCCAGACCCCCCGCCGCGTCGAGCACGGCCTGCCAGCGACCATGCCCGGCGGACACCGCCGCCTGGCCCAGGGAGCTGATGTGGCGCACGGAGTCCGCCAGCCGTTCCTGGAGCTCCGAGACCAGGGTGTGCTGGCCCAAAGCCGCCGCCACGCGCAGCCGCTCGAGGGTGGTGAGGATCTCGCTCACTTCCATGTTCGCCTCGCAGGCGCGCCCCGAGGGACGCACCGTTCAGAGATGGTTGCGCGGGCTACCAGAGGTCGAAGAGGTCGTCGCCGATCCAGTCCACGGCGGTGGCCATGGCCCCTGAGAACCCGCCCTGGGCCTTCTCGGCCTCCATGAACTCGTCGATCTTGGCCTGGATGAGGTCGACGGCCTGATCGTACCAGTCCGAGGCCTGGGACAGGGCATTCTTGAGCCACTCGGTGCCGCGCATGGCCAGCACGCCGGCGAAGCGCACGCCGTCGATGGCGTCGAGCAGCAGGTTGGTGTGCACCCCCACGCCCAGGCCCACGGTGCCGGACATGGAGCCGGAGACGTTGATCTTGCCGCCCGACAGGGAGAGCCCGAAGTTGGCCTCGCCGCCCACACCCGCGCTGGCCTCGACCCCAGCCTTGGCCGCCAGCAGGTCGGACTTGCCCGAGCCGATGAGCACGCGGCTGACCTCGGCCCAGGTCTCCCGGGGCACCTTGTCGACCAGCCAGTCGTCCACGCCTCCGGGCAGGGACTTGGCGAATCCGGTGACCAGATCGGTGTAGTCGGGCTGACGCCGCCAGCGCAGCTTGGCGCCCACCTCGACCCCGGCCTTGGCGCCCGCGAAGGCCTTGCCGCCGCCGCCCAGCTGCACGCCCAGCTCGTCGCCCTTGGAGACGTCGAGATCGATGTTGCCGTTGGCCTCGGCCAGCACGGCGGCGCTCACGCCGGCGGTGACCGCCACGTCGACCTGCTCGCCCAACATCTTCCAGCCGAAGACCGGGGCTTCGATGCGCGCGTTGCCGCCGACGAGGGTGGCCTTGGCGCTGGCGTTGCCGCCGACCTTGATGGCGTCGGAGGTGATGGTGGCGCGGCCCTTGGCGTTGGCCTCGGCGGACAGCGCGTTCCAGCCGGCTTCGGCCTCTCCGCCGCCGTCGGCCCACTTGTGCTGGATCTTCTGCTCGTAGAGGCTGGCCTTGGCCCCGGCGTCGGCCTGGGCGTACCAGTTGCCGTCGGCGTCCTTGCCGGCCTTGGCGCCCGCCTGGGCCTCGGTCTTGCCCACGGTGGTGGTGAGGCGGGTGTTCTTGCCGAGCTTGTCGACCTGCTCGCTGTGGGTGTCGGTGACCTTGCGGCTGACCCCGAGCCCCTCCCTGTCGGCCGCGATGGTGGTGGCGTCCTCGTGGGCCCCGGTGACCACCGGGGTGCCGTCGGCGGCCACGGAGCGGGTCTGGGTCTTCTCGGAGAAGGTGAGCCCCGCAGCCACGCCCTTGTCGGTGCGGTAGCCCAGGTCTCCCTTGACCCCCTCCTCGCGCTTCTCGGCCGTGACGTTGCCGTCGGCGTCCTTGGTCTCGACGATCTCGCCGCTGCGGTAGCCGTAGCCGAGGCCGACGCCGTAGTCGCGCTTGCGCTCGTCTTCCTTGGTGGTGTCGATGGCCTGGCCGGACACCGAGAAGTCGTGGTCGCTGGTGAGGGTGTGCTTGGCGCCGTCGTCACCGACGGTGGTCACGCTGCTGCCGACACCCCCGGTGAGCTTGCCCTCGGCCGTATCGACGCCGCCCTTCTTGGACAGGGAGAGCTCGCCCCCGGCCTTCCTGGAGTCACCGTAGGTGACGCCCCCCTCGGTGCGGGAGTCGTCCACCCGGACCTCGGCGCTGGCCTTGTTGGTGCCGCCCCAGGTGACCGCTTTGTCCTTGTCGGCGAACGACCCCAGATCCGAGTTGACCTTGGAGCTGCGCCCCAGATCGGTGCTGTCGGACTGCTGAGAGGTGACCACCCGGGTGGTGCCGTCGGCGCCGGTGTACTTGGTGCGCTGCTTCTGGTCGTAGTCGAGGTACTCGGTCTCCTCGCTGCGCTTCCACTCCTCTTCTTCGAACTTCGTCTCGTTCTGGGCCTTGGACTCGGCGACCTCGGTGAAGTCGCTCGAGGTGGCGTCGCTCGAGGTGGCGTTGATGTCGGAGGTGACGGGAGCCACGGTGTCGCTGGCGGTGCTGCGCACGTCGGCGGAGCTGGACCCCCAGCCGAACAGCCCGCCCAGCCAACCGAAGAAGCCGCCGCCGCCCATGTCGCCGCCCACGTCTTCGCCCACGTCCTGGCCCTGATCGCCGGAGCCGATCTCGACCGGGCCGGTGCTGCGGCCCCCGATGCTGGCGGCGCTGGGCGCGTCTTGCTCTTGGGAGCCAGCCCCGAGGGTGGCCACGTCGCCGCCGGAGCGGGCAGCGGCGTCGACGTCGATGCTCTGGTCCACACCCTGGGCTGCCGTGGCTGCCTCGAGGACCTGCTCCTTTTTCTTGGCGCGGGTCTTGGACAAGGACATGAACACCTCCGGGAGACGCACGACTGGCAATGGCGAACCGTCGCGTGCAGAGCAGTATAGCCTCCATACCGCGGCCCTGGAGGGTCGTCTGCACTGGGGTGGGATAAGCAGGCCCCCCGCTCGACCCCGAGGAACACCATGCTGCTGATGGGCATCGACGAGGCCGGCCGCGGCTGTGTCCTGGGACCACTGGTCGTGGGCGCGTTCACCTGCGAGGCCGGGCAGATCGAGGCGGCGGCGGCCACAGGGGTCACCGACTCCAAGCGCCTGAGCGCCAAGCGCCGTGAGGCCCTGATCCAGCCGCTGGCGGCGCTGGGACAGGCCGAGCTGCGGGAGATCACCCCGGCCGAGATCGACGCAGGCAACATCAACACCCTCGAGCTGCATGCCATGGCCTCCCTGATCCGCGCCCGCCGGCCCGACAAGGTCTGGATCGACGGGCCGGTCCACCCGCGTGGAATCCCCCGCTTCGTGCGCGAGCTGCGGGCCCTGCTCGACCATGAACCCGCGCTGGTGGTCGAGCCCAAGGCCGACCTGAACTATACGGTGGTCAGCGCCGCCTCCATCTTCGCCAAGGTCATCCGGGATCAGCACATCACGGCCCTGGGCGCCGTGGGCAGCGGCTACCCCTCCGACCCCGTCACCCGCGCACACCTGCGCCAGCTCATCGCCTCGGGCGCCCCCCTGCCCCCCTACGTTCGACAGCGCTGGGGCACCGTGCGCGACCTGTACCAGCAGAGCCTGCTGCCCAGCACCGGCGACGACCAGTGAAGACCCTGGGGCTGTCCATCCCCCTGCTGGACGAGCAGGACGGCTGCGCGCGCGAGGCCCGGGCCCTGGTGGCCGCCCTGGACGCGGCGAGCATCCCCCACCACATCGTGCTGGTCAACAACGGCTCCACCGACGCCACCCCACAGATCATCGAGGATCTGGCCCGTGAGCTTCCCGGCGTCCAGGCGCTGCACCTGGCACAGAACGCCGGCTATGGCGGCGGCATCCTCGCGGGCCTGGCCGCCCTGGACACCGACTGGCAGGGCTGGCACTGGGGAGATGGCCAGATCCGGCCCGCCATCGTGGTGGCCGCCTGCCAGCGCATGGCCCGGGGCGACCTGGACCTGGTCAAGGCCCGCCGCGTTCAGCGGGACGACGGCTGGCAACGCTGGGTCGTCAGCACGGGCTACAACCGCGTGGCTTGCCCCACCCTGGGGGTCCAGCTGCCCGACGTCAACGGCTGCCCCAAGATCTTCACCCGCCAGGCGCTGGCCCGGCTGGCGCCCCGCTCCCGGGACTGGCTGCTGGACCTCGAGGTGGTCCTGGGGGCCCAGCGTGCCGGCATGGCGGTCGATGACGTCCAAGCCATCATGCATGCCCGCCAGGGCGGCGCCAGCAAGGTCCGCCTGGCCACCGTGGCCGAGTTTGTACGCGCCATGGCCCTGGTCCGGGCTGGGCGCGCGCCATGGGAGCGCAATGGGCGCTAAGCTGCAGTCATGCCCTCCTCCCGCTGGCGCCTGACCCACGAGCTCTCAGGGGCCTTCCTCGCCGGTGCCGCCCTGGGCCTGCTGGGCCTCGCGCGGCTGGACGCCTTCCCCCCATGGCTGCTGCTGGTGGGCACCGCAGCGTGCGGCCTCGCTAGCCTGCCTCCTTGGCTGGCGGTGTCGCTGGCCCGGGGCATGGCCCGCAGCCAGCCCCAGGGCTCCCCCCTGGCCCAGCTCCTGCGGGGCGCGCTGATCACGGGCCTGGCCCTCACCCTGCTGGATCTGGCGGCCTACGCGGCGCTGCGCCAGCTGGCCGTGCTCGCCGCGCTGGTGGTGGACCGACCCCTGGCGGCCACCTTGGTCCTGCCCAGTGCAGCGGCGGGGCTCGCAGTGGTGCTCACATGGCTGGGCCTGCGCGGGGTACGCCGCCTGTCCCCGACCGGGCGCCCCTGGACGTGGGCGGCCACGGCCACAGCCCTGCTGGCGCTGGCATGCTGGCCCCTGGGATGGCGCCCCCCCCAGCACAGCGACGCTCCAGCGGAACCCGCGGTCGGTGCCCCGGCCCCTCCCCGGCTCCTGGTGGTGGGCATCGACGCCGTGGGGACCGACATCTTCGCGCGCTTCGGTCATCGCATGCCCACACTCTCGGCCTTCGCCGCCGGGGCGGCCCAGGGCCAGCTCGTGCCCGAGCCGCCCTACCTCTCCCCCGCCATCTGGACCTCCATCGCCACGGGGCTGGCCTCCCGGGAGCACGGGGTGTCCAACTACGAGCTGTGGGCCGACGCCCCCAGCATCGGCACGGTCTCCATCGAACGCTTCTACAGCGACCCCACCACCTCCCTGCTGATCCTGCCCGCCATCGCAGCCTGGCGCGGGGGCTGGCTGGGCGTGCTCCCCTCCACGCGCCTGCACCGCGACGGCGCGCCCTTCTGGCTGGGTTGGCAGAACGCCGGGGTGGTCTGCTGGCCCGCCACCTGGCCAGCCAGCTCCGAGGCGGACCTGGTGGTGAGCGACCGCTGGCCTCCCGACCGCACCGAGACCCTGTTCCAGTACCGCGAGGATCTGCCCGATCAGGTCCACCCGCCCCAGGCCGCCCTGGCCATCGCCCCCATGCGCCGCAGCCCAGCGGCGGCTCCCGACCGGGAGGTCCTGGCCCTGGCGGACTTCACCGACGCCGAGCGCCAGGCCTTCCTGGCAGCCCTCACCGACGATCTGGCCACCCCCAAGGACCAGCCCTTCTCCAACCTGCACTACGCCTGGCTCAACGACCGCTCCTGCCTGGCGGCCGGGCGCTGGATGCTCGAGGAGGTCCAGCCCCAGCTGGCCGTGATCTACCTGATGGGCCCCGATCTGGTGGGCCACGCCTTCCTGCCCGACCAGACCGGCCGCGTCGCGGGCTTCGACGACCCCGATGCGACGCGCCTGGCCGAGGTCTTTCCCGCCTACCTCGAGCGCCTGGACCAGGATCTGGCCTGGCTGCTGGCGGCCGCCGGCCCGGACACCACCACGGTGATCCTCAGCGACCACGGCCTGCAGCACCAGGGAACCGGTTTGTTCAGCGTCTGGCATGCCGGTGATGGCGTGGTGATGGTCCAAGGTCCAGGCTTCCAACCAGGGGACGACCTGGGTCGCCACCCGGCCCACCACTGGCGCCAGCTGCTGACCGCGCCCTGATCCTGCGATAACGAACCCCATGGCCTTGCCCCCTCAGATCCGCGCCCAGCTCCCGCGCCTGCGCCCCCTGCGAGCTGTGGGCCTGGTGATCGGAGCCGCCCTGCTGGCCGTGGTCGTGGGTCAGCTGGGGGGGTGGCCCACCGCCGGGCGCGCCCTGGCCCTCGCCCTGCTGCCGCTGCTGGTCCAGCCCACGCCGGTCGCCGCCCATGGCTGGCGCCCTGGTCGCGACGCTCTCCACGCCCTCGCGGCGGGGCTGCTGGTGGCCTGCCTCTGCCAGTGGGTCTGGGCACCGGGCCTGCTGGCCGAGGGGGAGACCACCGGCAGCGACGTGGCTGAGTGGTTCTGGACCCTCCACTCCCTGAGCAACCCCAGCTGGGAACACTTCAGTGCCAACCGCTACCCCCTGGCGCCCCTCCTGGTGCGGCTCCTGATCCCCGCCGACAACGCCCACGACGCGTGGTACGCCGCGGCCATCGCCTCCATGGGGATCACCGCGGCGGGGCTGTGGCTGTGGGGCCGCGCGGTGGCCGGACCGACCGCGGGCTGGGCCGCCGCGCTGATGGTGGGCGCGCTCCCGGATCTGGTGGTCATGTGCCGCAGCGTCACGGGCTACCCCGAGGTCATCGCCGCCTGGACCCTGGCCGGTGGCTTGGCCGCCTACGCGCTGCGTCGTCCCGGCCCCTGGACCTGTCTCCTGGCAGGCCTGGGCTGCGGCGCGTGCTTCTCGGTCGACCCCCGTGGCCTGGTGCCAGGGGTGGTGATCTCCATCGTCGCCTTGCTCGCGGCAGCGCTGGCCAAGGTCGGCTGGCGGCGACGCCTGGTCTACCTGGCCCTGGTGCTGGCGCCCCTGTACGGCTCCTGGGTCATCTACAGCCAGCTACCCACCAAGCCGCGCCCCCTCGAGGGCCTGCTCGCCACCTCGGTCCAGGTCAGCTACCACCGCATGGGCCAGGAAGCGCCATACGACCTGGGGGTGAGCGAGGGCTGGATCTGGGGTCGCAGCCAGATCTGGGAGATCCCGGCCACCGTGCGAGCCATGCGCGAAGCGAGCGGCCGCCTGAACCCAGCGGTGGCGGGCTCTGCCGAGCAGCGCAACGCGGTGGAGCGCAACGTGCTGCCCTTCGCCTCAGTCCTGGCCTGCCTGGCGGCCTTGGCGTTGTTGGTCTTCGTGCGCCCGGTGCCCCCGGGAGCCCCGAGCTGGCGCGCTCGGCTGCAGCGCCTGGACTGGCAGGCCGGTGTCGCGCTGCTGCCCCTTGCGGCCCACGCCGCGTGGTTCGCCAACACTGTGCAGTACGAGTACTACACCCGCTACTTCGCCCTGGCGATGCCGGGGGTGGCGCTGCTGATGGGCTTGGGAATGAGCGCCCCCGCCGGCCGCCGCAGGCCCGCATGGCTGGCGGTGCTGCCCGTGCTGCTCTTGCTCTGGGTGGTGCCGAGCAACCTCAACGTCCGCGCAACGTGGCGAGGCCGAGGTGCCGCCCAGCGCGAGCTCCAGCTCTGCCTCGCGGCCGCCCGCGGCCAAGCCGAAGCTCCAAGCTGGGAGCAGCGGGGACAAGACAACGGGCTGTTCGAGTGCGTCGCCGCCCAGTCCAAGCTCCTGGACGAGCCCGTGCGCTGGCCTTGGTAGCCGAGGCCCTGGGCCCCGGACTCTAGAACCAGGGCGTGCGGTTGGTGGGCTCTTCGGGCCGGCGCATGGAGTAGAGAGACATCTCCTCGGAGACGAACTCGACGATGTGCTGCACCAGCGAGTCCACGTCTTGGCCCGCCTGGCTGGCCTGGGCCTCGGGCGAGGCGTCGGTGGAGCCGGGCTGCCGGGCCGCCGGAGAGTCTTCGGCCATACGGACCTGAGACTGCGCTGCCGCCAGGCGATGTTCCACGTCCACCAGGTGGATGAGCTGCTCGAGCTTCTTGACCAGGCCGGCGATGCGGTGGCTGGCCTGGACGTGGTGGACCGTGGCTGCGGCCTTGGTAGCGGGCGTGCTGGCGGAGCGTCGGCGGGCGGCTGCAGGCTGACGCCGCCGCAGGGACTCGCGCCGCGGGCCGGCTGGAGCGCGCTTGGCGCCGCCGACCGGAGCCTGCGGCTCGCCCGCAGCTTCTTGGACCTGCTCGACCAGGGCGCGCACTGGCGCGGGCAGCGGACCGCGCCCACGCCACCCGAGGGTGCGCTCGAGCACGATGCGCAGGACCTCGTCCGGACGATCGATGCGGGACAGGGCGGGGATCAGCACATGGGCTGCGGTGCCGTCGGCCAGGAGCTTGTCGATGGCGGAGACGCGAGAGACCGAGCGCCCACCGCGGACCGCGGTCCGGGCAGCCACAGCGCGAGGCGCGCCGGGGCGGGCCCCGGAGCCCCGGCGTTCCGAGCGGAGGGGCTGACCATCGGGGCCGGTGGTCTGTGGGTCGGGCTCGCCCACCTGGACCAAGGAAGCCATGGCGGCGGGCCCCCCCGCGAAGGGGGCAGCGCCGGGGCCACCTGCCACAGCCAGGGCGCGCTGCTGCACACGGGACCGAGCCTGGAGGCGGCTCAGGGCGCGGCCCGAGGGCAGGGCTCGGCTGGAGGTCCGCGCACGGACCCCCGCGTCGGCGGTGGAAGCGGGCATGTCCTGGCCGAGGAGACGAGGCGCCACCCCAGGGCCGGACCACGGCCGCACGGGCTGGCCAGCGGCGATGGACCGGGCCACACCGGGAGCCGTGGCACCGGTGGGAGTGTGCACGGGGGCGGCGGCGGGCGTGCGCATCGGCGCAGCGCTGGCGCGGCTGACGGGAGCCCAGGCTCGCGGCGCGTCGGAAGCCTGTGCCTGCCACGGGGCCACACCGGGGGTGGGGCCGGCCTGCAGGGACGGGGCCGGCCGGGGCGACCAGCGGGTGGTGGGGATCAGATCGGGCTCGACCTGATCCGGCTCGCGCCACTGGAGCCAGACGGTGGAGGGTGCCCGCACGGTGGCCCAGGCCTGGCGGCTGAAGGGCGACGGCGAGGCGGCGGCCGGTGAGGCTTGGGGCACACCCGCAGCACTGGGCAGCGCCCCGGTCTCGAGGCGATGCAGCGCGCGCTGGGTGCCCGACGGCCGGTATGCAGGCTGCGCGGCGCGGCGGACGGTGGGAGGAACAGCCGCACCGGTGAGGGTGGCCCGCGGGCCGAGCACCGACGCGGCCGCAGGGGCGGCGATGGCGGCGGGGCCCACAGCAGGACCAGGGAGCCCGTCGGGCCCCCGCTGCGCGCGAGCAGCGACAGGCGGAGCCTGAGCCTCGGTCAGACGGGCCACGGCCCTGGCGCTGGCCCGGAGGCTGGGGGCCGGGGCGGACGCAGGCCGGGCGCCGGGCGCAGGAGCCTGGGCAGCGCGGGGC
>CALDOK010000278.1 GCA_937912125.1 uncultured Pseudomonadota bacterium
CGACAACGACTGCGACGGCGACGTGGACGAGGATGACGCCGCCGACGCCGGCACCTGGTACCTGGACCACGACACCGATGGCTACGGTGGGGCCAGCGTGAGCACCCGCGCCTGCCTCCAGCCCTCGGGCTACCTCGCGGACGCCACGGACTGCGACGACACCGACGCCTCGAGCTACCCCGGCGCCGACGAGCTCTGCGACGGCGCCGACAACGACTGCGACGGCACCGTGGACGAGGCCGGCGCCCTGGACGAGGCCACCTGGTACGCGGACAGCGACGGCGACGGCGACGGCGACCCAGCCTCCACCCAGGACGCCTGCAGCCAGCCCAGCGGCCACGTCTCATCCGGCGACGACTGCGACGACGGCGACGCCACCATCAACCCCGGCGCCGACGAGCTCTGCGACGCCGTGGACAACGACTGTGACGGCGCCGTGGACGAGGACAGCGCCATCGACGCGGCCACCTGGTACCTGGACCACGACCGCGACGGCTATGGCGACGCGGCCTACGACCGCATCGCCTGCGACCAACCCAGCGGCTGGGTGGCGGACGACACCGACTGCGACGACCTCGAGGACGTGGTCTGGCCCGGCGCCACCGAGCTGTGCGACGGCCTGGACAACGACTGTGACGGCCTGGTGGACGATGACGACCCCGACATCTCCGACGCCAGTGACTGGTACGCCGACGCCGACGCCGACGGCTTCGGGGACGCCGCCACCACGGTCCACACCTGCGAAGGCCCCAGCGGCTGGGTGGCGGACGACACCGACTGCGACGACACCATGAGCACCGTGAGCCCGGACAGCCCCGAGCTGTACGACAGCCTGGATAACGACTGCGACGGCGACGTGGACGAGGATCTGTGGGTAGGCACCGGCGCCGACGGCGACCTCGAGGTCACCGGCACCGTGGTCCTGGCCACCGACATGTCGGGCAGCCGCAGCGAGCCCGACGCCGTGAGCTTCCCGGTCACCGCCATCAGCGGCGCCACCATCACCGTCACCGGCACGGTCGCCGGCCTGGCCCCGGGGGACGAGGTGCTGCTGATCAACATGCAGGGCAGCGACGCCGCCCACAGCAGCGTGGGCGCCTACGAGTTCGGCTCCGTGGACGCCGTGTCGGGCTCCGACGTCACCCTGGCCGAGGCTGTGGCGGAGGTCTACGGCGAGTCCGGCAACACCGACCTGAGCGATCAGGTCATCGTGCTCCAGCGCGTCCCCCACTACCAGGACGTCACGGTGTACGCGGGCGGCACCCTGACCACCGAGGCCTGGGACGGCGCCATGGGCGGCGTGCTCGCCTTCCGCGCGGCCGGCGCCCTGTGGATCGAGGACACGGGCGTCATCACGGTCAGCGAGCTTGGCTACATGGCCGGCGACACAGGCACCTGCAACAACTGCGACGCGTTCCAGGGCGAGAGCATCGCCGGCGAGGGCGTCGGCGACGAGTTCGGCAGCCCCTACAACGAGGCCATCGGCGGCTTCCTGGCCAACTACGGCGGCGGCGGCGCCAACGTCACCGGCGGTGGCGGCAACCACGGCGGCGGCGCCACGGCGGGAGACTCCTGGAACTACGGTGGCTACACCGCGCCCGAGGCCGGCATCGCCTACGGCCAGCCCACCCTGGCCACCGCCTTCCTGGGCTCCGGTGGCGGCGGAGTATGGAACGGCGGATACGACGACGTCACCGAAGATCCTGGCCCAGGCGGCGACGGGGCGGGCATCCTCTACATCGGCTGCGGCCTGCTGCTGGCCGAGGGCCATGGCGCGCTGCAGGCCCTGGGCGGCACCACCGACCACTGGTCCCACGGATCGTGGACCTACGGGGCCGGCGGAGGCGCGGGCGGCACCATCTTCCTGATCGCCGAGGAGGTCGAGCTGGCCACCGACAGCGTCAGCGCCGAGGGGGGCTTCGGCGAGGCCACCCACCTGCGCCTGGGCGGCGACGGCGGCCGCGGCCGCGTGCGCATCGACTGCACCACCTGCAACGGCTTCGCCCACGGCTCGGCCGATGCCAACCGCGCCCTCGATGACGCCGCCGAGCCCGACCCCGGGTACACCGACACCCCCACCTGACCATGATCTGCGCCAGCTGCGGCCAACAGACCCCGCGCCATCCCTGCGCCAGCTGCGGCCAAGAGCCACGCCTGGACGGCCGCTTCGCGCTCCAGGCCATGCTGGGCCAGGGCAGCTTCGGCACCACCTGGGGGGCCCTGGATCCCGACGAGCGGCCCGTGGCGCTCAAGGAGATGTTGATGCGCCCGGAGCTGCTCGAGCAGGTGGGGCGCGAGGTGCGGGTGCTGCGGCAGCTGAACCATCCCGGGGTGCCCAGCTACGTCGAGGCGTTTCACAGCCGCTCGGGCCGCTACACCTCTCAGGTCCTGGTGATGGAGCTGATCGACGGCCAGAGCCTGGAGCAGGAGCAGCAAGAGCGCCGCTACGGGGCCCTGGATGTGGTCGAGATCATCCAGGAGCTCGCCACCATCCTGGTCTACCTGCACTGCCTGTCGCCGCCGGTGATCCACCGGGACATCAAGCCCGCCAACATCATGCGTCGCAGCGACGGTCGCCTGGTGCTGATCGACTTCGGCCTGGTGCGCGACACCGTCATCGCCACCCTGGGGGGCACCCGGGAGGTAGGCAGCATCGGCTACCAGGCCCCCGAGCAGTTCGCGGGCGAGCCCGTCCCCGCCTCGGACCTCTACGGCCTGGGCGCCGTGGCCGTGCGCCTGCTCACCCGCCGGGAGCCCCACGAGCTGGTGCGCACCCTGTACGACCCCATGCGCTGGCGCCAGCATGCCTCGGTGCCCGACCCGGTCGCCGCGCTCATCGACGGGCTGGTGGCCCCGGAGCCCGAGCACAGGCTGGGCTCGGCGGCCGTGGTGGTGGAGCGCTGTGCGGAGCTGCGCGGCGTCCACAAGGTCCGACGCGCCATCCAGCAGCTGGGCCCGGGCCCCGGCGCGCCTCACCCGGAGCCCTCCAGGCCCCTCGCGCCGATGTTCCTGGACGAGACACCCATCCCCGCGCCTCCGTCCGGGTTCTGGGAGATCCCGACCGCCCCGGGCCCGAGCCAGCAGTTCCGAGTGGACCAGCACTGGTTCGAGCTGGTGCGCCTGGAGCCCGGCGCCTTCCAGCAGGGCTCCGCCGCCGGCCAGCCCGGGCGCAGCTACGACGAGAACATGCACCTGGTCACGCTCACCCAGCCCTTCCAGCTGGGACGGGTGCCGGTCACGCGGGAGCTGTACGACGCCGCGGTGGGACGGGCGTCACCCCAGGGCTCCAAGCCCGAGCAGCCCGTGGACGACGTCAGCTGGAACGCCGCAGTGAAGCTGTGCAACGCCCTGTCCGAGCGGGCGGGCTTCCGCCCGGCCTACCACCAGCAGATCGTCGTCCCCGCCAAGCCCGGCCTGTGGGGCATCGGCTCCCGGCCGGAGCAGCGAACCTGGCGCTGGGACCGATCCGCGGACGGCTTCCGCCTGCCCACCGAGGCCGAGTGGGAGTACGCCGCCCGGGCTGGCGGTAGCCACGTCTGGGCCGGGTCGGACAACGCCGACGAGGTCGCCTGGCACCTGGGCACCGCCGGGGGCCTGTCCCAGCCCGTGGGCCAGCTGAAGCCCAACCCCTGGGGCTTGTTCGACATGAGCGGCAACGTCTGGGAGTGGTGCTGGGATTATTACCACGCCTACCCCAGCAACCCGGTCGAGGACCCCGTGGGCCCTCCCGGGGGCACCTACCGGGCCATCCGGGGCGGCTGCGCCCAGTACCACCGGGACTACGCCCGCGTGGCCTGCCGGGGCGGCCGTCGCCAGGAGCGGAGCTACTTCTACGTCGGCCTCAGGCTGGCCCGGACCTGCGGATAGCCAAGGAACCAGGCGCAGGATAGGTCCGCGGACTCCCCGCACTCCGGAGCGACCCATGCGCGCCGCCCTGTCCCTGCTCCCCCTCGTCCTCTGCGCCTGCGGCGGCTCGGGCCCCCTCACCGTGCTCACCTACAACGCCGGCCTGGCCACCGGCTACGTGCCCGCCTCGCCAGAGCGCACCCCGCTGACCGCCGCGGCCGTCTCGGCCCTGCAGGCCGACCTGATCTGCCTGCAGGAGGTCTGGACCCCCACCCACATCGACGCCTTCGAGCAGGCCGCCGCGGCCAGCTTCGAGCACCGCTACTTCCCCGCGCCCCAGCCCGAACAGAGCGCCGAGCCCGCCTGCGAGGCAGGCGCCCTGGACGGCCTGCTCGAGTGCCTGGACACCAGCTGCGGCGATGCCTGCGACGACGAGCTGATCGACTGCGTCTTCGCCAGCTGCGCGCTGGACTTCGTGTTCCTGGACACCACCTGCATGGGCTGCGTGCAGGCCGAGGTGGGCGGCTCCATCGACGACGTCGAGGACGCCTGCACCCAGGGCACCACCAGCTACGCCTACCAAGGCGCCTTCGGCACCGGCATCCTGAGCGCCCACCCCTTGGCCGACACCCAGGAGCACGTCTTCGCCAGCACCACCAACCGCCGCTCGGTGCTGCACACCGTGGCCGACACCCCCGCGGGCGAGGTCGATGTCTACTGCACCCACCTCACCGCGGTCTTCGACGTGATCCCCTACCCGCGGGAAGAGGGATCCTGGGAGCAGGAGCAGGCCGCCCAGATCGACGACCTGCTGGCCTGGATCGACAGCACCGCCAGCACCGGGCTCACCGTGCTGCTGGGGGACTTCAACACCGGCCCCGAGCTGGGACAGAGCGAGGCCGAGGCCGAGGACAACTGGGACGTGCTGGCAGCCAGCGGGATGGCCGCCCCCTACGTCGACGCCCAGGGCAGCTGCACCTACTGCCCCGGCAACCCGCTGAACATGGGGGACGAGGGCGACGCCGGCCGCGTGATCGACCACGTGTTCATCGAGGGCTTCGAGGGCCAGCCCAGCGCGGAGCTGGTGCTCACCGACGAGATCGAGGTCGAGCGCTGCGAGGAGCCCTTCACCGCGGCCTACTCCGACCACTACGGTGTGCGCGTCACCATCGCCGAGCCTTAGCCCCGGCTACTTCTCAGCCACGGTCCCGCGCACGGCCGCGGAGGATCCCGGCACGTAGCTGGCCGCGCCTTCGATCAGGGGCCACTTCTCCTCGAACCAGGCGATGTTGCGCTTGAGGCCCTCGTCGAAGTCCATCACGGGCTCCCACTCGAGCAGCTCCTTGGCCCGGTCGATGCTGGCCAGCAGGCGCACCTTGGTGTCCCACTTGCGGGGGGTGCCGCGCACGATCTCGGACTTGCCGCCGGTGTAGTCGATGACCTTCTGAGCCATGTCCAGGATGCGGATCTCGCGGCCGCCCGCCAGGTTCATCTCCTGGCCCACCGCCGCGGTGTAGTACGAGGAGCGGATCAGGGCGTCCACCAGGTCGTCCACGTAGGTGAAGTCGCGGGACGCGATGTCCTGGCCGGTGAACGGCAGGGGCAGGCCCTTCATGGCGCGGTGGATGAAGTTGGGGATGACGTTGCGGTACTGCCCGGGGACCTCGCCAGGCCCGAAGCTGTTGAAGAACCGGCACTTGACCACCTCGAGATCGTGGTGGTGCCAGAAGAAGTTCGCGTACAGCTCACCCAGCATCTTGGTGATCTGGTAGGGCGTGGTCATGTGCAGGGAGACGAAGTCTTCGGACAGGGGCAGCGGCGCCTTGGAGCCGTAGATGGAGCAGCCTGAGCTGGCGTAGACCACCCGGTCGACCCCGGTCATGGTGGCGTACTGGAGAATGAGCAGGGTGCCCAGGCCGTTGACCATCAGGTCCTTCTGGGGGTAGTCCACGGAGTTCTGGTTGGCGAAGAAGGCCGCCAGGTGGAAGACGATCTCGGGCTTCTCGGCGAAGCAGCGCTTGAGATCGATCTCGTTGGTGACCGAGCCAGGCACGAACAAGACGTTGGGCAGATCCGGGATGTTCCACACCGCGCTGGCGCTCAGGTCGTCCAGCACGATGACCGTGCGGGCGCCGGCCTCGGCCAGGGTGCGGACGAGGTTGGAGCCGATGGCGCCGGCGCCGCCGGTGACCAGGATGGTCTTGCCCTGGATGTGGGAGAGATAGGCGTCCATGGTGGCTTCCTCGAGCGGAGCGGGGCCTGCAGAGCAGGCGCGGGGTGGGAGGGGGTCCTGGGGGAGGGCCGTCGTCGGCGACCCGTTATCGGGGCCAGCGCGCGCCCGCAATGGGCTTGGAACCGTCACTCCGAAACGGGACTTTGCCCTGGTTGGAGGCGCTCGACCGCAAGGTGGAGGGCAAGCCCGCTTTGGATCCCCAGGCGCCGCAAGCGGGCCGAGCCCCGGTCGAATAGGTCCAAGCCATGACCGACGCCACTCCCCTGCACCACCCCCCCGACGTCCAGGCCCGCCTGCTGGCCATCCTCGACGCCCACGGCCTGCGCCTCGACCACGCCCCCGCGCTCGAGGCCGAGGCCCTGGCCCTGGAAGGCGACCCCGGCCTGGACGATCCGCGGCTCGAGGACCTCGAGCACCTGCCCTTCGTCACCATCGACTACGAGCACTCCCTGGACCTCGACCAGGCGCTGCACCTCCAGCGCCAGGGCACCGGCTGGACGCTGCACTACGCCCTGGCCGACGCCTCCTGGTACCTGCGGCCGGGCTCGGGCTTGCTGGCCGAGGCCCTGAGCCGGGGCGCCAGCTACTACCTGGCCCACCTCTGCGCTCCCATGCTCCCCCGGCGCCTCTGTGAAGGGATCATCTCATTGAATCCGGGTGTGCCACGGCGGGCGCTGGTGCTCGAGCTGCCCATCGACGCCCAGGGGCTGCCGGGGCCCCTCTCAGTCCGCCGCGCCCGCATCCGCAGCCGCGCCAAGCTGGCCTACAGCGGCGTGCAGGCCTGGTGCGACCAGCCCGCAGGCAGCCCCCTGAGCGGACAGGACTTCACCCCCGTGCTGGTCAACCTGCGCGCCCTGGGTGCTCCGCTGCTGGCCCGGGCCCGGGAGCGGGGCATGGTCCCCTTCGAGCGCCCCGAGGTGGCCTGGGAGCCCCCCGGCCCCACCGCGCCCGGCTTCCGGCTGGTGGCCGAGCACCGCAACGACGTGGAGCGCTGGAACGAGCAGATCTCCCTGCTGTGCAACACCGAAGCGGCGCGGCTGATGATGGCCCACCCCCGCCCCGAGCTGCAGCCCATCTACCGGGTCCACCCCCACCCCACTCTGGCCAGGCTCGAAGCCCTCGAGGCCACTGTCAGCGCCCTGGTCCAGCTGCACGGGCTGGACGATGACACGTGGACCTGGCGCCGCCACGACCAGCCAGGCCAACCCGCCGAGAGCCTGGCGACCTACCTGGGCCGGCTGCCCTCCACCGGGCCCGCCGCCCGGGTCCGCCAGGCCATCCAGCGGCAGATCCTGCACAGCTACGAGCGCTCCGACTTCACCCCCGAGCCCGGCCCCCACCACGCCCTGGGCGTGCCCTGCTACGGCCGCTTCACGGCTCCCATGCGGGAGATCGTGGGGGTCTTCACCCACAAGGAGCTCCTCGAGGCGGTGGGCCTCGAGCCCACCGGCCCGACCGAGCTGGACGAGCGCCTGCGCGAGCGGGTGCTGCAGGCCGCGGATCGCTCCCGGGAGCTGCAGCGCTCCATCACCCGGGACGGCGAGCGCCTGGCCCTGGACTTCCTCCTCGAGGGCGACCTGGAGCTGCCCCTGAGCCAGCGCCCCCTGCGCACCGGCACCGTCCTGGGCCTCAGCCGCACCCGACTCCACGTCCGCCTCGACGAGCTTCCCCTGGAGATCAAGGTCTACACCGCCCACATCGAGGCCAGCCTGGGCTGCAGCTACGACAGCGACGAGACCGAGCTGACCCTCTCGCCCGTCCAGGGCGCCGGCCCCGCCTGGCGGGTGGGCGACGCCATCACCCTGCGGCTGGTGGGCCGTGACGCCGAGCGCGACCGCTGGCGCCTGGCGCCCGTCCCCCCCGACGCCTGAGGAGGCTTTATGGACTACGCAGCCCTGGCCCAGACCATCCTGGCCCACCCCCTCACCTGGGCTGGAGTCACCCTGGCGGCCGCCCCCGTCGCAGCCTGGGTCCTGAACCTGCAGCTGCGGGCCCTGGGCCTGGTGCGCAAGCCTCACCACCCGGGCATCGCCTGGAACCTGGTGCTGTCGTTCCTGGCCTTCTGGCTGGTGCTCTGCATGGGCCTGGGCGCGGTGGCCGAGCACGCCGAGATCAGCGGCCTGCAGTGGCCCCTCAGTTCCCTCGCCAGCAGCCTGCTGGGCCTGATCCCCCCCATCCTGGTCCTGGCGGGGGCGGCCCACTACGCCCGGATGCGCCAGGACGAAGCCCGCGACGCCAGCGCCGAGATCAAGGAGCAGGTGCAGGCCGAGCAGCGCTGGCTGCGCCCCGCCGCGGGCGCCCTGGCCGGGCTGGCCCTGCTGGGGGGCCGCGTGCTGTGGCCCCTGCTGGTCTTCGCCGTGAGCGGCACGTTCCTGTGGTTGCTCGCCAGCCCCAGCGCCCGGGAACGGGCCCGCGTCTGGCGCCGTGAGTGGGCCGCCGGCCAGCGCCTGCGCACCCGGCTGCAGCCCAAGGCCACCATCCAGAGCCCAGACGCCACCGTCACCCTCGCCGGCTCCGTGGGGCTGCTCACCACCGACGTGCTCGACGGGGGCCAGCTCCGCAGCATGTCGAACGAGGTGCTGGCGGAGCTGGTGGAGGATGGGGCTGCGCTGGGCTGATGGCGGCGGGCAGGAGCGTGGGCAGCCTATCGACGTCCTGGTGGGGAGGGTGACGGAGCCCATGCTGGCTCCCGGCGTCGCAGCTCCGCCAGCCGCGCCAGGATCCGATCCAGGCGGTCGCCCTCGAACAGGGAGCCCCAGAAGCCATCGCAGAAGCGCTCTCCCCGGACACACCAGGTGATCATCGTCCGGATCTCCGCCAGGCTCGCGCCAGCGACACGCGCGTCGTCCCGCACCATGCCGGCCGCGTCCTTGCTGGCGTAGCCGTAGTCGGACCAGCAGGGATGCCCGGCCAGCTGGAAGAACGCGCGGACCGGCTCGGCGTAGATCGGGTAGGCGCTGGCCGCAGCCTCCGGGGTGTCCGGGTGGGCGCTGGGCAGGGCGCGCAAGGCGGTGAAGGCCTGGAGCAGCGCGTCGATGTCCGCGGCGGTGATCCCGTGGGCTTGGTCGGATGGGTCTCGAAGGGAGCGGGCCATGCGCGGCCTCTATGCTCACGGTGGGGAGCGCGCGATGCCACCGAAGCCCTGGCCTTCCTCGACGGCCGCTACCGCTGCGCCGAGGCGACCTCGCAGTGCCCCAGGTCCATGGCCTGGGCCTGGTCCATGATCACCCAGGTGTCGGGCCCGGTGCCCGTGAGCGCAGCCCAGCCCGCGGGCATGCCGATCCAGGCGTAGTAGAACGCGGTGGTGGGGGAGCTCAGGGGCGCGCTGTAGGACAGGTAGGCCCCCTCGCCGGCCAGGCAGATGGCGTCGGCCAGGGGGTCGTCCGCCCCGTAGTCGCCGCTGCCGTCGGCGTCCTCGTACATGCGCAGGAACTCGAGGGCGCCCACCCAGCCCGTCTCGCCGTGGGGGGCCAGGTGGTCGGCGGGCGGCGGCCCGTCGATGTCCACCCTCCAGCTCTCGCCCCAGACCATGGCGATGTCGTCCAGGGGGTCCACCCCCTCCATCACCGTCAGGGTGCCGTCTTCTCCAGCCTGACCGGGCCGCACCGACAGGCGCTGATCCAAGGCCTCGCTGTCCTCGAGCGCGCCCCCGATGCTCATGGCCAGCACCGGCCACAGGCTGGCCACGACGGGCAGGTCTTCAGGCTGCTGGAAGCTGATGGTGTCGGCCACGCTGTAGTCCATGGCGTTCCAGCCCAGCTCGATGCCCAGGAACACCGCCTCATCCGGTAGATCCCCCTCGAGCCACAGGGGCCAGACCAGTCCGGCGCCGACGATGATCTCGCCGTCGTCCAGCACCGCGTCGCCGTCGCCGTCCTCGAAGAGGGTGGGCAGGTACATGGCCGCGTACAGCCCGGGGAAGTCGTCGGGAGCCAACTCCACCAGCTCGCTGGGGTCGGGTTGCAGTCCAGCGAAGCTCAGCTCAGAGCCCGTGACCTGCGCTGAGGCCAGGGCATCGCCCAGGAGGTAGCCGTCCTCGTCAGGCCAGGCCCAGACCAGGGACAAGGCGGTGCCGGCCAGCTCCCCCTCCAGGGCGAAGCTCACCACATCGGTGTCAGCGTCGGTGTCGGCGTCGGCGTCAGCGTCGGTGTCGGCGTCGGCGTCGGCGTCGGCGTCGGTGTCGCTGTCACTGTCCGAGTCGGTGTCGGCGTCGGCCTCGGGGGGTTCCACGCCGGTGTCGTCCTTGGGGGGGCACCCCAGGGCCAGGGCCGAGAGAAGCAGCAGGGGCAGGATCTTGTTCATGGTTTCAACTCCCAGGATTCCCAGGTGGAGGAGGTCCAGGCGCCGCTGCCACCTTCCACGCCGACGATCTCCACGGCGAGGCGGGAGCCATCCACCTGGACTCGGGTGACATGGTGACCGCAGCGCCGGCCCTGAACGTAGCTGGCGCTGTGCTCCTCACGGGGATCGGCCATGGGGTCGCAGCCGGGCAGCCCCCCGCCGCCGCCGCCCGTGACCACGTAGTGCACCGCAGAGCCGTCGTGTTCGTAGCTCGCGGCCGAGCCATCCCGGCGGGTCGCGCTGCCGTCGTCGGGCACTGAGAAGTGCTCATAGACGTGGGCGTGACCCGAGAACACGAGGGTCACATCGTAAGCCCTGAACAGCTCCTCGTAGTAGCCGCGCACCGGCCCCACGCTCTCGCCGTCACCGCTCTCGGCCATGGTGGTCGAGTACATCGGGTGATGCATGATCACGAAGACATGCCTCACGGAGCTGTCGGCTCGCGCCATGGCCAGGTGCTCCTCGAGCCAACTGCGGGGTGTGTTGCTCCACCAGCGCGTGCCCTGCTCGAAGCTGATGATGTAGGCGTCTCGCACCTTCACGGCGTAGAAGGTCTCGTAGGAGACCCCGCTGGGCACATCGTCCTGATGGCTGGGGGCCGAGAAGTCCTCGCTGTACTGCTGGGGGTCGTCTTCGTAGAAGTGCTCGAGATCGCCAACCCAGTCGTCACCCCACAGCCAGGGGTTGGTCTCGAACAGCTGACGCTCGAGGTAGGGCTCGTAGTTGTACAGGCCGCCGCTGCTGTGGTCGTGGTTTCCGGACGTGGGAAAGAAAGGCTGCGCCGCGAACATCTCGGCGTAGCAGTGCTCGAGCCACGCGTAGGCCCCGTCCTCGTACCCGTGGTCCATCAGGTCGCCGGTGTGCAGCACCAGGTCGGGCGCAAGGGAGAGCACCAGCTCGGGGACGGCCTCGCGCTCGGGTGTGCCCGAGGTGCAGGAGGTGGTGGCGAACTGGTTGTCGCCGAAGACCACGAAGGACCAGGGCCCCGCCTCCGGCACGCTGTCGCCCGTCTCACCCTGCGCAGTGTCGTGGGCAGCCGTGTCGCGGGGCGCGGTGTCGGTGGGCGACTCACCCGGCGGATGGCGCTGCTCGGGCCCGAGGGCACCGAGGCAACCCACCAGACCCACGAGCGGGAGCGCGCAGCGCACGGGCTTAGAGATCGGTGATGAGCCCCGACGGCCAGTCGATCTCGGCGAAGTAGGTGTAGGTGCCGTCGCCGCTGATGGTGCGGGTGTCGGTCCACACCTGGGCGCCGCCCAGGAAGATCACCACGGTGACGTCGTTGCCTCCGCGGTAGTCGCCGGTGCTGCCCGAGTAGTCGTGGACGACCACGGTGAAGGTGCCGTTCTGGGGGTAGTTGATGTTGATGTTCTCAGGGCCAGTGCCGGGGATGTCGTCCATGTCCAGCGAGGGGTCGTCGCTGGCGTCGCCCGCCACGCCCCAGTCCAGCCGGCCGCCGACGCAGTTGGCGTAGTAGCAGTCGCCGTTGCTCTCGAGGCTGCCGCCCGGCTTGAGCAGGTGCAGATCCATGTCGTCGTCGTTGTGGGCCCAGTACATCTGGATCCAGAGGTTCTCGATGGGCGTGGCGGTGAGCGTGGCGTAGCAGGGCTCGGACTCGACCCCCAGCTCGTTCTTGACGATGAGCTGGCCGATGTACTCGCCGGCCAGGTCGGGGGCGAAGTTGTTGCGGTCGGCGCTGCCCGGGGGCATGAACGCGGTGGAGCCGCCCGGCTGGGAGTAGAGGGTCCAGTCCCAAGTGGTGATGCGGTAGCCGTCGGTGTCGTAGGACTCACGGCCGGTCCAGTCGGCGGTGTCGCGGTTGGGCTGCACCTCGGTGGGAGAGACCGAGCAGACCGCGATGGGGCCGCCCTCGCCCACGGTGGCCCGCAGCTCGGCGCTGGTGTCGAAGCCCGGTGCGTCCACATCGACGGTGATGGTCTCGCCGAGGGAACCGCCGCTGGTGGCGATGAGGGTGACGTCCATGGTGGTGGACCGGCCGGCCGCCAGGGTCATGGGCCAGTCCTCGGTGGGCACCGCGGTGAACTCGGTGCCGGTGATCTCGAAGCTCGAGAAGCTGACCGGGGAGTCGCCCACGCTGGTGAGCGTCAGCGTCATGGTCTTCTCCTGCTCAGCCAGCACCGATCCGAAGTCCAGGGGATCGGGGGTGATGGACAGCATGGGCATGTCCACGCCAGCCCAGAGCTCCACCTCGGTGATGGGGCTGATGGGATCGGTGCTGTGGATGAGCACCGAGCCGATCTCCTCGGCCTCTTCTTCGACCGGCGTGTACTCGACCATCACCTCGACGCTGCCGTCCGGCGCCAGGGCGCCGATGGCGCTCAGATCCGTGAGCGTGAAGGTAGAGGAGCCGAGCAGCTCCATGTCTTCGATCTCGAGCCGCGCGTTGCCCACGTTCGAGATGGTGAAGATCTCGGTGGTGGTGGCGCCTACCTCGACATTCCCGAAGACGACCACCATGGGATCGACGTCGATCATCGGGGCGACGTTGCCGTCGTCGGTGATCGCGTTCAGGTCGTAGTCATTGCAGGCTGCGAGCAGGGGGAGAAGGAACAGAGCGGTGCGCATGGGGGACCTCCGGCCGTGGGAGTATAGCCGGATCCATTATCGCTCGTCGGCAATAGCGATGGGTGTCAACTCCTGGAACACCCAGCGCAGCCCCCATCGCCAGGCTAGACTTGGCCCATCATGCCCTCGAACGCCCCTACCGACCGCCTCGAGTGTCCAAGCTGCGGGGCCCCCCTGCGCTGGAAGGGCCACGCTCCCGTGGTGGCCTGCCGCTACTGCGACACCCACGTCCACACCCCCACGGGCCAGATCACCGCCGAGCCGGCCGTGGTGCGCAGCCAGGGCAAGGCCTCGGGGGGCTGCGCCGTCCTGGCGCTCACCCTGGGCATCCCGATCTCCGTGATGTTCATCGCGGGCATCGCCGCCCTGATCACCAAGGGGCCCGGGACCATCGCGGGGGTCCCCATGGCCACCCTGGCCAGCCTGAGCCTCGAGGGCGACAACGCCACCGTGGCCGCAGCCCTGGGCCTGAGCCCCGACGAGGACGGTGACGATCTCCACGTTCCGCTGCGGGGCAGCGACTTCGACTACGCCTACCTCCGCTGGGACGACGAACACCCCGGGCACGTCGCCTCGTTCGGGCTGTACGCCAGCGACGGCCACCCGCGGCGGGCCGAGCTGGTCGCCGATCTCGAGGGCTACCTGGGGCGCCGGCTCGAGCGGGCCGACGACGGCGCGCGATCCTGGCGCTGGGCCAGCGGCAGCGCGACCGTCTCCGCCGATGGCGGCTACTTCGGCTACCACGCCCAGCCCGAGGGAGACCCCCACTGGGCCTACCGCACGCGGCTGCTGTGGTCGGTGTTCACGGCGGTGGCCACGGGCCAGCCCTTGGCGCTGCAGCCCTCCACCCGCAAGGCGTGGCTGGCCCAAGGCTTCGGCCTGGGCGAGCTGGCCGCCATGGACCTGAGCTACGACGTGGACGCCGCCGCGGCCTACACCCAGGCCACCTTCCCCGGCTCCCACGCCGAGGTGTTCATCGACCTGGACGTCGAGGTCCCCATCGACCACCCCTGGTTCGGCATGGCCGAGCTGTCCTGGCCCAACGAGCCTGGGGGCAAGCTCTCCTCCGCCTCGCTCCGGGCGCCCCCCGGCGCTCAGACCTTCCCGGATCTGCAGCCCATCCGCGGCTGCCTCGACGGCGCCCTGGGCCCCGGCGAGACACGGGTGGACGATCACCTGGCGGGCACCTGGTCCGCCACCTGGGAGCTGTCCGACGGCACCTGGCTCCACCTGGGCGGCTACGCCCTGGACATCCACCGCGATCGAACCCACGGCCCCGCCCGGGCCAGCCGTGCCAGCTGGCGCCGCGTGCTGCAGGCCCTCGAGGCCTGCGGCGGAGCTTGACACCGGGCATGGCCCACCGGGTCCCCTGGAGATATGCCCCAGAGGAACCCGCGTAGAGCCGAGCCCCCACCGGGCGCATGAATCTCTTGCCATCGCAAGGTGATGCAGCATATCGTGCTCACGAGTTCGGAGGTTTCCATGTGGAAGGTCTTGCCCCTCCTGGCCCTGGTCGCGTGCAGCGACGACGGGCTCCACGTCGTGTTCAACGAGCCGGCCGTCACCATCACCACGCCCTTCGACGGGCAGCAGTTCGACGAGGGCGAGCCGGTGGAGTTCACCGGCGTGGTCGAGGACGACACCCCCTACGATGAGCTGGTGGTCGAGTGGATCAGCTCCATCGACGGCATCCTCCCCGACTTCGATCCCCCCGATCCGGACGGCAACGTCGAGGTCACCACCGCCAGCCTGAGCGAAGGTGTACACGTCATCACCCTGCGGGCCATCGACCTGGACAACCAGCAGGGCGAAGCCGCCGTGACCATCGAGATCCTCGACGTGCCCGACCTGCCCAGCGTGGAGGTGGTCCACCCCGCCAACGGTGAGCAGGGCGTAGAAGGCTTCCCCTTCGTCTTCATGGCCGAGGTCAGCGATCGCCAGGACCCCGCCGAGAGCCTCGTGGTGTCGCTGTCCTCCGACATCACCGGCCACATCTGCTTCATGCCGGTCGACGGCGCGGGCAACGCCCAGTGCTCCAGCAGGCTGCCCATCGCCAACTACATGCTCACCTTCACGGTCGAGGACACCGAGGGCAACATCGCCACGGCCCAGGCGCTCTACGCGGTGGTCTCCCCCGACGACTTCGACTTCGACGGCGACGGCTACAGCGTCAACGGCGGCGACTGCAACGACTCGAACGACACCATCTACCCGGGCGCTCCCGAGATCTGCGACGGCCTGGACAACGACTGCAGCGAGATCACCGGCATCGACGTAGGCTCCGAGTGCTACGACGACGACGGCGACGGCTACTGCGAAGCGCCGCCCTGCATCAACACCGACAACACCGAGATCGACTGCGACGACAACAACGCCCTGATCAACCCCTACGGGGAAGAGGTGGTCAACGGCCGGGATGACGACTGCGACGGCCTCATCGACGACGGCACCGCGGTCTACGACGACGACGGCGACGGCTACTGCGAGTCGCCGCCCTGCGTCAACGCCAAGGGTCGGGGCTCGGACTGCGACGACGACGACTGGGCGATCAACCCGGGCGCCCGGGAAGACTGCGCCACCGACTTCGACGACAACTGCGACGGGCTGGACAACGAACAGAACGCCATCGGCTGCAACGACTTCTGGTACGACAACGACGGCGACACCTACGGCGTGCGCAGCTCCTCCCAGTGCTGGTGCCGCGACGGCCAGTGGCCCTACACCGGCACCGACTACAACGACTGCTACGACAGCAACGCCAACGCCAACCCGGGTCAGACCGCCTACTTCAGCTCCCACCGGGGCGACGGCTCCTACGACTTCAACTGCTCGGGCAGCGAAGAGCGGGAGTACACCGGCACCTCGAGCGGCTGCGACTGGGACGTGGTCTACATCGCCTGCGAGTGCGACACCGCAGGGTGGGAACGGGCCGTGCCCCCGTGCGGCGGCTCCGGCCTCTGGATCGAGGACTGCAGCGCCACCTACGACCCCGTCTGCTACGCGCTGTGCATGCTGTCGTCCAACCCGGTCAACTGCCTGCTCACCACCTGCGGCGCCACCTGCGACCCCGAGTACGACTCCTACGCCCAGGGCTGCCGCTAAGGGCCTCCCGGCCCCTCACGGCAGCTACCAGAGCCCCAGCAGCACGACCACGGCGCCGGCCTCGGCGCCCGCCCCGTCGTCCAGGGGCGCGCCCACCAGCAGATCGCCCAGGCCGTCGCCGTCCATGTCCCCGGGGCCGGCCACGGCGAAGCCCAGGTAGTCGCCGGCCTGCTCGCCCTGGAGGATCCAGCTGGCCTGGGCCAGGCTGAGGGTTCCGCTGGGCGAGCCCGACCACAGGGCGGTCCAGCCCGCGGCCAGGCCGTCCTCGTACACGGGGGCGCCCACCGCGATCTCGGCCAGACCGTCGCCGTCGGCGTCCGAGGCCAGGGCGACGCAGTTGCCAGCGCTGTCGCCTTCACGGGCCCCCAGGAGCTTGGCGTCCGCCTCCGCCAGGCCGTGGCTGCCGGTGCCTGGCCCGAGCACGAGGTAGGCCGCGCCCGCGTCCACGGCCCCGGCGTCCTCGTAGGGCGCTCCCACCACCAGATCGTCCAGGCCATCGCCGTCCACGTCGCCGCCACCGGCCAGGCCGTAGCCGGCCATGTCGTAGCTGCCCTCGCCCGCATGGCGTCCGTCCGACCCACCCAGGTCCACAGCGCCCACCAGGCCGGCGAGGCTCGCCCCCAGCAGGACATAGGCCGCGCCGCTGTCCGCCCCCGCCAGGTCCGCGCCGCTGGCGCCGACCAGCAGGTCCTGCAGGCCATCGCCGTCCAGATCACCGCCCGCCGCCACCCGCGCCCCGGCGCCGTGGTGGTCGCCCTCGCCGTGCAGGCGCAGGGCGCCGTCGTGGAGCACCATGCCGGTCTCCGGGGCACCGAAGACCACGTAGGCCACGCCAGGGCTCGAGGCGCCGTGCTTGCCGTAGGGCGCGCCCACCACCAGCTCCCCCAGGCCGTCGCCGTCGACGTCTCCCACCAGGGCGACGGACCAGCCCGCCAGATCCGTGTCGTACAGCCCGCTCAGGGCCACGGCGTCATCCAGGCTGCCGCTGGTGATGGGGCCGCGGACCAGCCAGGCCACCCCCGCGTCGGGGGCGCTGCCGTCGTGGTAGGGGCCGCCCACCAGCAGATCCCCGAAGCCGTCGCCGTCCAGATCCCGCCCGCCGTCCAGGGCGTGGCCCGCGTAGGCCCCCGTGGGGCCGGTGAGCTTGGCCGCGGCATGGTCCAGGCTGCGCTGGCCCGGATCATCGCCGGTCACCAGGTAGACGGCGCCCGCGTCGCGCCCGCCGTCGTCGTCGCCCCGGGCGCCCACCGCGAAGTCCACCAGGCCGTCGCCGTCTTGATCTCCGACGCCCGCCAGCGCGCGGCCCGCCCGGTCGCCCGCGCCCTGACCCTCGATCCAGGCCCAGGCGTCGCCGGGCCCGCGCTCGTCCACCAGCCCGTCGCAGTCGTCGTCCACGCCCGCCACATCCTCCGGCGCGCCGGGGTGGACCGCGGCGTCGCTGTCGTCGCAGTCGTCGCGATCCTCCACCCAGCCGCTGTCGGGATCGCAGGCCTCCCGGCTGATCTCCCGGTCGCCGAAGCCGTCACCGTCGGCGTCCTGGTACAAGGTCTCGGACCACAGGGCGCCGTCCTCGTCCACCTCGCCGTCGCAGTCGTTGTCGATGCCGTCGCACTCCTCGAGCTTGCCGGGGTTGACGGTGGGATCGCCGTCGTCGCAGTCGCCACCCTCCTCGCGGGCGCCCTCGGGCTGCTCGCAGGCCGTCACTTCACCGTCGTCCCGGCCGTAGCCGTCGTTGTCGCCGTCCAGCCACCACGTCGACCCGTCCAGCAGATCCGCGTCCTCGTCGTCCACGAAGCCGTCGCAGTCGTTGTCGATGCCGTCACACAGCTCATCGGCACCGGGTCGCACCGCCGGGTCGGCGTCGTCGCAGTCCTGCTCGACCGAGGCCCCGTCCCCGTCCGCGTCCACCGGCGGCAAGGAGGGTTCTCCCGTCTCCGGGGCGTCGGGGGCCGGGCAACCCAGGGAGAGCAGGCACAGGGGCAGGCAGAGGAGCCAGCAGAGGGAGAGCACAGGTCGCATGGTGGACCTCCGGGGCCAGGGTAGCAGACCCGAAGCCTGGATGGGCGCCGGAACCAGGGCGCGGATAGGCGCTGAGCCTGCGGCCAGGAGAGAGCCATGCACCACAGCTTCGCGCGCTGGGACCGACCCACGGAACAGGATCTCGAGGACTACGCCCGCCTGATGGCGGTCTCCTTCGGCACCAAGGTCGACAGCTCGGCCCGCTGGCTGGGCCGCGTGGGGCCCGCCCGCGCGCGGGTGATCCTGGCCGACGATCAGGTGGGCGCCGCCTTGGCTTCCTACGACATGGGCCAGTTCTTCGGCGGGCGCTCCGTGGCCTGCTGGGGGATCGCGGGGGTGGCGGTGCAGCCCCACCTGCGCCGCTGCGGGCTGGCCAGCGCGATGATGCGGCGGGTCCTCGAGGACGCCCACGCCCAGGGCGTGCCCCTCTCCTCCCTCTTCGCCGCCAACCATCCCCTCTACCGGAGCGTCGGCTACGAGACCGCTGGCACCCGGGCCCTGGCCAGCATCGCGCCCGATCGCATCCGCGTCCGGGAGCCCAGCGGCAGCGTCCGCCCCATGGACGAGCAGGACGAAGCCGTGCGCCGGGCGCTCTACCAGCGCATGGCCGCCGCCCGGCCTGGCCACCTGAATCGCGAAGCCGGCCTGTGGCGACGGGCCACCCACAGCCGGGACGACGTCCCCCTGCGCAGCTGGCTGGCCCTGTCTCCTGCGGGCGAGCCCGAAGGCTACATCACCCTGCAGCCCGGCCCGGGCGCGGGGATCTCCCAGGAGCTCGAGGTGGTGGATCTGGTGGCCACCAGCCCCTGGGCGGTGCGGCGACTGCTCGGCTTCCTGGGGGATCACGCGTCGGTGGTGCGGAGCGTGCGCTTCCCCAGCGCGCCGTCCTGCCCCTTCCTGCGCAGCCTGGCCGAGCCGCGGGTGTGCTGGGAGGACAGCACGGGCTGGCTGCTGCGGGTGGTCTCCCTGGTCCCGGCCCTCGAGGATCGCGGCTGGCCGGCGGCGGTGGCCGGCCGGGTGGAGCTCGAGCTGCATGACCCCCTGCTGCCCGGCAACAGCGGCCGCTGGACCCTCGAGGTCGAGGGCGGCCAGGCGCGGGTGACGCGGGGAGGCGCCGGCGACGTCCGCATGGATCCCCGGGGCCTGGCCTGCACCTACAGCGGCTTCGTCAGCCCCGCCGAGGCTGCCGCCGTGGGGCTCCTCGAGGGCCCCGACTACGCCCTGGCCACCCTGGGCGCCCTGCTCGCCGGCCCCGCCCCCTGGACCCTGGACATGTTCTAGCCCCAGCATCCCCGAGAGCCCCATGCCCATCCTCGAGATCGAGATCATCGGCGACCCGACCCCCACCCCAGGGCTCGCCCGCATCCTGGCCGACGCGGCCGCCACCGTGCTGGCCCCAGCACGCCAAGGGGCCACCTGGGTGCGGCTGCGACGCCTGCATCCCCAGGACTACGCCGAGAACGGCGCCGACGCCGCCGAGACGCCCTGGCCGGTGTTCGTGCGCGTGCTGGTGGCCGGGGCCCTGGACGAGGCTGCGCGCGCCGCCATCTCCCCGCAGCTCTGCAGCGCCCTGGCCCAGGCCTGCGGCCGCCCGGAGCAGCACGTCCACCTGATCTGGGAGCCTCCCGCCGCGGGCAGGGTCGCCTTCGGCGGCCGCCTGGTGCCCTCTGGCGCCTCCAGCTCCACCACCTGACCCCACACACCCCAGGCTGCTCCATGCCCAAGCGCTCCTTCGGCCCGAAGACCATGGTCTTCCCCCACCCCGTCTTCGTCATCGGCAGCTACGGCCAGGACGGCGTGCCCAACATCGCCACGGCCTCCTGGGCCGGCATCTGCTGCAGCCAGCCGCCCGCCGTGGCCGTCTCGTGGCGCCCCTCGCGCCTGAGCTACGACAACATCATGCAGCGCGGCGCCTTCACCGTGAACATCCCCTCCACCGGCCACGCCCGCCAGGCGGACTACGCCGGCATCTACTCGGGCCGAGCCGGCGACAAGTTCGAGGCCCTGGGGCTCACCCCCGTGCGCAGCGCCCTCGTGGACGCACCCGCCGTGGGGGAGTTCCCGGTGACGCTGCACTGCCGCCTGATCCACAGCTTCGAGCTGGGCTGCCACACCCAGCTGGTGGGTGAGATCCTCGAGCTCGAGGTGGACGAGGCCGTGCTCGACGATCAGGGTCGTCCCGACATCCGCAAGATCGACCCGCTGATCTACGCCAGCGGAGACCGGGCCTACTACGGGGTGGGCGAGCTGGTGGCCCAGGCCTTCGCCGTGGGGCGACGCCAGGGCTGATCTCGCGCCGCTTCAGTCCCCCGTGATGCGCTTGCCGCCGCGCTGGGCGGTGGCCGTCACGGGCTTGTGCAGCACGATCCCCCGGCCGGCCTGCTTGCCCTCCTGCCAGGCGCTGGTGGCGCGGATGCGGGGCCCCTTGACGCTGCGGATCTGAGGATGGAGGGTCTCGTAGAAGTCCTGCAGGCCCGCATCCCCCAGCCAGATCAGGCCCTCCTGCTGGTTGCGCACGGCCTGCTCGCGTAGCTGCTCGCCGAAGCCATAGACCACCCCGGCCAGGTAGCGCCGCCGCTCCACATCGCCCCGGATGCCCTGTCGGCGTTTGTGCTCGGCCCACAGCCGCTCCCCGGTCTGCAGCAGGAAGCCGTGGACCCAGGCGGCCATCTCGAGGTTCTCCGGCGTGCCGCTGATCTCGAGGTAGCGTCCCGGCTTGCCTCGTTGCACATCGAAGCCGTTCATCCAGATGCAGCGCACGAAGAAGTGCTCCCCCAGCAGGCCCGCCAGGATCTTCTCGTGGGCCTGGAAGCGGGCCTTCACCGCTCCCAGCTGGCAGCTGCGGTAGGGCAACGGGCCGCCGGCGTCGGCCTCGGCCAGGTTGTGCTCCAGCATCAGCCGCTGGGCCCTGGCGGCGGCCAGGCGCGCCTCGTGCTCGTTGGGGCTCTGGGCCAGGGCCAGCAGCTTGCGGATGCGCCGCACCACCCTGGGCTCATCGGGACCATCGGCCAGCGCCTGGGGGATGCCCCGCGCCAGGGACAGGATCCCCATGCGCTCGCAGGTGCGCCGGAAGGCCTGCCCGTGGGCTGTCTCGTCCAGCGCGCCCAGCACCTCGTGGGCGTACTGGTGGGCCATCTCGTGGGCCAGCACCTCGCGCACCTCGCCCCAGGGATGCTCCATGACCAGCGATCGCGCCAGCTCGATGCTGCGGGTGCTCCGCTGCCAGCGCCCCAGCCGCCGCGCGCTGTCCGACAGGCCGATGACGGGAGGCTCCAGGGCACCCCCCAGCAGCTGCCGGTTCAGGCCGACCCACTCCCACTGGAGCGCGCGCAGCAAGACCTGCTCGGGGTTGGAGGCAAAGCGAGCCATGATGGGAGCCGAGGTATGCTCTCCCCATGCATCCCGCCACCCACCTGCTGCTGGGCTGGGGCGCCGCCACCGCCCTGCCCCTGTCCAAGCGCGACCGGGCCCTGGTCTGCATCGCCGGCGTGCTCCCGGATCTGGACGGCCTGGGCATCGTGGTGGAGAAGCTCACCCTGCACAGCGAGCAGCCCCTGTACTGGTACGCCACCTACCACCACGTGCTGGCCCACAACCTGGGCTTCGGCCTGGCCGTGGCGGCGGGGGCTGCGGCCCTGGCCAGCGCGCGCACCAGGGCCGCCCTGCTGGTGCTGGCCAGCTTCCACCTGCACCTGCTGGCGGATCTGGCGGGCTCCCGGGGCCCCGACGGTTCGTCCTGGCCCCTGCGCTACCTGTGGCCCTTCGACGGGCTGGAGCTGAGCTGGCAAGGGCAGTGGGCGTTCAACGCCTGGCCCAACTTCGCCATCACCCTGGCGCTGCTGGCCTGGACCTTCCGGGTGGCGGCCCAGCGGGGCCACTCCCCCCTCGAGCTGGTCTCCCTGCGGGCCGACGCGGCGTTCTGCGCCACCGTGCGACGCTGGTTCTCCCGCGGCAGACCGCGACAGCGCTAGCGCTTCAGAGCCCCCAGACGCCCCTCGCCCTGGCCGAACCCGTGCCTATCCAGGAGCGCACCGCGGACTGGTAGGTGGAGCGGTAGTAGCCGCCACACTCCTCACGGGGGTCCCTCGCCAGGTAGGGGTTCACGGTCGTCATGGCGCGATCGTACAGGGCCACCAGGTCCACCTGATCCATGGCCTCGCAGGCGTCACCCACCGCGGCCCGCTGAGCCTCCAGGCAGGCCGGATCGTGCACGCAGGCGTTGGTCAGGCGCCCGCGGCCGTCGGCCCAGGACAAGGACCAGGCGTGGGGCTCGAGGAAGGTGTAGTCCATGTCCCAGGAGAGGATCGCGGCCCGGCCCTCGTCCGCAGGGTCGTAGTACACCCTGTAGTTGTTGCTGTTCAGGGAGTAGCCGTCGTTGTGGCCGCTCCAGGTCTCGGCGGCCACGGTGCGGTGGTGGTGGGGCCAGCTCACCCGCCGTCCCAGCTGCTCGTAGAAGTCCGGGCGGCCCTCGAGCAGGTCCAGGGCATCGGTCAGCCCGTGCACCTGCTCCTCCCAGGCGTCCGTGCCCTCATCCAAGGTGATGTAGGTGTCGCAGCAGTCCTCGAAGTCGGCCAGCACGTAGCTGTCGTCCGGGTACAGCAGGTACTCCCCCTCGTACAGGTTGCCGTCGGGCTGCTCGTAGTGGCGCTTCAGGAACTCATCGTCGATGCTCTCGATGTGGGCGTACAGCCCATAGACCTCGCCGTTGAGCGAGACCCAGGCGTAGCCGACCCGGGCCGCGGGCAGCCCGATGGCTTCGAAGATGCGCCAGGCCATCAGCTCCTTGAACCCAGAGCAGTCCACCACCATGTTGTTGAGGGTGAGCTTCTCGAGGCCGTCGAGATCCTGGCCAGGGACGTAGCGGTTCAGATCGATCTTGAACGCGGCCTTCTGATCCAGGGTCCGGAACGCGCCCAGGCGGCCCTTGAGGCGAACGCCCACCGCGTCGAAGCGCCGCCCGTCGAAGGTCAGGGCCCCCTGCACGTACTCGAAGGGCTCGGTCCTCAGGGCGCGCAGGGCCTCGCTGCCGAGCTCGATCTCCACCTCCCACACTCGATCAGGCGAGAAGACCCAGTCGTTGTCCGTCGATCCGCCAGGGTTGTCCCCGATGTCCTCGGAGCTGGTGTCGCCGTCGGGCGGTTCACTGTCCACGGGCGGATCGCTGTCCTGGTGCGGGAGCACGGGGGGCGACACCTGAGCGGGGCGGCAGCCCAGGGCGAGGACGCAGAGCAGAGGCAGGGGCACACGCATCCCGCGAGTATAGCCGAGCGCGCCCTATCCTTCGGCCTCCACCGTCTGATCAGACCCGAGGGATCGGCGCACCAGCCAGCGGTTCAGGGCGATGAACGCCCCCAGGGCGATGGCCCACTGAGCCAGGCAGGTGCCCACGGTGAAGGTGCCCAGGGGGTTCCACCAGCCCGCCGGATCCCAGGAGACGGACTGGGAGAACCACCAGCCGAGCATGATCAGGAACTGGGCGGGGATGGCCACCAAGACCCACAGGTCGAAGCCCCGGCCCAGCCAGCTGGCCTCGCGGACGCTCAGGCTGTCCCGCCGGAAGCGGGCGGGGCCGTAGCGGGCCACCGCCAGCGCCACGAACAGCCCGGAGACCATCAAGCCCAGGCCCCAGGCCCAGTCCTGGTTCTGGAAGAACTCGAGGTCGATGGCCGAGGGGATGCCCAGCACGATGCCGGTACCCGCCACAGCCAGCACGGCGGACCGCCGCTGGACCCCCATGTCGATCAGCAGCCGCGAGGCCAGCTCCACCATGGCGATGAGCGAGGACAGGGCCGCGAAGAACAGGGTCAGGAAGAACAAGACCGTGAAGATCCCACCCCCGGGCATACGCTCGAACAGGGCGGGAATCCAGATGAAGGTCAGGCCCGTGGAGGCCGGCCCGCCAGCGGTCAGGAAGCCCTCGACGCCCCCCAGCTCCGCCAGACGATCGGGCGGGATGGCCATGGGCGCCAGGGCGAAGACCGCGGGGATGATGGCCAGCGCGGCGATGATGGAGGCTGCGTTGTTGCCCAGGCCGGTGAGCACCGCGTTGCCCACCACCTGCTCACGACGGCTGACGTAGACCCCGTAGGTGAGCATCAGCCCCCAGCCCGCGCCGGTGGACCAGGCAGACTGACACATGGCCTCGATCCATGTGTTGGCGTCGCCCAGCAGGGCCCAGTCCACGGTGAACAGGAAGCGCAGCCCATCCCCCGCGCCCGGCAGCGTCAGCGAGCGCACCATGGCCACCAGCAGCAGCGCGAACAGGGATGGAATCAGCAGCTTGTTGGCCCGCTCGATGCCGCGGACCACGCCCCCCAGCACCACCAGGCCCGCGGCGGCCATGGCCAGCACCTGGTACAGGACCGGCTCAGGGGAGTTGGCGAAGTCCAGGAAGGCCCGCTCGGCGGCCTCACCCGCCAGGCCGTGCAGCCCGCCCCGGGCCCCGACCACCAGGTACTTCAAGCACCAACCGGCCACCACTGCGTAGTAGAACATGATGGCCGTGCAGCAGAAGGCCACGAAGCTGCCCAGCCAGCCCAGGCGGGGCCCTGCCACGTGGGCGAAGGCCCCGATGCAGCCGCGCCGGCTGCTGCGGCCCATGCCCAGCTCGAGCACCAGCAGGGGGATGGACCAGGCGAAGAGGAAGATCACCCAGGGGATGAGAAAGGCGCCGCCGCCGCACTTGGAGACGATGCGGGGGAAGCGCCAGATGTTGCCCGTGCCCACCGCCATGCCCAGGGTGGTCAGCAGCAGGGCCCAGCGGGAGCTGAACAGCTCCGCGCCCACGGGCGCCCGGCCACCACGCCCAGGACTCACGGGGCGCGCCGGGGCGACAGGGTGGTGGCGTCCACGGGCTGACCCGCCTCGAAGCGCTGCAGGGCTTCGCGGATGGCCGGCACCTGCGGGGCCAGATCCTTGGCCCGCCGCAGCAGCACCAGGGCCTGATCCCGATCGCCCCGGACCGCCAGTAGGCGCCCGAGGTAGAGGTGGGCCAGGGGATGGTACGGGTCGCGGGCCAGGGCCCGACGCAGCTCGTGCTCGCCGGCCGCAGGATCGCCAGGGGAGGCGCGGTGGCGCGCCTGGCCCAACATGGCCAGCAGATCGGCGGTCTCACCCTCGAGCTGCAGGGCGGTGCTGAGCATGGACGCCGCGGCCAGGTACTCGCCACGGCGGTACAGCCGGCGGGCATGCTCCGCGTGGAAGATGGCGTGATCCAGGGCCTGCTCCCCCAGCTGTCCGCCCGCGTCCACGGTGCCCATCAAAAAGTCGTGGGCGGACCGCCGACGGGGGTGGCCCAGCACGCGGCGGGACTGCAAGATCTGGCGATGCAGCTCGGCCGCCCAGGAGCGCTCCGCCACGCTCAGGCCGGGAGGCAGGGTCTCGGGCCGATAACGATCCATCAGCTCGCCCGCCGCCGCCTCGACCTGCTCGGCGCTGGCGGAGGGCGGCACCCCGAGCACGGTGTAGGCGTCCGCGCCGCTGGCGATGGCGTGCGTGGCCTCGAGCAGCTCGCGGAAGGGCTCGAGGTCGCTGCGAGCCAGCACCGTGGCGCGCCGCGCGGCGTCGGGAGGGTCCTGGCTGATGGCGATGACCCCTGTGGCCACCAGCAAGGACAGCAGGGGCAAGACCCGCTCGCCGGCCAGCTGGACCGCGTCGGACACCCGCCCGCCTCCCAGCAACACCAGCCGCAGGCCCGCGGCGCGACCCGCAGGATCGAACAGATGCCAGCTGCCCTCGAGCTCGGCCCCGGCCTGGATGAAGCACTCGTGCTGCTCGGGGGTGATCGCGGGGACCGGCACGTTGACGTCGGCCATGTGCCACAGCACCGCGGACGCATGGGTGGGGCAGCCCGCGCCCGTGGCCGCCAGCTGGTGGCTGCGTCGCCAATGGCCGGGCTCGAAGCCGCGGATGGCCGCCATGCGCCGCACCGTCTGGAGCTGCAGGGTGTGGTCCAGGCTGACGGGGTCCACCAGCTTGTGAGTGACCAGCAGGCGCCCCAGGGGCACACCCCGGCGCCGGGCGGCCTGGGCGACCTGGCCCACCTGATCCGCGCTCAGCTGCCCCGCCTCGACCAGCATCCGTCCGATGCCGGAGCCGGGGGAGCGCATGGCCACCGAGACAGGGTGCCCCTGGGAGAAGGCCACCCGCGCCTGCTGGTCTCCGCCCTCGATGTCGATGGACCCGGAGAAGCGCTGCCGGAAGAACTCGAGCACCAACTGCGGGAACACCGCGGACGAAAACTCACCCTCCTGGGGCAGGCCGTCATCCCGGCCCATCAGCCATGAGTCCAGCCGACCCAGAGGCGGCAGCGGCTCGAGGGGGGCGCGGCTGGTGCCGCTGCGCTGGGCCCGCCGCTCGAGCAGGCTGCGCACGATGGCCACCAGATCCACGGGCTCGACGGGGTGGCTGAGCACCACGTCCGCGCCAGCGGCCCGCGCACGGGCGTCGCCGTCGGGCAGTCCACTGAGCACCACCACCGGCAGATCGCCCTCGAGGGCGTCCAGGCGCGACCGGGCGCAGAGTGCGAAGCCGTCCTGATCGCGGATGCCCGCGTCGAGCACCACCAGATCCGGAGCGTCGCGGCGCAGGCTGTCCAGCAGCTCGGCCCCGGTGCTGTACAGCTCCACGTGCAGCTCCGAGCTCTGCAGGGCGCTGGCCAGCAGCAAGGCCTGCTGAGGATCCGGAACGGCCAGGAAGACCAGGGTGTCGCTCATGCTTGTTTCCGTGGTAGGGCTTGGCTTCCTGACCTTATCCCATGCTCCCCCGCGGGGGTCGCCCCCGCGCCGCACAGCTCCCCGGAGGTCCCCATGTCCCCGAGCAAGCTCCGTCTCTCTCTCGCCCTGCTGGGCTGCCTGGTGCCCGCCACCGCGGCAGCCGGTCGAGATCGCGACGCCGCGGCCCAGACCATCCCGGAGCTGGAGGAGAGCCTCCAGGGAGGAGGTGAGCTGGCCGCAGACGCGGACTGGAAGGCGCTGCTGACCCTGTGGCAGGAGGCCGCCGCCGTGGCCTCGGGCGAGCGGGGTGCCTACCCCTTCGACCAACAAGGCAAGGAAGCCCTGCTGGCGAAGCTCGAGGCCAGCTCGGCCACCCTGCAGGCCCTCCAGGGCCGCGGCCTGCTCAACGCGCCTGAGGCTGGCCTGCTGGACGCCGACGTCGGCACCCTGATGGTCGCCGTGCAGGCCAAGCGCGCCAGCGAGCTCGAGCTGGCCACCTGCTACCGCCCCATGATGGTGAGCCCCGCGCGGGACAGCGCCGAGCGCCTGGGGTCTCGCCTGCCCCTGCTCGAGCAGCTGGCCGCCAGCCAGGTCCTGCATCCCGAGGTGGTGGAGCGGGTGCTGGTGCAGGTGGAGGCAGACATCGCGGGCGTGCTGACACCCGGGGCGGGCTATCCCATACAACCCGACGAGCTCGCCCAGGCCCGCACCACCGCCGAGCGCGCCCAGGCCCAGGTGGCCACCATCCGCGCCAAGCTGGAGCAGATCCCATGACCCCTCCCACTCCCCTGCGCTTCGCCATCCTCGCCTCCCTGGGAGTCCTCCAGGGCTGCACCTCCAGCGCTGTGGAGCCTGGCCCCGAGGTCGACGTGATCCTCGAGCAGGCCCAGGGGCTGGCCGGCCACAAGGACTGGAGGCGCTGCCTGGCGGCCTGGCGAGACGCCGGTGAGGCCGCGTTTGGCGGCGATCCCTACCCCTTCACAGACAAGGGCAAGGCCAAGCTGGTCGAGCGCATCCAGGAGAGCCAGGGCCTGGTGCAGGGCCTGCAAGGCGAGGGCCTGTTGACCCCCACCGAGGCCGGCCTGCTCGAGGCTGACATCGCCACCCTGCTGGCGGGCGTCTACGCCAAGCGGCCCAGAGAGATGGAGATGGCCACCTGCTACGAGCCCATGATGTACACCCCCCGGCGCGACGCCCTGGAGAGCCTGGCCCCCAGGGTCGAGCTGCTCGAGGGCCTGGCCGCCCAGCAGACGCTCCAGGCCGAGGTGGTGGTGCGTGTGCTCGAGCTGGTGCGCAAGGACCTGACCATGCTGAGCACCCAAGACGGCGCGCCCCTGAACCCCGACGAGCAGGCGCGGGCCGACGACGTCGAGCGCCGCGTCACGGCGGCCATCGCCACCATCGAGCACCGCCTCGGCTCACCCCACGACGGCTCCGCGCACGACCCCCCGCAGCCAGTGGATCCCACCAGCATCATCCCCGAGGCCACGGGCGGCGAATGAGCGCAGGCCCTCCGCCACGACCCTACCCCTTCCCCCGGGGCTTCGTGGTGGAGCTGACCGCGCGCTGCGACCACGCCTGCGGCCACTGCTACAACGCCTGGAAGAACCCGGGGCAGCGGGCGCCAGCGCAGCTGAACACCACCGACACCCTGGCCGTGCTCGACCGCCTGCTGGATCAGAGCGGCTGCGGGCTGCTCACCCTCACCGGCGGGGAGCCCCTGCTGCGAACGGATCTCCCCGAGATCGTGGCCCACCTGCACGGGCGCGGTGTGAAGCTCAACCTCATCTGCCACGGGGGCCATCTGGACGACGCGGCCATCGCGCGCCTGGGCCTGGACACCATCACCACCTGGGAGCTGCCCCTGCTGGCCGGGAACCGCACGCTGCACGACGCGCTGTCCGGCAAGCCCGGAGCCTTCGACCGGGTCACCGGGGCCATCGCCGCCCTGAAGGGCGCAGGCCAGCGGGTGGTTGCGGTCTTCGTGGCCATGCGCCCCAACCTGGATCAGCTCGAGCGTGTGGTGGAGCTCTGCGTGGCCCTGGGTGTGGACGGGCTGATGATCAACCGCTTCAATCCTGGCGGAGAGGGCGGGCGACACATCGACACACTCCAGGCTTCGCCCGCCGAGCTCACCGCCATGCTGGACCAGGCCGAGGAGCTGGGCCAGCGCTGGGGCCTGCCCATGGCCTGTTCCATCGCCATGCCCCCGTGCCTGGTGCCCACCGAGCGCTACGCCCACCTGTCCTTCGGCTTCTGCGCGCTGGGCACCGAGCGGGCCTACTACACCCTGGATCCCGCGGGCCGCCTGCGGCCCTGCAACCACAGCCCCACCGTGCTGGGGGATCTGCGCACCCAGAGCCTGCGGGAGATCCTGGACGGCCCGACCCTCGAGGCCTATGTCCAGGCCCGCCCGGAGGCCTGTGGCGGGTGCCGCCTCGAGCACAGCTGCCAGGGGGGCTGCAAGGCCGCCGCCGAAGCCTGCAGCGGTTCGCCGTGGCGGGTCGATCCCTTCCTGGAGGCGTTCGTGGGTCAGCGCCGCGAGGTCCCCCCAACCCAGCCCTGACCCGGCTCCAACACGTGGCGGTGGCGGGGCGCCCAGGACCGCCACCACAGGCCCAGATGATTCATCTGGAGGCGCAGTGGCGGCTAGCCCTCCGGCTCCGGCTCCACCATGTCCAGGATGGCCTGGGGCATGGCCACGATCTTGCGGCGGGCCATGTCGATGGTCACGAAGGTGAAGCGGGCCTCAGAGGCCAGCTCGCCGTCTGGGCGGATCATGCGCTGCAGGATCACGCCCTTGCGCCCGTCGCAGGACACCAGCCAGGTGCGGACGGTGAGCCGATCGTGGAAGCGCACCTCGCGCCGGAAGCCGATGTCGATGTGGACGATCACCGGGCCCAGGCCCTGCTCGTGCATCATGTCGTGGAACGCCGACCCCCCTACCTCCGCCCACTCCCAGCGGGCCCACTCGAAGATCTCGAGGAAGGCGGCGTTGTTGAGGTGGCCGAGCTGATCCACCTGGGTGGAGCGCACGCGGAAGCCGGTCTCGAACATGGGGGCTCCTGGTCTCGAAGGACCGCCCGCTTATCGTCGCGGAGCACGCCCCGCAGGGAGCCCCCGCATGTTGGCCAGGGTGCCCACGTCGATCACTCGCTCGAAGCCGGCCTTGCCCAGGGCCTGCACCATGACGCGGCTGCGGGCGCCGCTGGCGCAGTAGACCACCACCGGGCGCTTCTTGTCGCGCAGGCGCTTGATCGCCTGGGCGGCGTCGGCCGCGGGGTAGTTCGTGGCGCCCTCGTGGTGCCCCCCTGAGAACTCCATGGCCGAGCGGGCGTCGATCACCACGGCTCCCTGCTCGAGGAGCTGACGGGCCTCCTCGAGCACCCGGGCGTAGCGGCGCTGCTTGAGCACGCTGCTGCCAACCATGAGCACGACGATGAGCACGATGACGATGATGGTGGTGTTCACACGACCTCCAGGGCGGCCCCCCCTATCCGGACCCAAACCTGTCCGGGGTCGACGTTATGCGTTCGGTATCCCATCCACGGAGGCTCCCATGCCCGGTCCGCACTTCACCCATGAGCTGTTCGACTTCCTCTCAGAGCTCGAAGACAACAACTCCCGCGAGTGGTTCAACGCCAACAAGCGCCGCTACGAGGCCCACGTCAAGAACGCGGCCCTGGCCTTCATTCGTGACTTCGAGGCGCCGCTGCACGCCGTGAGCCCCCACTTCCAGGCCATCCCCAAGGCCGTGGGGGGCTCCCTGTTCCGGATCTACCGCGACGTTCGTTTCTCCAAGGACAAGTCCCCCTACAAGACCCACACGGGCGTCCACTTCCGGCACGAGGCGGCGAAAGACGCCCACGCCCCCGGCTTCTACCTGCACCTGGCCCCCGGCGAGGCCTGGGGCGGCTTCGGCATCTGGATGCCACCCAACCCCGCCCTCAACCAGATCCGCGACGCCATCGTCAAGCGCCCCGACGAGTGGGCCGAGATCCTGCAGGGCTTGGCTGTGGCCGGCATGCCCTGTGACATGGGCGAGGCCCTCAAGCGCGTGCCCGCCGGCTACGACAAGGCCCACCCCCACGCCGAAGACCTCAAGCGCAAGAGCCACGCCGCCACCCACGCCTTCTCCGAAGAGCTGGTGGTCCAGCCCGACTTCATGGACCGCTACGCGGCCGCCTGCCAGCAGGCCGCCCCCATCATGCGCTTCATCTGCGAGGCGCTGGGGGTGGCGTTCTAGCCCCCTGGGGCGTGCTATTCTCCTCGCTCGAACCCGAGCCCGGGGAGCCCTCATGGGAACGCTCGCCATCCTGTGGTTGGCCACCAGCGCCATGGCCGCCACCACCAACACCGCCGACGTCATCGGCCTCTGTGAGCGCCTCGCCGGGCCCGACGAGTACATCCTGGTCGGCGTGAGCGATCCCGAGGCCCACGCGCGCCTGGCCGCCGAGGCGGGCAAGAACGCCCTGGCCCCGGTGTACGTGATCCAGCTAGGGGCTGACAGAGACGCAGGCGCCCAGATCGCCGAGCAGCTCCAGGAGCTGGGCATAGGCTGCGGCCTGCATGTGGAACCCGGCTGGACCAGCGGCTGGGACGTGGTGTCCTATGGCAGCTGTGCCGGCTCGCTCCCGGCGGAGTCCCAAGGGGGCAACGGCTCGGGGTCGGGCGCCGGCCTGCCGGGGCGCATGGACCGAGGGGCCAGCTCGTCGAGCTCCTCGGCCAGCACGAGCAAGCTCGAGCCGGTCTCCTTCCACACCCTCAAGTTCGACATCTCCTCGGGCACCGAGATCGGCACGGTCCAGCGAGCCACGGACTTCCGCCCCACCACCATCCACTGGGGCACCGAGTACAGCGCCTCCGAGTGGAACGTCTCTCAAGATGCCAACGAGGCCCTGCGCGGCGCAGGGCTGGCGGTGATCGGCGGTGAGACATCCCTGTTCGGCACCGACCGGGGTGAGATCGCTCGCTTCGTGGTCGGCGGGCTGGTCAAGCACATCAGCTACCGTTCCACGGCGGTGGGCGGCTCCGCCATCACCTTCCACGAGAGCTCTAGCTGCAGCATGGGCATCGAGTGGCAGATCTACGACACCCTGGCCGACGAGGTGATCCACAGCGCCACCACCACCGGCAAGAAGGAGCACGACAACCGCCTGGGCCTCGAGGCCGCCTGCGCCTCCGCGGTCCGCGCGTCCCTGGGGGCCTTCGCGAACAAGGGCGACACCCGCCTGGCCCTGCGCCCCCGGCCCGAGCCCGAGGCTGAGAGCTGGGACGAGACCATCGCGCTGCCCGCCTGCTCCGACGCCCAGCCGCGGCAGCTCCCCGCCCAGCTCGACGATGTGCTGGGCGCCGTGCTCATGGTCAACACACCGCGGGGCGGCGGGGCCGGCGTGCTCATCTCCCCCGAGGGCCACGCCCTCACCGCGGCCCACGTGGTGGAGGGCGCCGAGAGCGTCAGCGCCCAGCTCCACGCCGGCATGAGCCTGCCCGCGCGGGTGATCCGGGTGGACACCCACCACGACGTCGCCCTGATCCAGCTCCAGGGCAGTGGCTACCCCTGCGTGCCCAGGGTGCGCCAGGCTCCCGCGCTGGGCGCCGAGCTGTTCGCGGTGGGATCGCCAGCTGGCTCGGCCCTGTCCTTCTCGGTCTCCCGGGGCATCGTCAGCGGCCACCGGGAGTGGGAGGACTGGCGCTTCATCCAGACCGACGCCAGCCTCAACCCGGGCAACAGCGGCGGGCCCCTGCTGGACGCGCAAGGCAGGATCGCAGGCATCGTCACCTTCAAGCTCAGCGGCCCCTCCCTCGAGGGCCTGGGCTTCGGCGTACCCGTGGACGCGGCGCTCGAGGGCCTGGGGCTCACCCAGGAGTGAACGTCCCGGACCGGCCGTGATTCCCCCAGCGGGCCCGGCCCGGCGTTAGGGCTCCTCCCGGCCCTTTCTGGAGGCCCCGATGCAGCACCCCCGTCTTCTGGTCCTCATCCCCATCCTGGCACTGACGGGCTGCAGCGCCCTGACCGATCTGCTGGGCCCAGGGATTCCCAACCCCTTCCAGGGCGAGGACACCCTGCTCCTGGAGCTGCGCTGCGATCCAACCAGCGCTGCGGCGGCCTCGAACCTGGTGGGCGCCCGCCTGACCCTGCTGGATCTCCGGCACAGCGTCACCGCCCATCCCTCGGGCACGCTGTCCATCACCACCACCAACGCCGCCCAGGGCCAGGTCACCGCCCTGGCCTCCCTGCTGACCGCCCCACCGGACCTCGGCTTCCACGCGGTGCTCGACGATCAGGCTCCCCTGCGCCCCCGCCACGATCCCCCCGAGGAGGCCGTGCTGGACGCCCTGCCCACCCTTGGGGGTAGACCCGACCTGGCCTTCGACGTCGAAGCCATGCAGGCCATGCTGGCCCTGGCGGGCGGCCCCCTGCCCCCGGTCGAGGGCGTGCGCATCGCCGAACGCTTCGACGAGCGCGAGGTCTACGCCGCCCCCGCGGGTGCCGACTGGCAACCCTGGCTGAGCACCCTGGCCCTGCCCCAGGGGGCCGCCGTGGTCACCGAGTGCTGGCAGGAGCAGGACGAGCAGCTCTGCTCACCCCTGCTGGTCGAAGAGCCCCCGCCGGTCACCGCCGCGAACATCGAAGGCACGCGGCTGGGCATGGATCAGCAAGGCATCAGCCCTCACCTGGAGTTGAGCTTCGACGCCGCAGGCCAGCAGGCCTTCTTCGAGCTCAGCGAGCGGCTGGTGGGGCACTACCTGGCCATCGTGAGCGACGGCCGCGTGCTGTCTCGGCCCATGGTGGCCGAGCCCATTCCGGGAGGGAGAGCCTGGCTCACCGTGGGCTACGGCCTGGGCGAGCCGGAGCTGCTGGACCTGTGGCGCTACCACGCCGTGCTCGAGACCGGGCCGCTGCCCGGCGCCTGTACGGTCCAGGCCAGCGAGCGCGTACCGTGAGCTCCGACCCAGGGGCGGTGCTGGTCCTCGGGGGCACAGGCCACCTGGGGCGCTTCGTGGTGGCGGCGCTGCTCGAGCGCGGGGTCGCCGTGCGCGTACTCAGCCGCGATCCCGGGCGTGCCCGCGCGGTGCTGGGCGACCGCGTGGAGATCCTGCAGGGCGACCTGTGCGACCCCGCCAGCGTGGCCCCGGCCATGGCCGGCGTCGCGCGCTGTGTGGTGACGGTCTCGGCCATGAGCCCCGCCACCTTCCGCCGCTCCCGCGAGATCGAGTGCGACGCGGTGATCGCCGCCCTCGAGCAAGGGCAGCGGGACCGCCTGCAGCGGGTGGTGCTGGTCTCCATCTTCGCCATCGACCTCGCGCTCGCCGGGCGCCTGGGCATCGACAACGCACGCATCAAGCACGATCTGGAGAGCTGGCTGGCGGCCTCGGGCCTGGCCTGGACCGTGCTGGGGCAGCCGCCGAGCATGGAGGTGCTGTTCGCCTTCATCCGTGGAGGCAGGACCATGGCCGTGCCCGGCGGTGGTCCCCCCAGGCTACCCACCATCGCCCCTCAGGACACCGGGGCCCTGGCGGCCGACGCAGTGCTGCGGGACGACCTGCACGGGCAGCGCATCCGCCTGGTGGCCGTGCCCCCCGTGTCCTTCCCCGAGGCCGCCCAGCGCATCGGCGCGGTCTGGGGACGGGAGGTCCGCTTCGTGGCGCCGCCGCTGTTCATCCCGATCGCCCTGCGCTGGCTGCTCACCCCCCTGGCCGCATTGAACGACAAGCTCGGCTTCGTACACACCATGCTGGGCTACCTGCGGCTGCTCAACGCCTTCCCGTCCGAGGGCCTGGACGCGGATCGCGAGCGCCTGGCGACCCTGTTCGACCACCGCTTCACCACCCTCGAGGAAGAAGCCGAGGCCCGGCGTCCCGAGCCCGTGTAAGGGCCGACCTCATACCCGCCCGCGCGCCTCCGGCCGCACCAGGCCTGGGTGAACCCAGCGCAGGCTCTCGCCTGCCCGCAGTTCAGCTATGGAGCAGGGCTCGACGGGCGGACTGCCGTGGCTGGTGAGCAGCACCGTGCGGTCGGAGCGCCACGCCTCGAGCCAGCGCACCAGGAGATCCTGGCTCTGGGAATCCAGCCCGGCGAAGGGTTCGTCCAGGAGCAGCACGGGAGGGTCGCCGGCCAGAGCGGCCAGCAGATCGGCCTTGCGCCGCTGTCCGCGGCTCGCGTGCTCCAGCAGCAAGGCCGGGGGCAACCCCAGCTCCCCCATGGGCGACACACCGTCCCAGCCAGGGGCCCCCCGCAGGGCTGCGGCCAGCTGCCACGCTTCACGCACCCGCAGGAACTCGGGCAGATCGGGCTCCGCCGGCATCAGGGACACCAGGCCCCGGGCGCCGTGATCCCGCAGGGGATCGCGACCGTGGACCGAGACACCACCCCGATCAGGGCTCAGGGCGCCGCACAGGCAGCGCAGCAGCGTGGTCTTGCCCCCTCCGTTGGGCCCCTGCAGCCAGTGCAGGCCCACGCCCAGGCGCAGGTCCACCGGCCCGACGGAGAAGCCCGAGGGGAACGCGAAGTGCAGGTCTTCGGCCCGCAGGGTGACGCTCATGTCTTCCTCCGACGCAGGACGATCAGCCTGCGATGCGTCAAGGCGATGGCCGAGAGGGCGGCGAGCAGGCTGGCGAGGGGCCCCGCGAGCCCAGGCAGGCTGGCCAGGGCCACCATCATCGCCGCCCAGGCCAGGAAGCTCCCCACGTTGACGGGGCGAGCCCGCCGCCCACCCGCCCAGGAGGCCACCAGCACCGCACCCGACACCAGGCTGACGGACAGCGACGCGAACCCCGGCGCGGCGGCCGCACCCAGGATCAGGACCATCGTGAACAAGGCGGGCAGGTGGAGCCCCGCCGTCAGCAGCAGCAAGGACGCCAGGCGCTGGCCCGGCGAGACCGGCCAGTGGCGAGGGTCGAAGGCAGGCCCGAGCAGGTCCACCAACCTCCCCAGCGCCAGCAGCAGCGCGGGGGCGCCCAGCGCCAGCAGCACCCGGGACGCCATCCACAAGCCTGGCTGAGGCAGCTGGCCCGCCGAGTGGAAGGCCCACAGCAAGGTCACCGGCAGCATCGGTGCCGTCAGGGCCGCCAGCAGACCGCCCGGCGCCCGCCTGAGCAGGGCCAGCAGATCTCGCCGCAGCAGCGCGCCCAGGGGCGTCCGGGCGCGGCCGGGCAGATCCAGACTGAGCCCGCCCGGGCGGGCCGCGAGCCAGAGGGACAGGGGCCCAGCGCCCACGACCAAGCCCAGCCACGCCAACGCCAAGGCGCCCACCAGGCCCAGCGTGCCCGTCCCCGCCACCATGGTGAGCAGGCCGGTTCCCAGGGCGACCAATACACCCGGCAACACACCCCTGGCGCCGCCGCTGACCAGCAACAGCAGCAGCGAACAAGGAGCCACCCAGCAGCCCGCCAGCAACACGGAGCCAGGCCACGGCCAGAGCAAGGCCGGCAGGGCCACAGGCAGCGCCAGCACGACGAGCCAGGGCGCCAGCGCCGTAGACCAGGCCCAACCCCCCAGGGGCTGACGACGCAGCCAGGCCAAGCGCGGCCCCAGCAACACCCCACCCAGGCGCGGGCCGACCACCACAGCGAAGCCCAGGACCACCGACAGCCCCACCCCCGCCTGCGCCCATGGACCCGCCTCGGACACAGCGCGCCGCAGCGCGGCGATGGGCAGCGCCACCCACAGCCAGGTCAGCAGTACCAGCGCCACCACCACACCCGGAGCCACCCGCCGCGCGAGCCCTGGCCCCACCAGCCGGCCCACCAGCCGAGCCGCCAACAGGCAACGACGGAGGCCCTGGCCTGGCAGCCTGTGGTCAGCCAGCGGCACGACTCCCTCCTGAAAGCGTGGGGCTGCGAACCCCGCCCGCGCAGACGGCATTCCCCTTCCCACGAGCCCGGGAACCCCGCGGGTCCAGCGCTGTCTGTGCCCCCATGATCGCCGCCACCTCTCTGCTGCTCGCCGCCATGGCCAGCGCCGCGCCCCTGGACATCCCACCCGCGGATCTGGCCGTCATCGGCGTGCAGCGCCCAGGCGCTGTGGTGCGCGCTCAGCATGCCGCGACCCTCGAGCCCCCGGCGCCCGCTCTCCAGCATGTGCCCATGGCCCGCCCGGACCCCCAGAGCTTCTTCGCCTGGCTGGGCCTGTGCGCACCCGAAGACGCCTGCCAGGCGCAGACGGGCCCCGCCTGGATGGTGGCCACGGGGCTGGGACGCCGCCCGCCCGAGCGCACCACCATCGACCTGGGTCACGACGTGATCAGGCACCTCGAGGACCTCCAGCGAGAGCCGGAGCTCGACCTGTTCAGGCTCATCGACGACCGCGAGGAGCCGCCGCCTTGATCCGCAGAGGACCAAGGCGGCACCCGGCAGGACACGGCCCGACAGCCCGCCGTGCTGATCCCGGTCGAGCGCATCCCAGCGGCGACCACCCCCGGCTGGTAAGCTCTGGTCACACCCGCCCGGGAGAACACCATGAGCCCCCGCATCCTCATCCTGAGCCTGCTCACCCTGTCCCTCGCCGCCTGCGACCCCAACAAGGACGACTCGGGTGAGCCCGACGTCTTCATCGACAACGACCAGGACGGCTTCGGGGCGGACGAAGACTGCGACGACGACGATCCCGCGATCAACCCGGGCGCCGCAGAGGCCTGCAACGGCATCGACGACGACTGCGACGGCGAGGTGGACAACGACGTGAGCCAGGACTGGTTCACCGATCGCGACGGCGACGGCTACGGCGATCCCTCCACCGCCGTCTGGACCTGCGAGCCGACAGAAGGCTGGGTAAGCCTGGGCGATGACTGCGACGACGACGACCCAGCCCTCAACCCCAGCGCCGACGAAGTCTGCGACGGCATCGACAACGACTGCGACGGCGACGTGGACGACGAGGACGACGGCCTCGACACCTCCTCGGCCAGCACCTGGTACCGGGACGCGGACGCAGACGGCTACGGCCACGCCGACGACACCACCCTCGCATGCGTCCCCCCCGACGGCTACGTCGAGGACAACACGGACTGCGACGACGCCGACGATGCCATCAACCCCAGCGCCGACGAGATCTGCAACGGCGTAGACGACGACTGTGACGGGCTGCGCGACGGCCAGGACGACAGCGTGGACAACAGCACCGGCAGCACCTGGTACCTGGACGCCGACGGCGACAGCTACGGCGATCCCCGCACCACCACCACCGCCTGCGACCCCCCAGGTGGCTGGGTGGGCCCGGACTGGGCCAGCGACTGCGACGACGACGACGACAGCATCAACCCCGACGCCACTGAGATCTGCGATGGGGTCGACAACGACTGCGACGGCGACGTGGATGACGACGACAGCGACGTGGACCTCAGCACCGGCAGCACCTGGTACCAGGACGGCGACGGCGATGGCTACGGCGACGCATCCACCAGCCTGGTCAGCTGCGCGCCGGCCCTGGGCTACGTCGCTGACGACAGCGACTGCGACGACCTGGACACCAGCGTCAGCCCCGGCGGCAGCGAGATCTGCAACGGAGTGGACGACGACTGCGACACCCTGGTGGACGATGAAGACGCGGACGTCGACACCAGCGCCGGCAGCACCTGGTACCTGGACGACGACAGCGACGGCTGGGCAGACCCCCGGGTGAGCACCCGAGCCTGCGACGCCCCCGCGGGCTGGCTGGGCGCGTCCATGGCCGTCGACTGCGACGACGATGACGCCGCGATCAACCCCGACGCCGCCGAGCTCTGCGACAGCGTGGACCACGACTGCGACGGATCGGCGGACGCGGGCGTGCTGGGCTTCGGCTCCGGCTGCGCTGCCGAAGACTGCGCAGAGGTCTTGATGGATCAGCCCTCTGCCGCGGACGGCGTCTACTGGGTCGACCCTGCGGCCACTGGGGCCTACGAGGTCCTGTGCGACATGGGCACCGACGGCGGCGGCTGGACCCTCGCGGCCACGGGCAGCGACGACGGCCAGACCACCTGGACCTGGGACGCGCGCACCCAGTGGGACAGCGACACCACCCCCATCGGCGACATCGACCACCCCGACGAAGACTTCAAGTCGCCTGCCCACCACGAGGTGGTCTTCGAGGACCTGCTGTTCGTCCACCAGCCCTCGGGCGTCTGGGCCGAGTACGACGGCGTAGGCGACGGCTCCGGCAGCTTCGCCGCCTTCCTGGGGGGCCTGGCCGACTCGCTCTGCTACGTGGGAGACGACGGCTGGGCCATGACCGCGGGCACGCTCACGGTCACCGGCGACCTGTGCAGCACCGACGTGTTCTTCAACGCCATGGACAACGACGGCGCCACCTGCGCGAGCCACGACGACAGCGACGGGCCAGCATGGAGCACCGCCAACGACGCGGGCTGCCCCTTGGACGACGTGGGTCACAACGGGTTTGGCAACAACAAGCTGTACCCGGCGGCCGAGAGCGACGCGTCCACAGGCAGCCAGCTCGGCGCCGGCTTCGGCGGCGCCATCGGCGGCAACACCGGCGCCCTGGGCGCGGCGGAGAACTACATCCAGGTGTGGGTGCGGTAGCGGCGGGAGCGGCGGGAGCGGCGGGAGCGGCGGGAGCAGGTAGACTGCTCCCATAGGTTACATCGCGGCGATGGCAAAAACGTAGGGGAGCACTTCATGTGCTCCCGTAGGCCCCTCACCGACACATCACCCAGGCGTGGTCCAGCATCACGTCGGTCTCGTCCTCGTCCAGGTAGCGGGCGCCGCACTCCAGCCCCGCAGCCACCGCCGCGCCGCGCACGAGCAGGTGGTCGAGCTTCACGTGGCTGATGCGGTGGGACTCGTCGTAGCCTCCCAGCCAGGTCAATCCGAGCCCTGACACCAGCGCCTCGAAGGCCGACGCGTCTGCGCTCTCGTACACCTGGGGATCGAGGTTGAAGTCCCCGGCCATGGCGATGGAGGTGTCGCTGGGCAGCGCGGCCAGCACCGCCTGGATGCTCTCCAGCTGCTGCACCCGGCAGGCCGCGTCGTCCTCGAACGCGCCGGCGTTGGTGTGCACCACCACCGCCACCAGGGAGCCCGCGGCCGTGTCGAGCTCCCAGTACGCGATGCGCCCGTCGGGACCGCAGGGGGCGGAGTTGGAGACCACCATCGCCGAGCAGTCCTGGCCGTCGCAGCCGGTGGGGGTGGCCAGGGTGGGAGGGAACGCGATGCAGTTGTCCGGGTAGCCCCCGGCGCAGCCCCACCACCAGTCGGTGGGCAGCACGCGGGCGGGTTGACGCTCGCTGCCCAGCGAGCACACGAAGGGCGCTAAGTCAGCCTCGCCGGGCCGATGATCGTCATCGCAGCTCGCCTGATCCCAGACCTCCTGCAGGAAGAGCAGGCCCGGGGCCTCCTGGGCCACCGCGTCGGCCAACTGATCCTCGGTCCCCGCCAGGCACAGGTTGTTGCCGTACCAGTCCGAGCAGATCTGGCGCACATCTTCGGACGGGCTGTCGGCCACCAGATCCAGGTAGGTCGTGGTGCCAGCGTTCTGGGTGGCCAGGCTCAGCACCGCCGGGACCGACACACCCCCTGTCTCATCCGGAGCCTGACACGCTGCACACAAGACGATGACCATGGATGACACGACGGCGCGCATGGGACTCCTGGGGCTCGCGTCCCGATCTCCTAACCCCCAGCGACGTCCCCGGACCCACCGTCCGCGCCGCCCGCTGCAGGGGCGCGCCGCGGGGTCGCACGGCGCTTGACAGGCGAGGAAGTTTGCGTGGAAACTCGATGATGGTCGTATTCGCACCCTGGAATATCCCAGCGCACCCGGAGCAGCCATGAAGCCCACCAGGATCCTCCTCGCCGCCTTCCCTCTCACCATGGGCTGCCCTGGTGAGTTCGAGTACGACGAAGACGCCACCATCTGCGGGATGGTCGAGATCGTCGAGAGCTCGTACTACGATGACTGCGACCTGCCCGCCACGGTGCGGATCGCCACCGTCACGGACGGGGAGCGGGTGTGCAAGTCCGACACGGGCAGCTTCCGCGACTGGGTCGACGTGGTGGTGGACGAGCCGGTGGTGGACGACGGGGGTCACTTCCAGTCCACGGTCGATCCGGGCGCCTACGGCGTCTACGTCATCGAGGACGCGCCGGGCGGAGACTGCTACGACTGCGAGGGGGTCACCGCCACGGCGGACGGCTGCGCAGAGGTGACCCTGCAGGTGCGCTTCGTGGTCCCCGTGGACGCCCCCAACCTCTACCTGTACCCCACCGAGCCCAGCATGGTGAAGGTGCGGCTGCCCCGGGTGGAGCGCATCACCGCATCGGATCCGGTCTACACCGAGCAGGGCTGGGAGGTGCTGGCGATGCCGGACGGCGAGCTGATCACCGAGGAGGGCCCCCGCGACTACCTCTTCTACGAGATCGATCTGCCCGCTGATGACTTCCAGCGCAAAGAAGGCTGGTGCGTCGAGGGCCACCTCGCGCAGGCCTCCATCGAGACCGCCATGGAGGAGCTGGGCTTCCTGCCCAACGAGATCGACGACTTCGCCGAGTTCTGGGACGCGCAGTTCCCCACCGCCGAGACCATCACCGTCTACCCCCAGATCGAACAGGTCAGCTGGCTGCGCGTGCGCCCCGCACCCGAGCACCTGCTGCGGGCCTGGTTCATCCTCGACAGCGGCTGCCACCCGGTGGACCCCCCGCTGCTCGAGCCGGTGGAGCGCAGCGGCTACCACGCCGCCGAGTGGGGCCTCGCGGTGCTGCCACCCCTGCAGGGCGCGGAGCCCTTCGTCCGGGTCTGGTAGCGAGCCATCTCCGGCCAAAGCCGCGGTGGCCGGGTCCACGGAGAGCCGTGTAGACTGACCTCGGAGGACACCATGAAGCGACAGCCCCTGAAGAGCTACAACCCGCCCCGCCTGCTGCTCATCGCCAGCCTGGGCCTGACCTTCGCCCCCATGCTCTCCGGCTGCGGCGAGGCGGGCGCCGAGACCGGCTCACCCATCCCCGACTGCGAGGACGAGCCTGGTCCTGCCCCCGAGATCGACATCGATCCGCGCCAGATCGACTTCGGCGAGGTGGACCCCGCGGTCATGGCCGCGATCAGCGAGGCGGTCTCGATGTGCAACCTCGGCACGCGGGATGACCTGCACATCCAGAACATCGCGCTGCGCGACGCCAACGCCGCCTTCGAGGTGCGCTCCATCCAGGCCACCTTGCTCGTACCCGGTCAGTGCACCAGCCTCGAGATCGGCTTCCAGCCCCAGGCCGGCGTGGTCTCCGAGGACGTGGTGATCATCGACTGCGACGACGAGGACTGCGACGGCTGTCCCATGGAGGTACCGCTGCGGGGCGAGGGGCTGTGAACGCTGGGTGGGCCTTCACCTCCTTGCTGACGCTCGGCGCGTGCGGCACCACCGAGCCCAGCCCGCGACCACACTGTGAGGACCCTCAGCCGATCCTCGACCCCGCGGGCGAACCCAGCGGCTACGAGCGCTGTGCCGACGGCTCGCGGATCCGGGTGGCCTCCATGCCGGTGGACCTGGGCTGGTACGCCGACGAGCTGCAGCCCTGCTTCGACCAGGATCCCGGCGATGACCAGGAGTGCTACGCGCACGGCGACTGCGGCGTGAGCCCCAACGCCCGCTGCCTCTGCCACCGCAGCTACTGGCTGAACTGGAACGTCTGCGTCGAGGTCTGCGCGAGCGACGCCGACTGCGGAGAACAGGAGGTCTGCGTGGCGCCGGAGCAAGGCGGCTCCTACCTGGACGTGCCCACATGCCGGGGGGTGCGCTGCCGCGGGCCCGAGGACTGCGCCAGCGGCGAGTGTGGCGCGGCCTGGGCCACTGGAGACAACTCGGCGTACTTCGCCACCGGGTGCCGCAGCGCCTACGATCGCTGCCGGACGAGCAAGCACTGCGAGAGGGCCGGGGAGTTCTGCTGGCCGACGGGACCGGACCTGCCGCAGACCGACAGCCCCACCTGGACCTGCGAGGAGCTGTACTTCGCGCAGTGAGCACAGATCGGGGCCATCCCCCGGCCCTCACCCACCGGATAGATCCTCCGTACCTCGCGGCGCGCCCCACCACGGAGCCACCTTGGACACGAAGGTCGCCTTCACCCACCCCCCCGGCAAGCCCGACTGGGCCTTCCCGATGCTGAAAGGGCCCGGGCGTGTACGGGCCGAGCAGGGCCGCCTGGTGCTCGAGGGGCGGGTCTACGGGCTGACCTCCCTGTGGCTGAAGCTAGGCGCACCCCTGGGGTTCTTGGCGATCGTCCCGCTGCTGATGTGGTTCGACATGGTCGGCGTCTGGATCGGCCTGACGGGTGTGATGGGCCTGGTGGGCTACGACCTCTGGCAGCGCAAGACCGGCCGCGACTACGTCATGAAGGTCCCCCAGGGCTGCGGCTACCGCATCGAGACCGCGGGGGAGCAGGCCTGGGTCACCCTGCACCTGGACCGGTTCGTGGTGGGTGAGGGCGGCCGCCCCCCCGTGGTGGTCTTCGCGCTGCCCGCTGCCGAGCTCGGCCCACTGAAGAGCCTGCTGCAGCGACCCTAGGCGAGCGGTAGTCAGCCCCCCGCGCAGCGACCCAATCAGGTCGCGACACCGCGAGGCGTTCTTGTCGCAGTGTGGCGAGGCCAAGGTCACCGCCACGCGAAAAGTCACCTTCGATGCCTGGCACACCGCGGGCCTGGTTCTTGCAGACTCCGAACCGACCACGCTGGAGTCTCCCCATGCTGCTGCCCATCCTGGCCTTCTTCATCCACAGCGCCCTCGCCGCCCCGTGCGATCTGGTCGGGGTCACCGACATCGTGACCGACCTGGGCAATGTCACCAGCTGCGGCGCCGCCTGTGGCCAGAAGAAGCCCGGGGTCGCACAGGCCGAGCCGAGCAAGAAGGAGGCCGCCGCCTACCGCGGCCGGGGTCCCTACCATCTGCTCGGCCAGGACTTCGGCAGCCTGCAGGAGCTGCACGACTGGCTGGTGCAGCAGAGCCAGGATCCTGCCAGCACCGTCCGGCTCGAGCCCGAGCTGCGCATCACGCTCACCCCGGGCGCCGTCATCCACCAGCGCGAGACCACGGTCTGGACCTACTACAACCCCGACCAGAAGCTGGTGATCGACGGCAACGGCGCGGTGGTCTCGGGCCTGAACGGGGGCCACCCCACCCCCGGCTACTTCCTCTCCTACAGGCCCATCGTCGGCACAGGCACCACCCGCACCGCCCCAGCGCCGGCCAACTTCGAGATGACCGGCGTGATCGTGCGGGGCTACGAGTCCGGCGGCTTGGAGCTGAACCCCATCACCACCGCGGGAGCCAGCCGCTGGGAGGCGGGGATGAGCGCCTTCATCGCCGGCGCGGTGATCTCCGGGAACACCTTCGAGCAGCTCGGCAGCCTCGAGACCCCCTACAGCCAGACCAGCTGGAAGAAGCAGCGCTACGGCAACGGCGGCGTGCTGCTGCGGGGTGTGTCGGCCTCCACCATCTGCAAGAACGTCTTCGAGGGCCTCGAGAACGGCGAGGTCAAGGGGAGCGACGACGGGTCGCAGCTGATCCATGCGGTCTACGTGCGCGACAGCAGCTCCTACAACCTGATCTCTGGCAACACCTTCGAGGACATCTCGGGCGACCCCGTCCGGATCTCGAACGACTCCGACCACAACGTGGTCAACGGCAACACATCGCGCAACGCGGGCCAGAAGGCCTTCGTGTCGGAGTGGTACTCGGCAGGCTCCGGCGAACAGCCCTGCGACGACCACCGCATCTCCGGCAACGACATCGGCAAGCTGTACCGACCGGACGGCTCGACCGAGAAGGCCAAGAAGGCCAAGAAGTTCCACAAGAAGCGCAAGAGCTCGGGCCGCGAGTACGTCGAGGGCTAGCGGAGCCCCGCCCAGCGCAACCGGGCGACCGTGCCCAACGACAACGGCCGATCCCGAAGGACCGGCCGCGCCGCTACCGAACAAGTGGTCGCTGGCTACTTCTCGAGCCCCTTGTACTCGAAGCTGACCTCGAGGGGCTCGTCGAGCACCAGCAGCTTCTCGAAGTAGGTGGGGTAGCCGTCGATGGGCAGCGACACCCGGACAGGCTGCACGCCGGCCGCGGTGGCCTCGCCGCTGAAGGTCTGAGCCGCCTGCATCTGCACCTCGGCGTTCACGGCCATGGCGTCCATGGCGTAGCCCGCGGTGCTGACCGAGGTGAAGTAGTCCACCTTGCGCAGGGTGGTGGTGAGGCTCTTGTCCTTGATCTTGGCCTCGTAGGGCATGTAGATGGTCCAGGCGACCTGGGTGCTGGGCACGCCGGCCACGGGCAGGCTGGCGGCGTAGGTGCCGGCGCCCTTGGCGTCAGGCTGCACGCCGTCCTCGACGTAGACGATCTCCACCGCGAAGCTGGCCAGGGCGCCACCGCTAGCCTGGCTGCGGGCCAGGGGGATCAGCAGCCGACCGTCCTCGCCCCTGGCGGGCTTGGCCGCACGGCCACCCACAAAGGTGCTCCAGACCTCGACGTTCTCGGGCATCTCGAGGCGCAGGAACTGGGCCCGGTTGTTGCGCATGGAGTAGACCAGCTGGGTCATGCGGCGGCCGTCGCGGGTCATCACCGAGGTGGCGGCCAGGCTGTCCACGATGGTGACCAGCATGTCCACGTCTTCGTGCTGACGGATCTCGAGGGGGATGGCGAAGTCCTGCTTGCGATACTTGAAGGCCAACAGCACCGGCCAGTTGGTCTGGCCAAGGATGGCGGTGGGCAGCTCGCGCACGTCCACGGTGCTGGCGTTCTGGACCGCGCCGGGGGCGATCTCGAGGGCCGAGCGGGCGTCGATGCCGACCCAGCCCTTGACCCGCTCGACGTCCCGGACCTGCAGGTCGGGCACGGTCACGGATACCGAGCCTTCGGGCAGCTGCTTCTCGTAGTTGAGGTACAGGCTGTAGCTGCCCTTGGCCTCGTAGTTGAGCTCGGCGGTGACCACCGCGCGCTCGCCCACCTGCTCCACCGACCAGTCCCGCAGGCCGTTGCCCTTGACGTCCAGCACGGTGACGTCGGTGGGCAGGTCCACGCTCAGGGACTCGATGCCCGCGTGCAGGATGCTGTAGTGCACGGCGGAGGTGCACTGCATCAGGCCCTCGGCCACGCCCACCAGGGCCTGGTGCTCGGCGTAGACCCGGGCGACCTCGGCCACGGCCTCGGGGTCGCCTTCGGGGGCCTCCTCGGCGGCGCGCTGCCAGGTGACGCTCAGGTTGCCGGTGGCCGGCAGCAGGGCCTCGAGGACCTGGCGGTCACCACGGGTGCTGCGCTGGGTCTGCTGGGCGTTGGCCACGGCGAAGTCCAGGGTGTTCTCGGCGGGCACGCTCACGGTGACCTGAGTGCCGCCCGAGGGGGCCATGGCGAAGCTGAAGCCGTTCTGGCCGCCGCTCTCCCAGGTGCTGACCGCAAAGACCAGCTTCAGATCGAGCACGCCCCTCTTGTCGGTGACCAGGCGATACCAGCCGTCTTGCAGGAAGATGGGGGCGTCCTTGCCGCCCATGGTGGCCGAGCGCAGGGCCACGGTGGTGGGCAGCAGGGGCACGGTGATCCAGCCCTTGTCCTTGAGCACCTCGACCCGCAGGTTCAGCTCGAAGGCGGTGGACTCCTCGCTCACCTCGCCGGTGTAGACGGCACGGCTGATGGCGAAGTTGCGAGGGGCCGCTTCGGGGGGATCCTCGGGGGCCAAGCCCTTCTCGTAGAGGACCTTGAAGTCGCTCCAGGGCAGGGTGACCCGCGCGGCGGGGATGTCGCTCTGGGCCAGGGCCGGAGCGGCCACCACCCAGACGAGCAGCAGCGAGAGGATGAAGAGAATGGGTCGGGTCATCTGCGACTCCTGAGTCGGTAGCGGATGTCGATGGTCAAGGGTTCGTTTTCGGCCACCAGGAGCTGCTCGAAGGCGAGCCGCTCCCCGGCCTTGGGGATGTTGAGGACCAGGTGAGCTGCGCTCACGGTCTGGGAGGCCTCGGGCAAGGCGGTGGTGCCCCCGGGGGCAGTGGTCACCGTCACCTGCTGGCGGGAGGTGGTGACTGGGCCCCGGGCCACGTTGCCGCGGGCGTTGGCAGAGAAGGCATCCTTGCGGCCGCTGGAGGGCGGCGCGGGTGGTGGCGGGGGGGCCGCCTTCGGTGACGGCTCAGGGGTGGGGGCGGCCTCGACCGGGGGGGGCGCATCCTGATCCGATCCGTAGCTCCCGCCGCCGGCGCCGTAGCCCGAAGCGCCGCATCCCCGGCCGTGGGTGCCCAGGCCGCCCAGACCTTCTGCGGTGCCGCCGCCGCCCAGGCCCGAGCCCCGGGAGCCCAGCCCGCCGGAGCCCTCCTGGCTGCCCTTGGCGCCGAGGAGGCCGCCGATGCCAGCAGCGAGCCCCTGCAGCGGGCCCGTATCGGACTCGAGCACCATGGCCACGGTGTGGCCGCCGGGGTCGATCTCGCCCGACGCCAGGCCCCGGGCCTCGGCCTCGATCTCACGCACCTTCCGGTCTGCGATCAGGAGCTTCTGTTTCTCGTGATCCGCGCGGGCGTAGTCCCCGGTCTGCTCGGCCAGCAGCAGCTCGGCCGCCGCCTGGCCGCTCACCTGCAGCAAGGCCTTGATGGTGGAGGCGCGCTCGTTCAGCGCCTGGAGCTGCTCGATCTCTCCACGGTTCCGGGCGCGTTCCGCCAGCGCCATGGTGAGCTCGAAGGAGCCCGCGATGTCGCTGAGCGCGCCCTCGAGGGTGATGATCGTGGGCTCCAGCTCCATGGAGGCGGGGTCTGGTGAGGCCGCGGCCTGCACCCCGAAGTCCATGACGATGGGCTCCGAGGGGCCCGCGCCGGCCCAGCCGCCGCCGGCGTCATCCAGCCCGGCCAGGGAGCCCGCGAGCTCCGTGGTGCTGGCGCCAAGCTCGCCATCGAAGTTCGACCGCAGCTCGACAAGGGGTGCGAACTGGGCCTGCTGGCGATCCAGGAGCAGCTGACCCTCGGGGCGGACGAGCTCCCCCTCGATGTCGATGCTGTCGAAGTCGTACTCGACCTGCCGGTGGTAGACCACTCCGCCGTCGTCGTCGCCCGACGGTGTTCGGTACCCGTTGCGCACGCCGGAGTGCTCGAGCGTGAAGTCGTCCTGGGGCCTGGGCACGGCGACCGGCCCGGCCGTCGCGGGCGTGGCTGGGGAGTCGTAGGCGTCGGCGTAGACGGGCTCTTCGGCCTTGGGACGCCGCATGGCGCGGCCTGCACCACGCAGCGCGTCGCCCACGGCGCTGGCGGCTCGCCGGGCTGGCTGAGGTCGGGACGCGCGGTCCACCGACAGGGTCTCGGCGTAGGCGTAGTCGTCGATGTCCGCCCAGTAGACCTCTTCTTCCATGTCCTCGGTCTCGTCTTCCCACGCCTCTTCTTCGGGCGCCGCGTCGGCGACCCTGAAGTCATCGCTGAGGCCGTCGGTGTCGCCGTAGGCCGCCTGCCAGTCCCCGCCCACGGGCGCGTCCAGGTTGGCGCCATCGAGGATGTAGCCCGAGCCCCCGCCGCCCCCGGTGTCGGGCCAGGCCTCGTCGGCGCTGGGCATGGGCTCGCTGGGCTCGTCGAGGATGAGCTGCACGAAGCGATCGGGGATCTCGTCCAGCTCCACACCCCAGCCCTGCGCCGCCTGATCGGCCGCGGCAGGCTGGGGCCCCATGGCCACAGGGGCGGGCTCGCCCTTGGCAGGCGCCGCCCGGCCCTCCAGGCTCGAGCCGAAGCTGGCTCCCGCCACCGTCGTACTTCCCGAGCTCGCGCTCACCGACACAGGAGCCTTGCTCTTCCGCTTCTTGGCCAGCTCACCGCGGGTGTCGTTCAGCTGCTTGGCGGTCTCTTCGAGCAACAGGCGCTGCTCGATGCTCTCGTTCTGCTCGAGGCGAGACAGATCGCGGGTCATCTCCTCGAGGCGCTCGAGCTCGCGCTCCGCCACCTCGAGGTCGCCAGCGCGCAGGGCCTGCTCGGCCTTCTTCTGCACCTCTTTCTGCTCGAGCTCGGTGTCTACGGCCCGGGCCCGGGCCAGGTCGCGCACCCGGCGAGCCTGGGTCTCGTCGCCCTGACCCTCGCCGCCAGTCTCGCCCATCACCACCTGGACATTGCCCAGCAGGGCATGGGCCGAGGCGTTGCCAGAGTCCAGCTGCAGCGACCGCTCGAGGTACTGCTGGGCCGTGTCGAAGTCGTTGGCGTTGTAGGCCTGGTAGGCTTGGTTGAAGTACTCGAGGCTGGCGTCTTCGTTGGCGTCCTGCTTGGCCGAGCTGATCGAAGCCTCGCTGGACTCATGCGCCCCGTCCTTGTCGCGACCCCGGTCACTTCGCCTGGAGGAACTCGCCTGGGTCGCCTTGGTGGGGCGGCGATCATCCTCCTCGTCCTCGTCCCAGCCGCTGGTGTCGGTAACATCCGGCGACTCAACGGCCCGGCCGTACTCGAGGGCATGCTCGCTGGAGGTCCAGTCCTGCACATGGCGGGGCAGGCCGCTCAGCTCGTCCCACTCCACATCGGCTGGCAGCCAGACCTCCCAGCGGGCGTAGGCCACCGGGGCGTCCACGGCGGGGGTCTGCAGGCTGCGGCGGCCCTTCTTCTCCCAGGCGGCCTCGGCCCCCAGCAGGTAGACCTCCACCGGGAAGCTGATGAGCCCCTGCAGGCTCTCCACGGACTTCTCGAGGGGGATGTAGATGCTGGAGCCGTCGGCCACCGGCTGGCGCACCTGGCCGGCCACCCGCACCCCCAGGACCTCGAAGCCCGCGGGCGGCTCGAGGCGGAGGTACTGGTTGCGGTCGTTGCGCACGGTGTAGCGGGCCTTCATCAGCACACGACCGTGGGCGGTGGCAGCCAGCTGGTAGCGGGCCTCGTCCACTACGGTGGGGGGCGCCGCCACCGGGTCGTAGCTGAGCAGGCGGTAGTCCAGGGCTTGGCTGCGACCCGAGATCGCATAGCTGGCCACCGGGGTGCCAGGCACCAGCCCTGTGGCCCACGCAGGCAGGCTGCTGCTGGGGACCGCCTCGAGACCCGCGCGGGGCTCGGGCACCAGCATGGCTGTGTCGGCCCGGGCCACGGTGAACCAGCCGGTGTGCTCGAACACCCCGCCGGGCTTGACGAGGGGAGCCGCGTGGGCCTGATCGTCCCCCGGCGGCGGCGTGCGGAAGGCCACCTGCAGCTCGAAGCCGCCCTCCATGGGGCGCGCCAGCCGCACGGTGACCCGCTGGCCCTGCACGCTGTGGCCCCGCACCGCCGGACCCGTGACCTCGACGCTGTCGGGCTGGCCCGCGATGTCGAAGCTCACCTGATCCACCGAGCCATGGGCCACGAGGTAGCGCAGGGTGGCGTGGCCCTCGAGGCCCGACTCGTCGAAGCTCACCGCCGTGGCGCTCTGGACCGTGATCACCCGGGGCTTGGGGGCCGGGGCCGCGTGGGGGCGCCAGCTGGCCGCCAGGCGTTGGCTCGACGCCAGCAGCACCGTGCCATCGTCCACCGGGATTCCCCCCTGCAGCTCGAGGTCCCAGCCCGGCTCGGTGAGCTCCACCCGAGCGCGGGAGGCCAGGGGCAGGGGCAGGTCCAGGCTGGCCGCCGGGGTGGCCACCGAGCCACGAACCACCAGGCGGTGTGCGCCGCGCAGCTCGGAGGTGAGCCAGCGCGCGCCACCGTCGCGACTGGACAGGGCCACAGCGCGACCGTCCAAGCGCGCGGAGCTGACGGCCAAGGCGCCGCCGGTCACCGCCAGGTCCACCCAGCCAGGCTCGAGGGCGCGCAGGGCGATGTCCAGCTCCACCAGGCTCTCGTCCCCCGGGGTGATCCGCACCACCACGCTGTCCACCATGACCGCCACCGGCGGCGCCTCGGGCTTATCCTGCAGGGGCTGCAGCACCGCCGAGACGGGCACGACCGCCACGACCTCCTGAGCGGAGACGGGGGTGGGCAGGGTCAGCGCAAGCAGGTGCAGCCAGAGGGGGAGCAAGGGGATCTCCGCGGGGAGTACGGGCGAACAACGCCGCCTTGGACAACCAGCTTACAGCTCCGGTTCGTCGACGCTCGAAGCAAGCGTAAGACGTCGCGTTCTCGGATGGGACACACGGACGATGCAGAGTGTTCCGAGCGGGGGAAACAGACGCCGACGCCCACGTGAGCTGGAGTGAACACCGCGCCGCGCTGGAGGTGAGACACCCGTCCCCATCGATGGAATCGGCTTATTGCGATATTACATATATTTACGTTGTTTATTGTATTTTTTGTTATTGTCGTCTCATGCGCCCCACACTCCTCCTCGCCGTCCTCTGCGCCTGCTCCACCTCGGCCTGCGTCTCTGGTGACGTGACGAGCGACACCGCAGGCCTCTCGGTCCCCCCAGATGACACCGGTGCCGATGCGGACACAGACGCTGACGCGGACACCGACGCCGACGCCGACGCCGACGCCGACGCCGACGCCGATGCGGACGCCGATCCGGAGTTCCTGTTCGCACCCTTCGTGGACGCCACCCTGTACCCGGTGGCCAAGCTCGGAGACATCGCCAGCGCGTCCGGCGCCACGACCTTCAACCTGGGCTTCGTCGTGTCGGAGTGGGGGACCTGCGCCGCGAGCTGGGGGGGCTACTACGGCATCGAGCTGGGCCCAGACTCCTGGGGCGAGGCCGGCCAGTACTACCTCTACGACGAGATCGATCGGGTCCGGGCGCTGGGTGGCGACGTGATCGTCTCCTTCGGGGGCGCGGCCAGCACGCCCCTGGCGGCGGCATGCACGGATGAGGACGAGCTCACCGCGGCCTACCTCTCGGTGATCGACAGGCTCGATCTCACGCGCATCGACTTCGACGTCGAGGGTGCCTGGGTCGCAGACAGCGCCAGCATCCGCCGGCGCAACCGCACCGTCACCCGACTCCAGGGGGAGCTCTCCGCCCAGGGTCGCAGCCTGGAGGTCTGGTACACCCTGCCCGTGCTGCCATCGGGCCTGACCCATGACGGCGTCGCCCTGATCGCCGACGCCCTGGACCAAGGGGTCGAGATCGCCGGCGTCAACGTCATGACCATGGACTACGGCGACAGCGCCGCACCCAATCCCGACGGACAGATGGGCGCCTATGCCATCGACGCCGTGACGGCCCTCCAGCAGCAGCTGGACACCTTGTACCGCGACGCGGGGACGCCTCAGAGCGACGAGTGGCTGTGGGCGCGCACGGCGGCCACCCCCATGATCGGCCTCAACGACGTGATCACCGAGACCTTCTACCTCTCCGATGCCGCGGAGCTCAGCGCCTTTGCCCACAGCCGGGGCATGGGAATGCTGTCCATGTGGTCGGTCAATCGTGATCACCCGTGTCCGGACAGCAGCTACGTGCAGCTCACCTGCAGCAGCTCGCCGGACCAAGAGGACGACTGGGAGTTCACACGGGCCCTGGGCCAGCTGTGAGCACGCCGCAGCGGCGCCCTCGATCGCGCCGCCGCGGGTGAGCGCCGATCTATGATGGGCAGCGTCCCCCCGAGGTGACCATGTCCACATCAGCGAAGCCCCTCCCCGCGGAGATGATCGAGGTGGTGGTCCACGCCCTGGATCGCGACCATCCCTACATGCACCTGCACCTGCTGGTGGACCTCGACCAGCGGATCGCGAAGGACGATCTCGTCGCGGCCGCGCACGGCCTGGTGGCCGCCTTCCCGGTGCTGGGCTGCCGCTACCAGCCTCACTGGTGGCGGGACCACTGGGTGCCCTGGGAGGGCGATCTGGCCACCATGTGCCACGTGGCACATCCCGAGGACCTGGAGGCCGCCACCCAGGCCTGGGCGGCCCGGCCCATGCGCTACCTCGAAGAACCCACCATGCGGCTGGCCTTCTTCGAGACCGTCACCGGCGGCCGGCTGGTGCTGAGCGTCCACCACATGACCGCCGACGGCGGGGGCCTCAAGGCCGCCGGGGCTGTGCTGAGCGCCCTGCTCTGCGGGGTCGAGCCCGCGCCGACCCCCAGCGACGACCGCAAGCTGATGAACGTCACCCGCAGCCTGCGCGCCAGCGACATGCCGGTGCTGCTGCACGAGATGGTCCGCGAGGGCATCAGCCCCATCTCCATGCTGCAGGTGCAGGAGTTGAACCACGCCATCCCCAGCGGCAGCGGCGACCCCGATCCCCACTGGCGCCCTGTGACCCTCAGCGCGGAGCGCACCGCGCGCTTCGTGGCGGCCTGCAAGAGCCGCGGCGCCACCATCAACGACGCCCTGGTGGCCACGGTGGCCCGCATGGCCGCGGGGCGCAGCCAGCGTGGCCCGGTGATGGTGGCCTACACCGTAGACCTGCGACGCTACCTGCGCACCGAGCTGGCCCAGGTCACCAACCTGGCAGGGGTGACCATGGTGGTGCTCGATCGGGCGTCCACCCAGGCCGCGAGCGCCGCGGTCCAGGCGGTGTCCCGCATCATCGGCGACCAGAAGCAGCGACTGACAGGCCTGGCCTACGCCCTGCTGCCCGCCTTCACCGTGGGCTGGTTGCCCCACTGCATCGTCCGGCGGGTGGGGGCCATGATCATCGGATGGATCCTGAAGCGCTTCCACCGCTGCCTGGCCATCACCAACATCGGCTCCCTGGATGCTGTGGTGGCGCCCTTCGGCGATGCGGCCACGGCGGCGAGCATCGCCGGGCCCTTCGTCCACCGCAACCGCGCGCCCATCATCAACGCCACCGGCTTTCGCGGCGGCCTGACCCTGCAGGTGGTCTCGACGGCGACCCACAGCCCCGAAGACCTCGAGGCCTTCGCCGTCGAGCTCGAGGCGCTGCTGGACCAGACGGTGGCGATGGACGAGACGGTGGCGATGGACGAGACGGTGGCGATGGACGAGACGGTGGTGCTGGGCGCCTAAGCCCGCGCCTTGCGGATCATCCTGTCCATCACCCAGCGCGCAAGCCAAGGGAAGTGACGGGCGAGCCACACCGTGACCCACCCGTCCATGCCCGGAATGATGACGGGGCGCCCCGCGGCGACGCCATCGAGCATGGCCTGGGCCACGGCCTGAGCGCTCATGGGCTTCACCGTGCCCGCCAGCGCCTTGGTCTCGACGGGCTTGAGATCCTCTTCGTAGGCCAGCTGGGGTGTGTCGGTGTCAGGAGGACACAGCAGCGACACACCCACCCCGTGGGGCTTCAGCTCCTGCCGCAGGGACTCGGTGAAGCCGCTGACCGCGAACTTGCTGGCCCCGTAGGCGGTGTAGCCGAACACACCCATCAGCCCGGCGATGGACGAGACATTCACAACCTGGCCGCTGCGCTGCTCCATCAGGACAGGGAGGAAGGCCCGGGTGACCCACACGGTGCCCAGGTAGTTCACCTGCACCATGCGCTCGAAGACCTCGTCGTCCAGCTCCCAGGCGTACCCTGGATGGGTGATGCCCGCGTTGTTGACCAGCAGGTCGATGCCCCCCAGGGCCTCGAGCACCGCAGCCGACACAGCCGACACAGCGACCCGATCCGACACATCCAACACAAACGCTTCCACGCGTTGGTCGCCTCTCGCCTCGGCCGCCAGCTCAGCGCGAGCGCGCTCGAGCTGCTCGGCTCCACGCGCGGCGATGGCCACGTGGGCCCCCTGAGCGACCAGCGATCGCGCCAGGGCCAGGCCGATGCCGCTCGATCCGCCGGTGATGAAGACCCGCCGGCCGCTATGCTTGGTCATGTCTCACCCGATCTCGCCCAGGAACCGGTCCAGGTCGGGCAGCAGGTCGGCGCTGTGCATGTAGAGGTTGCTCGGGCAGGGGATGTCCGTACCGCGAGGCAGGCCGGCGAGGAGCCGCATCACGTCATCGGAGGCATGCAGGGTGTCGGAGCTGGCGTGGGCCACGCCCACCGGCACAGGGATGTCCGACAGCAGATCCCACAGCCCATAGCCGCCGAAGGAACGCGCGCTGAACTTCAGCCGCCGAGGCTCGGCGGCAAACATGGTGCGCTCGTAGCGCGCCATCTGCTCGGGCTCGGCCTGGGTGTCGACCTTGAAGCTGCGCAGGTACCAGAGGATGAAGTCCCGGGCGGGCGGGTAGAGCCCGTCGGGGGTGTAGGTGATGGGCCCGACCCACCAGGGGTACCGAAAGTGGGCCTGGGGGCTGATGACGAAGGCCGCGCGGGCCGACACCACACCGCGAGCCAGGGCCGACAGCAGGATGGTGGCGCCCAGGGACGCCGCCAGCCACACGCGCCGGCTGGAGTCGCCCGGGAGCTGCCGACACACCTCGGCCAGATCCGCGCCGTTGCGCTCGATGGTCTGGTCTTCGGGACCGAAGGGGCGCGAATACCGCGCCGTGGCCTTCTCACGGGTCTCCACGTAGAAGACCTGCTGACGCCGGGCCAGGGCCTGAAGCATGGACGTCCAGCCATGGGGCAGGGAGATCCATCCGGGCACGAAGATCAGCGGCCAGTCCAGCTCGGGCTCTACGGGCTCCCAGCAGCGCACCAGGAGCTCCACCCCGGGCTCGACCTCGAGGTAGCGCTCAGAGTAGCGCGCACCCTCGAGGCCGACCGGGTCCTGGCTCATGGACACGCCCACCGCCACTACTCGTGGACACCCTTCTTGGGCACGATCGGGGTGCCCTTGGTGAGGTGCTCGTTCCACGAAGCCGGGGCGAAGCCGTTGTCGACTTCCTTCATGGTGATGCAGTCGATGACCGGGCAGACATGGGAGCACAGGTTGCAGCCCACGCACTCCTTCTCGTCCACTTCGGGGATGCGGCTGTCGGACTTCAGGGTGATGCAGTCATGGCCGCCGTCGCGGCAGGCCACGTAGCAGACCTGGCAGCCGATGCACTTGTCGCGGTCGATGTCGGCCACGACCTCGTAGTTGATGTCCAGATCGCCCCACTCGCTGTAGTTGGGCACCGCCAGCCCGACGAAGTCATCGAGCTTCTCGAAGCCGTGGGAGCGCATCCAGCTCTGCAGCCCGGACTCCATGTCCTCGACGATGCGGAAGCCCTGGAGCATGGCCGCTGTGGCCACCTGGATGCTGGTGGAGCCCAGCAGCAGGAACTCCACCACATGGCGCCAGTCGCTGATGCCGCCGATGCCGCTGATGGGGAGGTTGAACTCCTTGGAGCGCGCCAGCTGGGCCACCATGTGCAAGGCGATGGGGCGCACGGCCGCGCCGCAGTAGCCGCCGTTCGAGCCCTTGTTGCCCACCCGGGGCACGGGCACGAAGCGGTCCAGATCGACGCCGATGATGGACTTGACCGTGTTGATCAAGGCCACGCCGTCGGCGCCGCCACGCTGTGACGCCAGGCCGTGGGGCAGGATGTCGCCCACGTTGGGGGTGAGCTTGATGAGCACCGGGATGCTGGCCACATCGGCCACCCAGCGAGTGATCTCCTCGTTGATCTTGGGCTCCTGGCCCACCGCCGAGCCCATGCCGCGCTCGCACATGCCGTGGGGGCAGCCGAAGTTGAGCTCGAGGCCGTCTGCGCCCGCGTCTTCGCAGCGCTTGACCGCATCGATCCACTCATCGCGGCCACCGAACATCAAGGACGCCACCACCGCATGCTTGGGGTAGAGCCGCTTGACCTCGCGGATCTCACGCAGGTTGGTCTCGAGGGGACGGTCGGTGATCAGCTCGATGTTGTTGAAGCCGATGGCCCGCGTGCCGTTGTGGTTGATGGCGCCAAACCGGCTGGAGACGTTCTGGACGGGATCGCCCAGGGTCTTCCAGACCGCGCCGCCCCAGCCGAGGTCGAAGGCGCGCATGATCTGATCGCCCGTGTTGGTGGGCGGGGCGGATGCCAGCCAGAAGGGGTTGGGGGCGGTGATGCCGGCGCAGTTGCAGCTGATGTCGGGCATGGTGTTCTCCTACAGGCCGGTGAGGTGCTGGTGGATGGCGAGGGCCGCAGCCTTGCCTTCGGCGGCCGCGTTGACCACCTCCCTGCCACCGTTGACGCAGTCGCCGCCGGCATACCAGCCGGGGCGGCCCGTGAAGCCGTGCTCGTCCACCTGGACCAGCCCGCTGGGGGCCTGGATGTCCTGGACCTGCTCGAGCAGGTCGCCCAGGCGAGACTGACCGATGGCCACGAAGACTCGATCCGCCGGCACCACGAAGTCCGAGCCGTCGATGGGCACCAGATCTTCGGTGAGCCGCACACAGCGCACGCCCTCGACCGCGCCGCGGCCGACGAAGCCCACGGGGGTGGTGCGCCAGTGGGCCTTGGCGCCGCCCTTGACGGCCTGCTCCCACTCGTGCTGGTAGCCCTTCATGCTGCTTTGTTCCCGGCGATACACCAGGGTGACCACGGGAACGCCCAGCTCGAGCAGCTCGCGGGTGAGGTCCACGGCGGTGTTGCCCCCGCCGATGACCACGGTGCGCTCGAGGCCGCGCAGATCGATCTCGCGGGTCTTGATCTGGCCGATGAACTCCACGGCGCCTTCGATGCCGGCCAGGTCGGAGCCCGGCAGGCGGGCCATGAGGCGATCGGGGCCCAGGCCCACGCCCACGAACACGGCGTCGAAGTCGCGCTCGAGCTCGGCCCAGGGCAGGTCCGTGCCCACGTCGACGCCGAAGCGGACCTCGGCGTCGGCGCCGGCGACCAGGTACTCGGCCTCCTGGATGGCCCGGTCGGCCTTCATCTTGTATGGCGCGATGGCCGTGGTGTTCAGCCCGCCCAGCAGGCGATCCTTCTCGAAGATCACGGGCTTGTGGCCCAAGCGGCCCAGGTACCAGGCGCAGGCCAGGGAGGAGGGCCCGGCGCCCACCAGCGCGACGCGCTTGCCGGTGGCAGGGGCGCGATCCCCGAAGATCCATCCGCCGTCCAGGGCCATGTCGGTGACGAAGCGCTGCAGGCGTCCGATCTCAATGGCGGGCAGCCCCATGTCGGGGAGCACGCAGGAGCCGGAGCACAGCACCTCGACCGGGCACACCCGAGCGCAGCTCATGCCCAGCGGGTTGTCGGCGAGGATGAGCTCGGCGGAGCCCTCGAGGTTGCCCGTGGCGATACGGCGAATGAACTCCGGCACGTTGACGGCGGAGGGGCACTTGCTGATGCAGGGGGCGTCGTAGCAGTAGAGACAGCGGTTGGCCTCGACCGTGGCCTGGTCGATGCTCCACGCGGCCTTGTAGTCGGTGAAGCGCGTCTCGGTACGGCGCTCGGACAGGATGCTCATGGGCACTCCAAGTTTGGGAAAGCGCGGAGCATAGCACGGAGCGTGCCTGCCCGGTGTCCCCGGGAAACGAAAGCCAGCGTAGGAGTCTGGGCGCTAAGGCCGCGGCTTCTCGCGAGAACGCGGCGGCGCACCACCATAGTCCCTGATGCCCCGCACGAAGCTCTCCGGGTCCTGGATCATCTCCTCCTGGCCGGCCAGGGACAGGGCGCAGGACAGGGCGTCATCGACACGCTCGTCGAAGGTGTACTTGATGCGCACCTGGGGGCGCACCACGAGCTCGCCGTCGACGGCGGCCGGAGCGTCGTGGATGGCGCCGATGGTCGCGAAGAACGGGCTGTTGCCGTATTCGTACAGGTGGTGGTAGCCGGGAGCGATGCCGACCGACCCGACATTGGCGCAGACCATGGACGTGAACATGGGATCGGGGTCCACGAAGAAGCCCGGCAGCAGGTGCCAGCGGTCGAGCCACAAGACCAAGCGCACCAGCGGGCTGAGGATGAGCCCGGGGAGCTTGAGGAAGAACGCCGTCTCTTTCTCGTCGTGGGTGTCGCCGCTGCGCCCCTTGCCGACCATGGCCACGACCTTGTCGTGGATGGTCTCGGGGGTGTCGTCGATGGTGATGGGTACCTTGAGCATCACGATCTTGGCGCCGTCCTCGAGGGACTTCTTGACCGAGATGGTGATGGTCACGCCATCGCGCTGGTAGAGGCGCCAGCCCTTGCAGTAGCGGTTGAGCTGGGGCCGCTGGTTGAGGATGCGCCCGGTGGCCGCCAGGAACAGGTGCAAGAAGGTGATCTTCTTGCCCGTGCGCTCACGCTCGGCCTCGAGCCACGGCAAGGTTCGCGACAGATCGAGGCTCTGCTCGAAGTAGATGGCCGCGTGGTCGCGGTCGGGGGTGATGTGCGCTAGGATGCGACGATAGTTGGGGATCTCCGCGGTGATGTTGCGGTCCTTGCGGTAGGCCATCGCTACTCCTCGGCTCCGGCGACTCCATCGGTCTCGCCGTCGTCGATGCCCTCGGGCACGGGGGCCTCGTCGGCCTGCACCGGGACGTCGCCAGCACCCTCGGGCGCGGGGGCCTCGTCGGGCTGCACCTGGACGATGTCGACGTTGGCGTCCACCAGGCGCACGCGACCACCGCGACGGCGGGTGCGTCGGCGCTCGGGCACAGGCACCGCAGCGGCCTCGGGCGGGGCCTCGGGGGCGGGCTGCTGGGCGGCGGCGACGTCGGCCTGGCGCTCGAGCTCGATGGCCTGACCCGACTCGATCAACGCCTGCAGCTGCTGCATGGCGGACTCGTAGGCATGCCGCTCGGCGGCGCCCTCGGGGGCGTCCTGCTGGGCGCGCTGGTACTCGGAGTGAGCCCTGAAGACCCGGCTCTTGGCGTAGAGCACCTCGGCCAGCGCGGCGCGGGCACGGTGGTTCTTGGGGTCGCTCTGGACCAGGCGTTCGAGCACGGCTTCGGCCTCTTCGACCCGCCCACGTCGCGCGGCCAGGCGCGCCTCGAGGACCTTGTCGGGACGGCGGGACTTGCCCTTGGCCCGCGGCTGGGCGGCCTTGTCCAACAACCAGGCCACACGATCGAGATCGGTGGTGCCCTGGCGGTCGAGCAGGAGGGTGGCGAGCTCGACCATGGCGCGATGGTTCCGACGCTGGTCCTGGATGGCACGCTCGAAGAACTCGGTGGCCTGGGCCCAGAGCTGCTCGCGCTCCTCGTGCTCGACCATGCCGCGCAGGCGCAGCAGGCGCCCCAGGCGGGCCAGGTGCAGGGAGTCTTCGGGGGACAAGCGCAGCGCCTCGTCCAGGTACTCGGTGGCCTGCTTCCATGCGGCGGGGCCGCGGTCCATCATGACCTGGCCGAGCAGCCCGTAGGTGTCGGGCATCATGGGCTCGATGGCGAGGGTCTGCTTGAGGATCTCGATGGCCTCGTCCTGACGGTGGGCCTCGAGGAGCAGGCCGGCCAAGCGACGGCGCAGGCGACCGTTGTCGGCGAACAGGGCGGAGCCCCGCAGCAGGGCATCGATGGCTTCGTCGATCTTGCCGCCCTTGCCCCGGCTGAGGTGCCAGTTGGCCTCGAGGTGGAAGACCTCGGGGGTGGGCGCAGCCTGTGCGGCGCGATCGAAGGCCTGCTGGACCAGCTCGTCGCTGGCGTTGCCGACGACCAGGGTCTCGGCCTTGAGCATCAGGGCCTCGGTGTTCCCGGGATCGGCCTTGATCAGGTAGTTGACCCTCTGCTCGGCCAGATCCAGCCGCGGCTGGCGACCCCGGATCAGCCCGCGCACGGACTCGACCTCGGCGTCCTGATCCGGGAAGGGAAGGCGAACGGCGCTGCGGCTGAGCCGCGCCATGAGCAGGCAGCGGTTGCCCTCTAGGCCCAGCTGCAGCTTCTCGCTGCCGGTGCTGCGCCTGCCCATCTCGAGGTAGGCGTGGCCCAGGGTCTCGAAGGTGGGGTAGTCCGTGACCTCGCGCAGGGAGAGCTGCAGGGCCACCAGGGGATGCACGTAGTACAGCCGATCGTTGCCCTGGACAGGGGTGCTCTCGAGCAGGCCCTTGGCCAGCAGCGAGATGCGGTCGTCTCGCGAGACGCCCAGGCGCTGCAGGAGGTCGGCGGGCGCCGGGTGCTGCAGGTGAGCGATGGTGGCCAGGGTCTTGCGCAGGTCGTCGGTCAGACGCTCCACGCGACGGCGGAGCTTGCGAGCCAGGGGCTCGAGCTGATCGATGGCCTCGAGCTTGAGCACCTTGCGGTCCGCCAGGGTGGCCTGGGGCTCCTTGCTGGAGCGCGCGATGACCGCCAAGGTGCGGGTGGCCATGGGGTGCCCGAGGGTGAGCCTGTGCACCTCGCCCATCTGGTCGCGGGGGGCCTCGGAGAAGCGGTAGGCATCGAAGATCTCGTACAGCTCCTTGCCCGCGAGCCCACCGAGGGTGAGCCCACGGAGGGCCGCTCCCGCTCCCTCCCGGTAGAAGGCTGGCTGAATCTTCATGGTGAAGACCAAGCGTGGGGCATAGCGACTGGTCAGCAGCGCCTCGAGCAACAGCTCGAGCCGTCCCCGGCGGTGCATGGAGCCGTCGTCGCGCATCAGGCGCTCGTCGACATGGATGATCATCACCGTGTCGGAGAGGCCTTCGGCCTGCAGACACTCGGCGGCCAGCTGAGCCAGCTGGGCGGGCGCAGGCCGCTCGCTCGCGGAGCGCATGGCCTTGGCGAGGCGCTTGTCACCGGCATCCTCGGTGGCCTGGGCCAAGCGAGCGTAGAGGTGATCGGCCGCGGAGCTCCAGCTGAGCACCACGTCGGGCAGGCGCCGGAGGGGCGACTCGGACAGGCAGCGCTCGATGAGCCAGCGGCGGCCGATGCCCTTGGGGCCGGCGACCACGATGGGCCCGCCATCGCCCAGCAAGGTCGAGAGCGTGCCCAGCTCTTCTTCGCGGCCACTGAAGCCGACCCGGGGCGCGCGCACGGCGCTGGGAGACTTCTCGCGCTTGGGCTTGGCGGGGGCAGGCCCGGCCTGCTGCGCGACCGGGGCCGCGGCCGCGACCGGCGCAGCCACGGCCGGCACGGGCAGGGAGCCCATGAAGTCCCGGGCGCGCTTGCGCTCCTGCTCCATCTTGAGCAGGCGCAGGGCCATGGGCAAGGTGAAGGGGTTGAAGGCCCGCGCGGCGATGACCAGGCGGGGCTTGTTGCCACCCTGCTGCACCAGGAGGCCCAGGTCGTGAAGACCCTTGGCGTCCAGCGCCGAGTCGGGCTCGACCAGCACGAGCACACCACCCTGGACATCCAGGCAGGGCGCCAGGGCCGCGGCGGACACCGTGCCCACGGGCTCGACGGGATCGCCCCCGAGCACGAACATGGGAATCCCCGCGCGATGGCGGATTTCCATCAGTACTTCGGAGTCTCGCAGCAATTGGCTGCCCAGAGCGATGACACAGCGCCCTTGGGCGATGGCGGCTTCCACGCGATTCATGGCGATCTTCCATGGTCGAGAGCGAGACCAGCGCGGCCCCGCTCGGCGAAGCTGGCATGGTAACGGCCACGCCCCCCCCCATCAAGGGGCCAACACCCTGGTGATGAACACCCGATCCCCCCTCCAGGGCCCCAGATCCGGAGCGCCAGAGCGGTCGCGGGCCTCCAGCCCCACACAGTCCACCCTCGCCCCCCCCAGCCCCAGGCCCTCCCGACTGGTCCCCGCCTCGGGAGCCCGCTACGTGGCAGCGTCGTCACCTACACCCCAGGCTGCCCTTGTCCATCCCCGAAGGACTGAAGCGAGAGGCTGTCACATGGCCCGATCTGGGCCCTGGTGAGCTGTGGTCCGGGCGCTCCGATCTCCGGGCCCGGCTGGCCCACCTGCCTGCCTTCCCGCCCTTCGCCCGAGTGGTGGTTCAGCCAGAGCACCACGCCCCTGGCTGCTTCGTCGAGGGCGGCCTGGTGCTCACCTGCGCCCAGCTCGAGCGCCCCATGCCCGTGGCTGCAGCCCTGGCCCTGGTCCATCAGCTCGCGGAGATCTTCGCGGTGCTCCATGACCAGGGGGCAGGCCACGGTGGCTTCTCCCCCAGCTCGGTGGGCTGGACCGCCGAGGGGACCCTGCTGGTGGGCCCCGACCCCGAGCTGATCCTGCAGGGCTCCGACCCCCTGGCCGACAACATCCAGGCGCGGGACTGCCAGTGCATCGGCGCAGTGCTGTGGGCCACCCTGGGCGGCCCCTGGCCCCTCCCCGAGCCCGAGCGCAGCACCGCGCGCTTGCTGTCCCCAGGCATTCCGGCCGACGTGTCCCGAGCGCTCCCTCGCATCTCCCACGGCGACGAGCGCTTGGCGCTGATGCTCCGCGGCCTGCTGCGCTGGGGCGGCGGCTACCGCCTGGCCCCGGCCCGCGCCGTCCGCCAGGCCGTCTCCGCCCTGCGCTTCCGCCACGGCGCCACCGAGCAAGCCCTGGCGGCCTACCTCGCCGACTACGGCATCCAGCTGGCGCCCATCCCCCGCCGCCAAGAGCCCGACCTCCGGCCATCCCTCTTCAACCAGCCTGCCATCGCCACGGCCCAGCACAGGCGCACTCCTGCCTCGCCCGACAGCCACCAACTGGGTGGGCACGAGCCCGTTGTGCAGGCCGATCCTGTCCAAGCTCGACGTCAAGGTCCACACCAAGCAGCCCAAGCTCCACACCCTGAGCCCAGCCCGCCGGCCCCACTGCAGCCCACCCCCAGGCCGATCCACAAGGCGCTCACCAGGTCTGCGCCCCAGTCCGTCCCCCGCCGCCGGGTCACCATCGAGATCCCGTTCCAGGACGACTTCCCCCTCATCGACCAGAACGGCATGTTCGTCGCCCCACCCTCGCTGATCGAGGACGACGAGGGCGACCACAAGACCATCGAGCTGCAGAACACGCTCACCCAGCCCGAGCCTCCTCCCGACCTCGGGGAGGAGTTCATCCCCTCCAGCGAAGAAGAGCTTCCTCCAGAGCCGGAACAGCCGTCCACGGAAGAGCCGATCGTGGAGACTGTGGTCCAGGAAGTGGTCCAGGAAGTGGTCCAGGAAGTGGTCCAGCAAGTGGTCGAGGAGGTGCCCGTCGAGGAACCCGACCAGCCGGAGCTGGACCCACAGGTCGACGAGGAACCCGACCAGCCGGAGCTGGAGCCACTGGTCGACGAGGAACCC